>JBDTPG010000022.1:0-32017 GCA_039932815.1 Caldimonas sp.
GCAATTGGTCGTGCACGAGGCGTTGGAGATGATCGCCTCGCCCTTGTAGCTCTTGTCGTTGACGCCGAAGACGAACATCGGCGTGTCGTCCTTCGAAGGCGCAGAGAAGATCACCTTCTTCGCGCCCGCGTCGACGTGCTTCTGGCCTGATTCCTTGGTGAGGAACAGGCCGGTGCATTCGAGGACAACGTCGGCGCCGATCGCACCCCACTTGAGATTCGCCGGATCCTTCTCCTGCGTCAGACGGATCTTCTTGCCGTTGACGATCAGCGTGTTGCCGTCGACGGCGATGCTGGCCTTGAAACGGCCGTGCACCGAGTCGTACTGCAGCATGTAGGCGAGGTACTCGGGCTCGAGCAGGTCGTTGATCGCGACGACCTCGACGTCGGCGAAGTTCTGGACGGCGGCGCGAAACACCATTCGCCCGATGCGGCCGAAGCCGTTGATGCCGATCTTGATGGTCATGGGAGGTTGCTCCTGGATGTCAAAGGGATGTCAGCGCGCGCCGACGACGGACCTGACCGTCGCGACGACGTTGTCGACCGTGAAGCCGAAATGCTTGAAGAGGACCGGCGCCGGCGCCGATTCGCCGTAGCGGTCGATGCCGACGACGGCCGCGCAGCCGTACTTCCACCAGCCGTCGCTGACGCCCATCTCGACGGCGATGCGCGGCACGCCGGGCGGCAGCACCGCGCGCTTGTAGGCGTCGCCCTGGCGATCGAAGACGGTCGTCGACGGCATCGAGACAACGCGCACCGCAATCCTGCCGTTCTCCGGCTTGGCGAGCTCCTGCTGCGCGTTGAGGGCGAGCCCGACCTCCGAGCCGGTGGCGATGATCACGGCGCTCGCTCGCCCGCGCAGGCCGACCTCGGACGGCTCGGCCAGGACGTAGGCGCCCTTGGCGATGGCGGCCAGGCCGGCCTCCGGCGCATCGGCGTCGAAGCCCGGCTTGGGCGCATAGGGCAAGTTGTGGCGCGACAGCAGCAAGGCCGTCGGCCGATCGCGGCTCTCGAGCGCCGCCGTCCAGGCGGCGAGCGTCTCGACCGTGTCGCAAGGACGCCAGACGTCGAGGTTGGGGATCAGGCGCAGCGACGCCGCATGCTCGATCGACTGGTGCGTCGGCCCGTCCTCGCCGAGGCCGATCGAATCGTGCGTGAAGACGTGGACCACGCGCTGCTTCATCAGCGCCGCCATGCGGATCGCGTTGCGGCTGTAATCGCTGAAGGTCAGGAAGGTGCCGCCGTACGGGATGAAGCCGCCGTGCAGGGCGATGCCGTTCATGATCGCCGCCATGCCGAACTCGCGCACGCCGTAGTTGATGTGGCGGCCGCGCCGGCCCTCGGTGTCCTGGATGACGGCGCCGTCCTTGGCGAACCGCAGCGGCGGCGTGTGGCTGGTGTTGGTGAAGTTCGAGCCGGTGAGGTCGGCGCTGCCGCCGAGCAGCTCGGGCAGCTCCTTCGTGAACGCCTCGAGAACCATCTGGCTCGCCTTGCGGCTGGCGACCGTCTCGGCCTTGGCGTGCGCCGCGGCCGCGGTCGCGCCGACGAGGGCGCGCCAGCGCGCCGGCAGCTCGCCCGCCATGCGCCGCGTGTATTCCGCGGCGAGCTCGGGATGAGCACGCGCGTACGCGTCGAAACGATCGCGCCACGCGGTCTCCGCGGCGGCGCCGCTTTCGCTGCCGTCCCAGGCGGCGTAGACCTCGTCGGGCAGCACGAACGGCGCATGCGACCAGCCGAGCGCTGCGCGCGTCGCCTTCACCTCGTCGACGCCGAGCGCCTCGCCGTGCGCCTTGGCGGTGCCGGCGCGTGTCGGCGCGCCCTTGCCGATGGTCGTCTTGCAGCAGACCAGCGTCGGCTTGCCGGTGTTGGCGCGCGCGGTGACGATCGCCGCGTCGACCGCGTCGACGTCGTGGCCGTCGACGCCGGCGATCACGTGCCAGCCGTAGGCCTCGAAGCGCTTCGGCGTGTCGTCGCTGAACCAGGGCGCGACGGCGCCGTCGATCGAGATGCCGTTGTCGTCGTAGACCGCGATCAGCTTGTCGAGCTTCCACGCGCCGGCGAGCGAGCACGCTTCGTGGCTGATGCCTTCCATCAGGCAGCCGTCGCCGAAGAAGACGTAGGTGTGGTGATCGACCACGGCGTGGCCGTCGCGGTTGAACTCGGCGGCCAGCAGCTTTTCCGCGAGCGCCATGCCGACGGCGTTGGCGAGGCCCTGGCCGAGCGGGCCGGTCGTCGTTTCGACACCCGGCGTGATGCCGAATTCCGGGTGGCCCGGCGTCTTGCTGTGCAACTGGCGGAAATTGCGCAGTTCGGAGAGGGCGAGGTCGTAGCCGGTCAGGTGCAGCAGCGAATACAGCAGCATCGAGCCGTGGCCGTTCGAGAGCACGAAGCGATCGCGGCCCGGCCAGCGCGGGTTCGCGGGGTTGTGGCGCAGATGCCGGCCCCACAGCGCGACCGCGATCTCGGCCATCCCCATCGGCGCGCCCGGATGGCCGGAGTTCGCCTGCTGGACCGCGTCCATCGACAAGGCCCGGATCGCGTTGGCCATCAGGCTCGATCGCTGCGCGCCCGGCGCGTCCCCTCCGGCGTGCGCCCCCTGGCGTTGCACGGGCGGACTTTCCGGGGAAACGATCGCTGCCATTGCGGAGGTCCGTTCGAAGCAAGGGGAGCCCGCTATTTTAGAGGGCGAGGCGCGCGCCGAGCCGGCCGCGATAATCGCGCCGATGCGAGGCCTGCACCTGACCGCCGACCTGCGCGGTTGCGCGGCGGCGCGGCCCGTGATGACGACACCCGCCGCGCTGCGATCGACCTGCCTCGCGGCCGTCGCCGCGGCCGGTCTCAGCGCCGTCGGCGAGCTGTTCCACCGCTTCTCGCCCGGCGCGCCGCAAGGCGGCGGCGGCGCGCCTGCGGGAATCACTGGCGTCGTCCTGCTCGCCGAGTCGCACCTCGCCGTCCACACCTGGCCCGAGATCGAGGCGGCGACGCTCGACGTCTACGTCTGCAACCTCGGCACCGACAACTCGGCGCGCGCCGAAGCGCTGCTGGCGGCGCTGATCGCGGCGTTCGAGCCGGCCTCGGTCGAGCGCCACGCGGTCGAGCGCGGAGCGCTGGCGGCAACGGTCGCGCGATGAAGGCGATCCTCCTCGCCGCCGGCCGCGGCAAGCGGATGCGGCCGCTTTCCGACACCTGCCCCAAGCCCCTGCTCGAAGTGCGCGGCAAGCGATTGATCGAATGGCACCTCGAGGCGCTCGCCGAGGGCGGCGTTCGCGACGTGGTCGTCAACACCGACTGGCTCGAAGAGCAGATCGTCGCGACCATCGGCGACGGCGTGCGCTACGGGTTGAACATCGCCTACTCGCGCGAAGGCCGCGACCATGGCGGCGCGCTCGAGACCGCCGGCGGCATCGCCAAGGCGCTGCCGCTTCTCGGCGACGCGTTCTGGATCGTCTCGGCCGACGTCTGGGCGCCCGACTTCCGCTTCAGCGCGGGCGCGGCGGATCGCTTCGTCGCGAGCGGCCGGCTTGCCCGGCTCTGGCTGGTGCCGAACCCGAGCTTTCATCCGCGCGGCGACTTCGGCCTCGATGCCGAAGGTCTCGGTCTCGCCGAAGGCACCGGCCCCGACGGCCAGCGCTGGACCTACGCCAACATCGCCCTCGCCCGCGCCGAGATGTTCGCCGGCATCGCGCCCGGGACGCATGCCCCGCTGGCGCCGCTGCTCTACGCCGGCATGCGCGAACGGCGCATCGGCGCCGAGGTCTATCGCGGCCGCTGGGAAAACGTCGGCACCCCAGAACAGCTCGCCGCATTGAACGCCACGCCCTGACCCGACGCCAGCGCAGCGCGGACCCGACGGGGCCGGCCCCTCCCTCTCGGAGGGAGGGAGAGGGGAGGGAGCAATCCTGTTTGCGCCGACGCGCAGCCTCTTGCGGCCGCTAGGTCGCAAGAGGCTGCGCGATCGCGTCGATTCGCGCGACGACCTCCGGCGTGAGCCGCGGCACGACGTCGACCGCGAGCAGGTTGGCGCGCAGCTGGCCGACGTTCGACGCGCCGGTGATGACGGTCGAGACGTGCGGGTTCTTCAGCGCCCAGGCGATCGCCATCTGGCCGACGCTCGCGCCGATCTCGGCGGCGATGCCCTCGAGCTGGTCGACGGCGGCGTTCTTGGCCTCGTCGGTGAGGCCCTTGGCCAGCCACGACATGCTTTCGAGCGCACCGCGGCTGCCGGCCGGGATGCCCTTGCGGTACTTGCCGGTGAGCAGGCCGCTGGCGAGCGGGCTCCACGTCGTCAGGCCGAGGCCGATGTCGTCGTAGAGGCGCGCGTACTCCTGCTCGACGCGCTTGCGATGGAACAGGTTGTACTGCGGCTGCTCGACGATCGGCTTGTGCAGGTTGCGCTTGTCGGCGATCTCCCAGGCGGTGCGGATGTCGGCGGCGTTCCACTCGCTCGTTCCCCAGTAGAGCGCCTTGCCGCGCGTGATCATGTCGCTCATCGCCCACACCGTTTCCTCGATCGGCGTGTTCGGGTCGGAGCGATGGCAGTAGACGATGTCGATGAAGTCGAGCCCCATGCGCCTGAGCGAGCCGTCGATCGCCTGCGTCAGGTACTTGCGGTTGAGGGTGTCCATCCGGTTGACGGTGTTGCCCTCGCGCTCGAGGCCCCAGAAGAACTTGGTCGAGACAACGTAGTTGAGCCGCGGCCACTTCAGCGCCTTGATCGCCTCGCCCATCACGACCTCGCTCTGGCCGCGCGCGTAGACCTCGGCGTTGTCGAAGAAGTTGACGCCGGCGTCCATCGCCGCCGCGAGCATCTCCTTGGCCGCCGTGACGTCGACCTGCGTGTGGTACGTGATCCACGAGCCGATCGAGAGCTCGCTGACCTTCAGACCGCTCGCGCCGAGCCGCCGGTATTGCATGGGCATGGTGCTCCCCTCGCCGATGAGTGTTCGAATCCCGCGGACGCGATTCTGGCCCTGCCGGCCGCTACAGTCGAAGCCATGAGCGATTCCACGCCTTCGCCGTTCCCCGCCCGCCGGGCCCGAATCGTCGCGGCGATGCAGGAGGCCGGCGGCGGCATCGCCATCGTGCCGACCGCGCCGGAGCGCCAGCGCAACAGCGACAACGACCACCCGTACCGGCACGGCAGCGACTTTCATTACCTGACCGAATTCGCCGAGCCGGGCGCCTGGCTCGTCATCGGCAGCGACGGCCGGACGACGCTCGCCTGCCGGCCGAAGGACGTCGAGCGCGAGCTCTGGGACGGCATCCGCCTCGGCCCCGACGCGGCACCCGCGGCGCTCGGCGTCGACGATGCGATCGCGCTCGACCGCCTCGACGAGACGATGGTCGAGCGCCTCGCCGACCAGCCCGCGGTGTGGTGGAGCTTCGACACGCCGGGGCTCGGCGCGCGCATCGACGGCTGGCTCGAGCGCGTTCGCGCCAGGAATCGCATGGGCGTCGAGGCGCCCGGCGTCCAGCACGACCTCGCGCCGCTGCTCGCGGCGATGCGCGTCCGGAAGGACGCCGGCGAAATCGAGACGATGCGCCGCGCCGCGCGCATCAGCGCTGCCGCGCACGTGCGCGCGATGCGCTTCTGCGCCGCCCGCTTCGCCGCCGATCCGCGCGCCGCCATTCCCGAATACGAGATCGAGGCCGAGCTCTTGCACGAGTTCCGCCGCTCCGGCGCCGAAGGGCCGGCCTACACCTCGATCGTCGCCGCCGGCGCGAACGCCTGCATCCTCCACTACAGCGCGGGGGCGACGCCCCTCGAGCCCGGCCAGCTGTGCCTGATCGACGCCGGCTGCGAGCTCGACGGCTACGCCAGCGACGTGACGCGCACCTTCCCCGCCGACGGCAAATTCACGGCGCCCCAGCGCGAGCTCTACGACATCGTCGAGGCCGCGCAGGCGGCCGCGGTCGCGGCGACGAAGCCCGGTGCGCGCCTGCGCGACGGCCACGCCGCGGCGGTGCGCATCCTCGCCCAGGGCATGCTCGACACCGGCCTGCTCGACCGCAGCGCCGTCGGCGACGTCGACGCAGTGATCGAATCGGCGGCCTATCGCAAGTTCTACATGCACGGCACCGGCCACTGGCTCGGCCGCGACGTTCACGACGTCGGCGACTACCAGTCGGCCCACGAACCACCCGTCGAACAGCCCGACTGGCTCGGTGGCACCGTCGTCCGGAAGCCGTCGAGGAAGCTCGAGCCCGGGATGGTCGTGACGATCGAGCCGGGGCTCTACGTCCGGCCGGCCGAAGGCGTGCCCGAGCGCTACTGGAACATCGGCATCCGGATCGAGGACGACGCCGTCGTCACCGACCAGGGCTGCGAGCTGATCAGCCGCGGCGCGCCGGTCGGCGCTGCGGAAATCGAAGCCCTGATGCGTTCACGCTGAAGCGGCACGTCGCTCGCCAGTAGCGACCGTGCCGGTCTTCCTCGTCTTCGCCGCGTGCGCTTTCGCGAGCGGCTTCGCGCTTCGCCTCGCCGACCCGATCATCCTGCCGGTCGCGGCGCACTTCGCGATCACGCCGACGAGCGCGGCGATGCTCAACACCGCCTACGCGCTGCCCTACGCGCTGGCCCAGCCGTTCCTCGGCCCGATCGGCGACCGCTTCGGCAAGCCGCGCTGCATCCAGGTCTGCGTCGCCGGCCTGGCCGTCATGCTGCTGCTCGGCGCCTTCGCGCCCGACTTCAGGCTCCTGATGGCGACGCGGATCGGCGCCGGCATCTTCGCCGGCGGCCTGATCCCGCTCGTCCTCGCCGGCCTCGGCGACACCTACGACATGAGCGAGCGCCAGGTGATGATCGGCCGGATGCTGTTCGCGATCATCTCCGGGCAGATGCTCGGCTCGGTGGTCTCGGGCTTCGCCAACGACGCCTTCGGCTGGCACAGCGCGCTCGTCATCGGCGCCGGCGTCGGCGCGGCGGCGGCGGCGGTCGCGTGGCTGGCGATGCCGGCCGGCGCGAGCGCGGCGGCGAGTCGCGACGGCGGCTCGTTCGCGACGCTTTACGGCCGCGTGCTCGCCAACCCGAAGGCGCCGTGGCTGATCGGCGGCGTCGCCGTCGAGGGAATGTTCTTCTACGGCCTGTTCCCGTACATGGGCGAGCTGCTGCTGGCGACGGCCCGCCCGGCCGGAGGCTCGATTGCCGGCGTCACCGGGCTGGTGCTCGGCGCCTTCGGCGTCGGCGGCCTGCTCTACGCCTTCAGCGTGCGTGCCTTCCTGCGCCTCTTCGGCGTTCGCCGCATGTGCCTGATCGGCTCCGGCGCGGCCGCCGTCTGCTACGGCGTGCTCGCCTTCGTGCCGGCGTGGTGGCTGGCCGCGCTGGCGATGTTCGTCGCCGGCATCAGCTTCTACATGCTGCACAACTCGATGCAGACCGAGGCGACCGAGCTCGCACCGTCGGCGCGCGGCTCGGCGGTGGCGCTCTTCGCGTGCGGCTTCTTCATCGGCCAGGGGCTCGGGCCGCTGGTCTTCGGCGCCCTGCTGCACGGGGTCGGCGCGCGGCCGGCGTTGCTCGCGGTCGCGGCGGCGATCGTCGTTCTGGGCCGGGTCGTCGTCGCCCAGGTCATCGATCGGCGCCTCCCAGGTTGAGCGAGGGCGCGGCTCGGGGGGCGCCCCGATAATCGCAGGCCCGCTTCCTGCCCTCCGATCCCGTGCCCGCTCCCATCGCTCCGCTGCGAATCGCCGCCTACACCGTGACCAGCGCCGCCGGCGCCGGCAAGGCAGCCCTTCTCGACGCGCTGCGCGACGGGCGCAGCGGCCTGACGCCGAACGACTTCGGGCCGACGCCGCTCGCGACCTGGATCGGCCGCGTCGCCGGCGTCGAAGCGGCGCCGTTGCCCAAGCCGCTCGCCGCCTGGGAGTGCCGCAACAACCGGCTCGCCTGGCTCGGCCTCCGCGGCGACGCCTTCATCGACGCCGTCCACGCCGCCCGCGAGCGCCACGGCGCGGCGCGCGTCGCGGTCGTCCTCGGCACCTCGACCTCGAGCATCGGCGCGACCGAGGACGCGTATCGCCATCTCGAAGGCGGCGGCTTTCCGGCCGACAACCGCAACCCGCTCGTCCACACCCCGCATTCGCTCGCCCGCTTCGTCCACGAGGCGCTCGACCTCGAGGGCCCGTGCCTCACCGTCTCGACCGCGTGCTCGTCGAGCGCGAAGGTGTTCGCGGCGGCGGAGCGGATGCTCCGGCTCGGCCTCGTCGACGCGGCCGTCGTCGGCGGCGTCGACACGCTGTGCGGCAGCGTCCTGTTCGGCTTCAACGCGCTGCAGCTCGTCTCGCCCGAGCCGTGCCGGCCGTTCGACGCCGAGCGCAGCGGCATCAGCATCGGCGAGGCGGCCGGCTTCGCGCTGGTCGAACGTGCCGGCAGCGAAGGCGCCCCGCTCTGCCTGCTCGGCTACGGCGAATCGAGCGACGCCCACCACATGTCGACGCCACATCCCGAAGGCCTTGGCGCCGAGCGCGCGCTCGACGACGCGCTCGCGCGCGCCGGCATCGACGCGAATGGCGTCGACTACATCAACCTGCACGGCACGGCGAGCGCCAAGAACGACGAGGTCGAGGCGGCGCTGGTCGCCCGGCGCTTTCCGGCGACCACCCACGCCAGCTCGACCAAGGGCGTCACCGGCCACACGCTCGGCGCCGCCGGCGTCGTCGAGGCGGCGGCGAGCCTGCTGGCGATCGAGCACGGGTTTCGTCCGGGCACCGTCAACACGCGCGTGCTCGACGCGGCGTGCGGGCCGCAGGTGCGCATCGACATCGCCGACGGACCGGTGCGGATCGCCCTCAGCAACTCGTTCGGCTTCGGCGGCAACAACTGCGTTCTCGTCTTCGGCGTCGGCGACGCAGGAGTGCGGTCATGAGCGCCCGGGCGAACGGCGGCCGCTTCTTCGTCGACGGCATCGCCTTCTGGGCGCCGACGCTGCCCGGCTGGGCCGCGGCCCGCGCCGCCTTTCGCGGCGAGGCCGAGCCGCTGGCGACGCCGGCCAAGCGACCCGCGCCCGAGATCCTCGCGCCGGCGGAGCGAAGGCGCGCTCCGGACACGGTCGCGCTTGCGCTCGAGGTCGCCGCCGCGGCGGTGCGCGAGTCGGGCCGCGACGCGGCGGCGCTGCCGTCGATCTTCACCTCGTCGCACGGCGACCTGGCGATCAACGACTACATGTGCTCGACGCTGGCCAGCGAGCCGACGTCGATCTCGCCGACCAGGTTCCACAACTCCGTCCACAACGCCGCCGCCGGCTACTGGACGATCGCGACGGGCTGCCACGAGGCGAGCACCGCCCTCACCGCGTTCGACGCCAGCTTCGGCGCCGGCCTGCTCGAAGCCGCGATCCAGTGCCAGGCGGACGCCCGGCCCGTGCTGCTGGTCGCCTTCGACGTCGCCGCCACGGGCGCGCTCGCCTCGGTGACCGAGAGCACGGGCCTGCTCGCCTGCGCGCTGGTGCTGGCGCCGAGCGCCGGCGCGAACACGGTGGCGGCTTTCGACTGGTCGCTCGCGAGCGGCACGGGCCGCGCCGCGCCGATCCGTTCGAAGGCGGCACAGAGCATCGCCGGCAACGCGATGTCGGGCGCGCTGCCGCTGCTCGAGGCGATCGCCGCCGGGCGCTCCGGTGGCGACGGTGCGGTGGCATTGCCGCTGACGCGATCGCTCGCGCTCGCGCTCGCGGCACATCCCTTCGCCGATGTCGCGTCACCGCTCGCGGCATGATCGACGCCATGCCCGAAAACGGATCCCTGGCGAAGACGACCGGCGACGTCGCGCGTTGCGACGTCGTCATCACCGGCGGCGGCCTCGCCGGACTGACGCTGGCGCTCCAGCTGAAGCAATCGTTCGCCGACCTCGACATCCTCGTCCTCGAGCGGCGCGTCCACCCGGTGCCGATCGCCGCGCACAAGGTCGGCGAATCGACGGTGGAGATCGGCGCCAACTACCTGAGCGAGGTGCTCGGCCTCAAGCACCACCTCGAAACGGCGCAGCTGAAGAAGTTCGGCTTTCGCTTCTTCTCCTCCGAAGGACGGCGCGACATCGACGCCGTCACCGAGATCGGCGCCAGCCGCTACCTGAGCGTGCCGAGCTACCAGCTCGACCGCGGCATCCTCGAGAACTTCCTCGCCGAGGAGGCGGCGCGGCGCGGCGTTCGCGTGCTGTGCGGCGCGACGGTGCGCGACATCGCGCTCGGCGCCGGCGGCGACCACCGCGTCGTCTACCGCCATGCCGGCGTCGGCCACGAGGTCGCGGCGCGCTGGCTCGTGGACGCCTGCGGCCGTGCCGGCCTGATCAAGAAGAAGCTGGAGCTCGCCGAGCCGAATGGTCACGACGCCAACGCGGTCTGGTTCCGCATCCAGGACCGGATCGCGATCGACGAGTGGTCCGCCGATCCGGAGTGGCGCTCGCGCTGCACGCCGCCGGCGCGCTGGCTCTCGACCAACCACCTCGTCGGCGAGGGCTACTGGGCCTGGCTCATTCCGCTCGCCTCGGGATCGCATTCGGTCGGCATCGTCGCCGACGCAAAGCTGCATCCGCTGGCGACGATGAACACCTTCGACAAGGCGATGGACTGGCTCGCCGTGCACCAGCCGCGCCTGTTCGACGCGCTCGACGGCAAGCGCGAGCTGCTCCAGGACTTCGCCTTCCTGCGCCGCTTCTCGTACGGCTGCAAGCAGGTCTTCTCGGGCGAGCGCTGGGCGCTGACGGGCGAGGCGGGCCTCTTCCTCGACCCGTTCTATTCGCCGGGCACGGACTTCATCGCCATCGCCAACACGTACATCTGCGAGCTGGTCGGCCGCGACCTGTCGGGCCGGCCGCTCGAGGCCTACGCCAACGTCTTCGACCAGATCTTCCACTCGTTCTACGAGAGTACGCTCGCGCTCTACGAAGGCCAGTACCCGATCTTCGGCGACCCCGAGGTGCTGCCGGTCAAGGTGATCTGGGACTACACCTACTACTGGGGCGTGCTCGCGCAGTTCTTCTTCCAGCGCCGCCTCGCCGACCTCGCGTCGCTGTCGGCGCTGCGCGCCGAGCTGGCGCATTGCCAGGCGCTCAACGTCGCCGTGCAGGCGCTGTTGCGCGCGTGGTCGGCGTCGCGTCCGGGCGCGACGGTCGCCAACCCGGCGCTGATGCTCGACCAGGCCGAGCTGCCGTGGTTCGCCGAATTGAACCGCAGCCTGCTCGACCGCCTCGATGATGCCGCCTTCGTCGAACGCATCCGCTTCTCGACGCGGCAGATGCGCGCGCTCGCCGAAGAGATCGCCGATCGCGCCGAAGGCAGCGCCGACGCCGCTGCCTTGCGCCGCCTGCTCGCCGACGGTTCGACGCTCGCAAGCTCCGGCGCCGATGCCGCGGCGCCCATGCTGTTCGCGCGCGCGAGCTGAAGCGCGCGCCGCAGGCTCAGGGAACGACGCGCAGGCCGACGCCCTCGCGGACGACGCCGATCGGCGCCGCCGCCTCGAAGCCCTGGTCGCGGAACACCGCGACGACCTCCTTGACGCTCTCCGGCGTGCAGCTGACGAGCAGGCCGCCCGAGGTCTGCGGATCGGTAAGCAGGTCGCGCACGACCGGCGGCAGCGTGTTGTCGAGCAGCACCTCGACGCCGTAGCCGGCCCAGTTGCGGCCCGACGCGCCGGTCACGAAGCCATCCTTCGCCATCTCCTCGACGCCCGGCAGGAGCGGCACCTTCGACCAGCGGATCGTGACGCCGAGGTTGGCGCCGCGGCCGAGCTCGAGCGCGTGGCCGGCGAGGCCGAAGCCGGTGACGTCGGTGATCGCATGGACGCCGGCCAGGTCGGCGAGGGCGACGCCGGGCGTGTTGAGCTTCGTCGTCGTCTCGACCAGGCGCTCGTAGCCGGCGGCGTCGAGGGCGTCCTTCTTCAGCGCCGCCGACATCACGCCGACGCCGATCGGCTTGCCGAGGACGAGCACGTCGCCGGCCTTGGCGTCGGCGTTGCGGCGGACCTTGCTCGGGTGGATCAGGCCCATGACGACGAGGCCGTAAATCGGCTCGACCGAATCGATGGTGTGGCCGCCGGCGATCGGGATGCCCGCCTGGCGGCAGATCGACTCGCCGCCGCGGATGACCTCGCCGATCTGCGCCGTCGTCAGCTTGTCGATCGGCATCGCGACCAGGGCGAGCGCCATGATCGGCCGGCCGCCCATCGCGTAGACGTCGCTGATCGCGTTGGTGGCGGCGATGCGGCCGAAGTCGAACGGGTCGTCGACGATCGGCATGAAGAAATCGGTCGTCGCGATCAGCGCCTGCTCGTCGTTGAGCTTGTAGACCGCGGCGTCGTCGGCGGTCTCGATGCCGACCATCAGCTCGGGCGGCACCAGGCCGCCGGCGCTCGAGCGCAGGATCTCCGAGAGGACGCCCGGCGCGATCTTGCAGCCGCAGCCGCCGCCGTGCGAGAAGCTGGTGAGGCGCAGCCGCGGCGCGTCGAGCGGGGTCGGGCGGGAGGGAGTGTTCATGGGGTCCGATCGGAACAGGGTCGAGCAGACGGATTCTCTCAGCGGCCGCGCGAACGCGCCGGCCACAGGTCGGCGACCAGAGCGCGCACGGCGCGTCGCTCGGCGGCGGGGCGAAAGAGGGGCTCGCGCGCCGCGCACTGGGCCGAGAGGCGATGCGCGAAGCCGGCGTCGGAACAGAAGCGGCGCGCCAGCGCCGCCAGCGCTGCGGCGTCGCCGACCGGGAAGTAGCCGTCGTAATCCGCACCGAGGAGGCCGACATTGCCGTCGATGCGGCTGGCCAGCACCGGCACACCGGAACGCACCGCCTCGATGACGACATTGGCGCCGCCCTCCATCCGGCTCGGATGGACGAACGCGCGCGCCCGGGCGATGGCGCGCCGCGCCGCCGCGTGCGAGAGCGCGCCGAGCCAGCGGTACGACGGGCACGCCGCCATCGTCGCCCGCGCTTCTTCGGCCAGGCGGGCGTCGAGCGCCGCGCCGACGTGGGCGATCGTCGGCGCGGCCGCGTCGCGGGCGAGCAGGCGCGCGGCGCGGTAGAGCGTCTCCGGATCCTTCTCCTCGCGCAGGTGGCCGACGGCGACGAGATCGGCATCGCCTGGCGCCCGCGTCGACCGCAGCGCCGGCGCGGATTGAACGATCACCTCCGCCTTGGCCCGGCTCGCGGCGTCGAGTCGCGCGAGGCCCTTCTCCTGCAGCACGACGATGCGGCTGGCACACTCGAGCGAATGCCGTGCGCCCGTGTCGATGTCGAGATCGCGATAGAGGTCGGTGCCCGTGAGCACGAGGACGATCGGCGCGCCGGGCCGCCGCTCGTGCCAGCGCGCGATCGCTGCCGCAGCGCGGCGCGCGTGCAGGGCGATCAGCAGGTCGGCCGGCTCGGCGTCGGCGTCGACGCCGACGATGTCGACGCGCGCGACGACCGGTGCCAGGAACCGTTGCCAGCGCGCCGCCGTGTGCCAGTTGCCGTTGTTGGCCGCGGCCAGCGCCGGCGAAACGATGCGCACGCGTGGCGGGGGCACGACGCTCATCGATCGATGATGACACGGGCGATCGGCGCCGATGGCCGCTGACGCCCGCCGCCTCGCCGGAAGGGCGCTCGCCGACGCGCTCCGCGACGCCCGCGCTACGACGCTGGCGCGAACCGCGGACCGCGACGACGACGCCTGGCGCGTGCCGATGCAGGCCGGCGTCAACCTCGTCGCCTGGGAGCTCGGCCACCTCGCCTGGTTCGCCGAGTTCTGGATCCTGCGCGGGCCGCATTCGACCGGCGCCGGCGGCTTCGTCGAAGCGTCGCAGCCCGCGGTCATTGCCGGCCCCGACGCGGTCTTCGATTCGGCGCGGCTGGCGCACGCCGACCGCTGGCGGATCGACCTGCCGTCGCGCGACGCGCTGATGGCAGGCCTTTCGCGGCAGCTCGAGGCGTGCATCGCCGCGATCCCGGACGACGAGGGCGACGACGACGCGAACTACTTCCACCGCCTCGCCCTCTTCCACGAGGACATGCATGGCGAAGCGTTCGCCTGGCTGCGCGCGACGCTCGGCTGGCCCGCACCCGAAGGCGCCGCCTTGCCGACGCTGCCCGCGCCGGCGTCGCTCGCCATCGCCGGCGCCGCGATCGCGCTCGGACGCGCGCGCGACGAACCCGGCTTCGCCTTCGACAACGAGAAGCCCGCGCTGCCGCTTCGAGTCGCGCCGTTCGAGGTCGATGCGACGCCGGTCCGCAACGCCGAGTTCGTTCGCTTCATCGCCGCAGGCGGCTACGACGACGCCTCGCTCTGGCCCGGGGCGGCCGGCGCGTGGCGAGCCCGACATGCGTTGTCGCATCCGCAGCGATGGCGCCGCGCGGCAACCGGCGACTGGCAGATGCGCTGGTTCGACCGCTGGCAGCCTCTCGACCCCGCCGCGCCCGTGATCCATGTCAGCTCCTGGGAAGCGGAGGCCTATTGCCGCTGGGCCGGCCGCCGCCTGCCGCACGCGGCCGAATGGGAATGCGCCGCCCGCGACCCGCGCTTTGCCTGGGGCCACGGCGTCTGGGAGTGGACCGCCGACGCCTTCCTTCCCTACCCCGGTTTCGCGGCCGGACCCTACGCCGACTACTCCCGGCCCTGGTTCGGCGATCATCGCGAGCTGCGCGGCGGCGCGTTCGCAACCCACGAGCGCCTGCACGATGCGCGCTATCGCAACTTCTTCGTCGCCGACCGCAGCGACGTCTTCGCGGGCTTTCGCACCGCGGCCCTTCAACGCTGAACCGAAAGCGCTTCCATGACGACCCTTCGCCCTCTCCTTGCCGCCTTGGCCCTTTTTGCCGGCATCGCCGCGGCACCTTCCGCGCCGGCCCAGACCGCCGGCGTGCTGCGCGTCTCGGCCATCCCCGACGAAGCGCCGACCGAGCTGCAGCGCAAGTTCAAGCCGCTCGGCGACTACCTGAAGCAGGAGACCGGCATGGACGTCCAGTTCATCCCGGTCACCGACTACGCCGCCGTCGTCGAGGGCCTGGCGACGAACAAGCTCGACTTGGCCTGGCTCGGCGGCTTCACCTACGTGCAGGCGCGGCTGCGCACCAACGGCGGCGCGGTGCCGATCGTCCAGCGCGCCGAGGACGCGAAGTTCACGAGCCGCTTCATCGTCCCGGCCAACAGCACCGCGAAGACGCTCGCCGACCTGAAGGGCAAGACCTTCGCCTTCGGCGCGCCGTCGTCGACCTCGGGCAGCCTGATGCCGCGCTACTACCTGCTCCAGGCCGGCATCGACCCCGAGCGCGACTTCAAGTCGGTCGCGTTCTCCGGCGCGCACGACGCGACCGTTGCCTTCGTCGCCGCCGGCCGCGCCGAGGCCGGCGTGCTGAACTCGTCGGTGATGGACAAGCTGGTCGAGACCAAGAACGCGAACGCCGAGAAGGTGCGCGTGCTGGCGATCACGCCGCCCTACTTCGACTACAACTGGACGGTGCGGCCCGGCCTCGACCCGGCAGTGACGAAGAAGCTCACCAACGCCTTCCTGAAGCTCGACCCCGCCAAGCCGGCGATGAAGGAAATCATGGACCTGCAGCGCGCGAGCAAGTTCATCCCGACCCAGAACTCGAACTACGACGGCATCGAGGCGGCCGCGCGCTCGGCCGGGCTCGTCAAATAGGGGACGTCGCGATGGGCCTTCGGCTCGAAGGCGCCGGGCTCGTGCACGCCAACGGGCACCGGGCGCTGCGCAACGTCTCGATCGCCCTCGGCGGCGGCGAGCGCGTCGCCGTGATCGGCCCGTCGGGGGCCGGCAAGACGACGCTCGTGCGGGTCCTCGGCACCTCGCTCCGGCCGAGCGAGGGGCGCTTCTTCGTCGACGACGCCGAGCCGTGGCGGCTCGGCGCCGGGGCGCTGCGCCGGCTGCGCGCGCAGATCGGCGTCGTCCACCAGAGCCCGCCGATCCCGCCGCGGCTGCGCGTCGTCACCGCCGTTCTCGCCGGCCGCCTCGGCACGTGGCCGGCGTGGAAAGCACTGGCGTCGCTGCTCGTTCCGGGCGACGCCACCGGCGCGCGCGACGCGCTCGACCGGCTCGACCTCGGCGACCGCGTCTTCGAGCGTTGCGATCGCCTCTCCGGCGGCCAGCTGCAGCGCGTCGGCATCGCCCGCGTGCTGTACCAGCGGCCGGCGTTCATCTTCGCCGACGAGCCGGTGTCGGCGCTCGATCCCGCGCTTGCCGACCTGAGCGTCGGAGCGCTCGTCGCCGAGAGCGAAGCGCGCGGCGCGACGCTGGTCGCGTCGTTGCACGCGGTCGACCTCGCGCTCAAGTGGTTCCCGCGCCTGATCGGCATGAAGGCCGGCGAAGTCGTCTTCGACCGGCCGACCGCCGCGGTGACGAGCGCGATGCTGCACGAGCTCTATGCGACCGAGGGCCGCGCCCTGCCGGAGCAAGGCGTCGACGCGCTGGACGACGTAAGACCGGCCAACGTCGTCGTGCTGAAGCGGCCGGGCTGCCAATGACCGGAGTGGCCGCCGCGCTCGCCCCGCACGCGCACGCGCCGCTGCGCGACCCGGCGGCGCGATCGCGGGCGACGGCGCTGCTTGTGGGCGTCCTGATCCTCTGGCCGCTGCTCGTGCTGGCCGAGTTCAAGCCCTGGCAGCTCTTCGACAGCGGCAACCTGCAGGTGATGGCGAACTTCCTCGCCGGCTTCCTGCCGCCGGCGACGGCGCCCGATTTTCTTGCCCTGCTCTGGAAGGCGACGCTCGAGACGCTGGCGATCGCGACGGCGGGGATCGCGCTCGCCTTCGTCGTCGCCGTCCCGCTCGCCGTCGTCGCGACACGCTCGCTCGCCGTCTCGCGCATCGGCCCCGGCCGCGGCCGAGCGCTTGGCGCAGCCGGTCGCACGGCGGCGCGCGGCGTCCTCACGGTGCTGCGCGCCGTGCCGGAAGTCGTCTGGGCGCTGGTCTTCGTTCGCGCGCTGGGCCTCGGCCCGGGCGCGGGCGTCCTCGCCCTGGCGGTGACCTACGGCGGCATGCTCGGCAAGGTCTACACCGAGATCCTCGAGTCGGGCGACACGCGCTCGGCGCGCGCGCTCCTCGAAGCCGGCAGCCCGCGCCTGGGCGCGCTCCTCTACGCGCTCGTGCCGAGCACCGGGCAGGAGCTCGCGTCGTACACCGTGTACCGCTGGGAGTGCGCGGTGCGCGCGTCGGTCGTGATGGGCTTCGTCGGCGCCGGCGGTCTCGGCCAGCTGATGGACCAGTCGATGAAGATGCTCAACGGCGGCGAGGCGAGCACGATCCTGCTCACCTTCCTCGGCCTCGTCATCGTCGCCGACGCGATGAGCGCCGTCATCCGGCGCGTGTTGTCGTGAGCCTCGCCTCGCCCGTAGCGCCGACGCGGCTCGCGCCGTGCTGGGGCTGCATCGGCCTCGCCCTCGGCGTGGTTGCCGCAGTCGTCGCGAGCTTCGCCTACCTCGCCGTCGACTACCGCCAGCTCTTCAGCGACGAATCGATGCGACTGATGGCGAAGTTCGTGCGGGAATTCTTTCCGCCCGACACGACGCCAGCGTTTCTCGCCAAGGCGGCGTGGGGCGCGCTGCAGACCTTCGCGGTCGCCGCGATCGGCACCTTGCTCGCGGTCGTCTTCGGCGCGGCGGTCGCCTTGCCGGCGGCGGGACGATTCGGTCTCGCGCCCCGTCTGGCGGCCCGCCTGCTGCTCAACTTCCTGCGCAGCGTGCCCGAGCTGGTGTGGGCGGCACTGATGGTGATCGCTGCCGGCCTGGGCCCGTTCGCCGGCACGCTCGCCCTCGCATTGCACACGACCGGCGTCCTCGGCCGCCTTTACGCGGAGAGCCTGGAGAACGTTCCGCCCGCACCGGAGCGGGCCCTGCGCGACGCCGGCGGCGGACGCATCGCCGCCTTCGCCTACGCGACGCTGCCGCTGGTGACGGCGCAAGGCGTTGCCTATGCGCTGTACCGACTCGAGATGAACATCCGCATGGCGGCGGTACTCGGCTTCGTCGGCGCGGGCGGGCTCGGCCAGCTGCTCTATTTCCATCTCTCGATCTTCCAGCAGGCGCAGGCCTCGACGCTGCTGATCGCGATGTTCGTCCTCGTCTTCGCGGTCGACTCGCTGAGCGCCCTTGTGCGCGGCCGGCTGCTGCCGGCGCACGGCTGAACGCGGCGCGCTGGCTCAGCGCGCGCTGACCGCCTTCTTGAACTGCGCCATGGTGTCGCGGATGACGACGTCCTCGTTGCTCACCAGGTTGTCCTTGCCCTGGCCGGCGACGAACAGGCCCTCTTGCGTCTCGTAGTCGAACGCCTGCAGGACGAAGACGCGGAAGCGATACCAGACGTCGAGGTGGCTGACGTAGCGCAGCAGCACGACCATCTTGTCGTTGCGCTCGCTGTCGGCGCCGACGAGGCCGGCCTGCACCTTGGCGACGCCCTTGCTCGCGCTCTCGAGCGCGCCCTTGCGGTCGAAGTCCAGCGCCGCGAACGCGCCGGCATCCGCGCCCTTGACGAAGTCGAGCACCGGCACCGCCTTGATCGCGAAGTTGATGTTCTGCGGCAGCGCGCCGCCCGTCGCGCGCGCCACCGCCGACGGATTGATCGTCTTGTTGATGACGCCGATGACGTTGCCGTCGCGGTCGAGCAGCGGCCCGCCGCTGTTGCCGGGCTGGATCTCGGCCGAGACCTGGACCTGCTGGTCGTCGTCGCGCAGGCCCGCCGTCGCCGAGAGCAGGCCGCGCGTCATGCGCGCGGTGTTGCCGAGCAGGCGGCTGAGCGGATAGCCGATCGTCGAGACCTCCTCGCCCATCACCGCCGGCCGCGCCGCGGCTCGGAAGGCGAGCGGCTGCGCGCCCTCCGGCAGCGGCTCGCGCAGCTTGAGGAGAGCGAGGTCGGCCTTGGCGTCGGCCTTGACCACGTCGGCGACCAACCGCTTGCCGGCCAGGGTGATGGTCGCTTCCTTCTGCTCGCCCATCACGTGCGAGCAGGTCAGCAGCCAGCCGGCGCCGATGACGAAGCCGGTCCCCTGCGAGCCTTCGAGCGGCTTGGCCGGATCGACGACGCGAACGTGGAAGCCCATCGCCTCGATGTCGCTGGCGACCCTCGGCACGATGTGGCGCGGGTCGTCCTTGGGCGGGATCAGGATCACCTCGCGATAGAGCCTGAAGCTCTTCGCCTTGACGATCTCCGACGGCTTGTCGTTGGTGATCAGCTGCGTCGACGCGGAGCACGCCGCCAGCAAGGCGGCGACCACGAGCGCGGCGAAGGAGCGGATCGACATGGCGAAAGCCGCGAAGCGAAGACGAAAAAGATCCTAGCAGCGAGGCTCGCGCGCCGCGTTGCCGTACATCAGGGCAGCGCGCCGGCGCGTGTCGGATAGCCCGCTTCGAGCCACGACTTCATGCCGCCGTCGAGGGCGACGGCGCGCTGGAAGCCCATCGTCCGCAACGTCGACGCGGCGAGCGTCGAGATGCGGCCGAACTCGCAGCAGGTGACGATGCGCGCCGTCGGGTCGGGCAGCTCCTTGTCGACGCGCAGCTCGAGCTGGCCGCGCGGCAGCAGGCGAGCGCCGGGGATGTGGCCGGTCTCGTAGGCGTCCTTCTCGCGCACGTCGAGGATCACCAGCTCGTTCGTCGCGCTCTCGACGCGCGTGCGCAGCTCGGCCATGCTCATGAAGGGCACGCGCGCGGTCGCCTCGGCGAGCATCTCGCCGACCGTCTTGCCGCCGCTCATGTTGGTTCGCAAGGCCTCGGTCAGGTGGGTCGGCATCGACAGGTCGAGGCTCTTCATCATCTGCACGAAGGCGGCCCGGTCGCGCTGCTGCAGGCGCGGGTTGGTCGCGAGCTCGGTGCCGATGGTCGAGTGGCTGCGGCCCTTGTAGTCGTGCGCGGGGTAGACGAGCAGCGCCGGGTCGAGCTTCAGCAGGTGGCCGAACAGGCTGTCGTAGAGCGCCTCGGGGTCGCCGGTCGGCAGGTCGGTGCGGCCGGTGCCGCCGATCAGCAGCGTGTCGCCGGTGAAGACGCGGTCCGCACCGACGAGGCACATCGAGTCGGCAGTGTGGCCGGGCGTGTGAAGGACCTGCAGGCGCAGCTTGCCGAGGACGATCGACTCGCCGTCGTCGACACGCATCGCGATCGCGGGCGCCGGGCTGGCGCGATGCATCACCGTCATCGCGCCGAGCCGCTCGGCGATCCGGGTCGCGGCCGAGAAGTGATCCGCGTGCGTGTGGGTGTCGATGACGAAGCGGATTCGCAGGCCGTCGCGCGTCGCCAGGGCGAGGTAACGATCGACCTGGCTCACCTCGGGGTCGATCAGCGCGCCGGCGCAGGTGTCGGCGCAGCCGAGGAGATACGACTGGCATCCGCCGGTGGCGACCTGTTCGAAGATCATGTGCGCGCCCTCCCTGTCGTTGCGCCCGTGCAAGGCACGGCCGCCATCCCCCGATTGTTGCCGACAGCGCTGCGCTACCGGGGCGTGCGTCGAGCGGCCTCAGCTCGGCGCGACCTTCAAGTCGGCGCGCGGCGTCCAGCCGGCCTCTTCGCTCGCCGTCCTGGGCGCGCCGAGGAACAGCCGCTCGACCGGGATCGACTGCGCCGCCAGGTAGTCGCGCACGGCGACGCCGCGGCGCACGGCGAGCTGCTGCATCGCGTCGTCGGCGATCGTGATGCCGGCGAGGAGCAGCGCCTCCATCTCGGCCGGCGGCAGGTCCTTGGTCAAGCCGATGACGTTCTTCGGCTTGACGATGTCGGCGCGCCGGTAGACCTCCTTCAGCAGCGCCGGGTACTCGGCTTCGCTGACGATCACCTCGGCCTGCGCGCTGGCACCGCCGGCGATCGCCTGGCGCCGCTTCTCGGCGCGAACGGCCTGGACCAGGCGTTCCTTCTTCCAGGCGTCGCGCTCGCGGTCGAGACGGCTTTCGCCCGTGACCGTGAGCGTCAGCGCGGGCCGGTCGGCGAGCGCCTTGGCGATCTTGTCGAGACTCTCTTTCGCGCCCGCATCGAGCGTCGCGACGCCGGGGGCGAACTCGACGCGCGAAAGCTCGCCCTCGCCGCCGCCGAAGGCCGACGAGAGCAGCGCGAACGGCGCCGTCACGGCCTTGAGGAGCAGGTTCGTGATCACCTTCCAGATCACGCCGCCGAGCGAGAACTGCGGGTCGTTGATCGAGCCGCTGACCGGCAGGTCGAGGTCTATCACGCCGTGGCGGTCGGCCAGCAGTGCGACCGCGAGCTTCACGGGCAGGCTTGCCGTCGAGCCCTCGACCTTGTCGCCGAAGGCGAGCTGGTTGAGGACGATCTTGTTGGTCGCCGTGAGCTGGCCGTCGGGCTTGACGAGGTAGGCGAGGTCGACGCTCATCTTGCCGCGCTCGATGCCGTAGCCCGAGTACTTGATCGCGTAGGGCGAGAGGGGCGGCAGCTCGAGATCGCGCACCTTCGCCTTGAGGTCGAGCGCCAGCGGCTTGGCGAGCGGGTTCACCTTGCCGCTGATCTCGAGCGACGCCGTGCCCTCGACGCGGCCCTGCAGCATGAGCTCGGCGAGCTGGGGCGGCTGGCCCGGCGCGGGCGGCTCTGACGAGAACGCCCCCAGGCGACCACTCAGCTCGCTGAGGTTGGCGTTGTAGTTCGGCTTGACGAAGCGGTCGTTGTAGTTGACGCGACCGCCGACGACGACGATCGGCCCGAACTTGACGATCGCCGCCGGGGTCGCTGACCGTGGCGACGCGACGGCAGGTGCAGCTGCGACCGGCACTGCCGCACCGCTCGCCGCCGGCGCCGGCGCCGGCGGCGCACGCGCGACGTCCTGAAGATTGAGGCGGCCGTTCTCGTCGAGGACGATGCGCGCGAAGAAGTCGCTCAGCGCGGTCTCGGCAACGCTGAGGCGGGTCGCGGCGCCGGGGGACATCGCCAGATCGATGCCGCGCAGCGAGAGCGACTTCCAGTTGAGCAGCTGGCGGCCGCCCGCGCCTTCGCGCGTCATCGCCAGCGCGCGCGGGCCGGAGGCGCGGTCAGTGGCGGCGTTGGTGGCGCGAAAGTCGTCGATCGTCGCGTCGCCGCGCACCGCCAGCGTCGAGCCGGCGCCGGCGCGCGCCCATCGCACGTCGCCCTTGAAGCTCGTCTGCGCCTTCTGCACGTCGATGTCGAAGAGGTCGTCGAGGTAAGGATCGAGCAGGTGCAGCGGCACGTCCTTGACGAGCAGCGCCGCCTGCGCGCTCGCCGGAATGCCGGCGGAAAAGCCGGCGAGCTCGCCGCGCGCATCGATGCTGCCGACGAGGCCGCTGCCGACGGCCTTGCCGCTCGGACCAGCCGGCACGGAGATGCGCGCACCGAGATGGAACGGCGCCTTGGCCGCGCCGTCGAGGGCGAAGCCGCGCAGCTGGACGGCCAGATCGAGGACGTCGAGCGCGACCGGCACGGTGGCGCCTCGGTCGACGAAGTTGACGCGGCCGCGCTCGATCGCGAGCTCGCCGAGCGCGAGGCGCCACGCGGGCGCGCCGACCGCCGGGCCCGAAGCGGGCGTGGCCGCGGCCGCCGGACTCGTGGACGCAGCCGCGTTGGCAGGCGCCGCGCTCCAGCGCTCGAAGGCCCAGCGGCGCTCCTTGTCGCGCTCGATGCGCAGGCGCGGCGCGGTCATCGCGAAGCGGCCGATCGATGCGGTGCGCGCGACGGTGTCGATGCCCACGTCGCGGGCCTCGACGAGATCGGCCGCCGCCTCGGGCGCAGCGCTCTCGCCCAAGGCGAGCCGTGCCAGCGCCACGCGGCTCGCCGCGACCTTCAGTTGCGGCGCAGCGCCGCCGGCGCGCCAGTCGACATCGAGGTCCGCGCTCAGCTCGCCGGCGAGCGGCGGCGCGACGATGCTGCGCAGATACGGCCGCAGCGGCGCCAGCGGCAGCGCGGCGAGTGTGATCTTGACCGCCGCGCCGGCGGTGTCGCCCTGTCCCGAGAACGCCAGCTTGCCGCGTTCGGCGCCGCTGCCGAGCAGGCCCTCGCCGCGGAAGACGACCGGCGCAGCGATCGGCCAGGCGAGCTTCTCGGCGTTCAACGAGAAGTCCGCGAGGGCGAGCGCGGCCGGCGGGCTCGTCGTCGCGTCGATCCAGTCGAGGCGGCCGGCGTGGAGTGCGATCGCGGCCACGCCGACGCGCCACGGCGGCGCAGCGGCAGGCGTCGCGGCGAGGACAGCGCTCGCCGAACCGGCGGGAGTGCTCGCGCTGCCAGCCGCATTCGGCGCCGGCGGTTTCTGCGCCGCCGCGCTCGCGCCGCTCGTCGGCAGCGGCACACGAGCGACGGGCGGCGCCGTGCCCTCCGCTCCCTCCGCAGCCAGCAACAGGTTGACGCGCCCCGCCGCGTTGCGCGCGGCGAGGACGTGCGGCGCGTCGATGTCGACCGACTTCAGGCGCACCAGGCGCTCGAGCGGACGCAGCTCGTCGATCTGCACCTTGACGTTGCCGACCTTCAGCAAATCGTGCGCCGCCGTGTCGACGACCTCGATGCCGGTCGCGCCGACGACGCCGACAACCTTGAGCGAGAGCTTCGGTCGCTGCTCGAAGGCGATGACGACGTCGGCGTTCAGGGTCGCCGCGCGCAGCTGCGCCGGCAGGCCGCGCGGCAGGTAGCCGAGGTAGGGCGCGACCGCGAAGCCGTCGAGGCGCAGGTGCAGCTCGCCGTTGCCGCGCTCGGCGAACGGCGTCGCCGCGCCGGCGGTATCGAACCTGCTGCCGTCGAGCGCGAAGGCGAGATGCGGCTCGACCTTGATCTCGCGCTCCGAAGGAAGCGAGCTGATGAAGGGGATCGCCAGCTCGAGGCCGCGCAGGCGGTGCGTCGCCGCGAGCGGCACGTCGATGAAGTCGGCGCCGCCGCCGCTGACGACGATGTTGTGGACGGCGAAGCGCGCCGGGCCGGGGTTGCTGCTCGCCGGCTCCGCCGCGGCCATGCGCTGCAGCACGTCGTCGACGTCGTAGCGGCCTTCGCCGGTGCGGCTCACGCGCAGCATCGGCGCTTCGACCTCGAGGCGATCGATCACCGGCGCGAGCCGGAACAGCGAGACGAAGGCGACGTCGGCATAGACGCGCCGGGTCGCGAGCAACGGCGGCGCGCCGTCTGCGGGGCCGGCGAGCGCGAGGTCGGCGACCGTCAGTTCGAGCGTCCACGGATTGAAGGTGACGCGGCCGACGTCGAGGCGGCGTCCCAGTTCGCGCATCGCCCCTTTCTGCGCCTGCGCCGCGACGATCGGCGGGACGTAGAACCAGGCCGCGCTCCACAGCACCGCGACGGCAAGCGCGCCGACAGCGACACGCAACCGCAGCTTCGGCGAGCCGACTCGGCGGATGCGGACGCGTGCAGGCTCCATGCGCCCGATTCTGCGGCCGGCGAGGCATTGCGCATTTGCGCCGCCGCTCGCGGCCGTCAGGCGCTCAGCCGACCATCTCCAGGATGCTCCAGATCTCCTCGGCGACGCGACGCATGTGCAGGTTCGGATTGGCCTCCTGCATGCCTTCGTCGTCGATGCCCTGGGCGGCGGCCTTCAGCTCGGCGAGGGTCGATTCGGAGAGCAGACGCGCGATCGTCTTCAGCACCAGGCCGTGGGCGACCAGCCGGGCCTCGAGCTCGCGGATTCGTTCGGATGCGTCTTCCATCGCGTCGATCAGGCTAGTCGAACTGCCGTGAACACGCGAGCGCCGGCGCGCGCGGACTCGCGACGGAGAACCGACCCGTCTCGGGTAGGAGCGCTCCGACAGCAGGGCAGGTTCGACATGTCACGCTACGACGCGCCGACGTCGCCGGCGGCACGCTCTGTAGTCAGCAGCTGCCACGCCGACACGAACATCGCGGCGATCAGCGGGCCGATGACGAAGCCGTTGATGCCGATCAGGGCCAGGCCGCCGACGGTCGAGATGAGGACGACGTAGTCGGGCAACTGGGTGTCCTTGCCGACCAGGATCGGCCGCAGCACGTTGTCGATCAGGCCGATGACGAGGACGCCGAAGGCGATCAGCCCGATCCCCTGCCAGACCTGGCCCGTCGCCAGCAGGTAGAGCGCGACCGGTGCCCAGATCAGCGCCGCGCCGACGGCGGGCAGCAGCGACAGGAACGCCATCACCACCGCCCACAGCATCGGCGCGTGCACGCCGAGCACCCAGAACGCCAGGCCGCCGAGGGCGCCCTGGGTGGCGGCGACGAGGACGTTGCCCTTCACCGTCGCCCGGATCACTGTCGTGAAGCGCTCGAGGAGGCGCGCCTTGATGGCCGGTTCGAGCGGAATCGCGGCGCGGATCTCGCGCGCCACCGCGGCGCCGTCGCGCAGCAGGAAGAAAAGCAGGTACATCGCGATGCAGAAGCCGACGATGAGGTCGAGCGCGTCCTGGCCGAAATCGACGGCGCGGCCGGCGAGCGCCTGGCCGCGCTGGGTGATCGCGGCAGTGAGCTTGGCCTGCAGCATGGCGAGGTCGTCGAGGCCGAGCCGCTCGAGCAGACCGGTCGCCCACGACGGCAGCGCGGCGACGATCTGCGCGAAGTAGGCGCCGAAATCGACCTGGCCGCTCTTGACGCGCTGGTACAGGCCGCTCACTTCCTGCACCAGCGAGATCGCCACCAGCGTCAGCGGCAGGATCACCATCAGGACGATGACCGACAGCGTCACCAGCGCGGCGAGCGTGCGCTTGTTGCGCAGGCGGGCGGCGAGCTTGCGATAGAGCGGCTCGAACAGCATCGCGAGCACCGCGCCCCAGAACACGGCACCGTAGAACGGCCAGACGATCCAGGCGAACGCGACCGTCAGGACGGCGAGAAGGATCAGGAAGGCCTTGCGGTCGAAGGCGCGCGTCGTGGCCGGGTCCGGGCGTTTCATGGCAGGCCGAGCGCAGCTCGACGATGTTGCAGCCGCAGCATCGTAGCCGCGGCGGCGGCGGCATGCGCGCCGTTCATTGCGCCGCAGCGGCCCGGCCGGCGCGCGTGCCGTGGAAGAAGGCTTCCTCGAACACCGAGTACGCCGACAGGTCGGCATGCGCGAAATGGATGCGCCGCTGCGGTGAAGCGAGGGCGCGCAGCGACGCGCTGCTGCGAACGCCCGGCACCGGAATGCTCATAGCGTGGCCGTAGCGCATGAGGTCGACGCGACGCAGCTTGTCGGCGAGGTCGGCGTGCGCGGGCGCGATGTCGGCGACGACGCGGCGCGCCCAGGCGTGCCAGTCGTCGCCGAGGAGGCGACGGCGCTGATCGGCGACCGCTGCGTCGCCGCCGGCACCCAACGCGAGATACGCGGTGAGCACGGTCGGACCGGCGAACGGCCGCGTGCTCTGGTGCATCGCGTCGACGTAGCCGAGCCCGGCGCTGCCGTAGACGACGTTGTCCCACGACGGCGCCGCCCCCGGGCGATCGTCGAGCGCGGCATCGAGCTGCAGGTTGGCAACGAGCCAGGGTGCATGGCGGAGGAGGCGCGCCGCCTCGACGAGCGCCGCGGGCGGCGTGGCGAGCAGGCGGGCCGCGACGAAGAGCGGCGTCGCGACGACGACGCGCGCCGCGATCCAGCGCTCGCGTTGCCCGGTCGCCGCATTCCACGCATCGACGGCGACGTCGTCGCGGCCTTCTTCGATGGCGAGGGCGACGCGGTCGGGACGAAGGCGCTCGCCGAGCGGCGCGGCGAGGCGCTCGGCGAGCCAGGCGTTGCCCTCGGGCCAGGTGAGGATGCCTTCGCCGCTGTCGGCGCCGCGCGCTTCGTCGCCCGGCGCGCGAAAGCCGTGCCGGCTCGCGAAATAGTGCAACCCCGCCCAGGCCGAGACCTGCGCGCTGCCAGCGCCGTAGTCGTCGCGACAGCAGTAGTCGAGGTACCAGCGCAACGCCGGCGCGACGAGCCCTCGGGCGTCGAGCCAGGCGGCGAAGGTCACGCGGTCGAGCGCGTCGAGCGCATCGCGCCAGCGCGAGCGGGCGGTCGGGATCTCGAAGGCGCCGTCGTCGCCCGCGGCCGCGACAGCGGTGCTGAAGGCTCGGTACTGGGCCAGCGTCGCCGCCCGCTCCGCGGCGGGCAGTGCCTCGATCGGCGGCAGCAGGCCATCGCGCCAGCCGCCGTCGATGAAGAGACGCTCCTGCGGGCTGTGGCAGAGCATGCGCTCGTCGTACACCGCCCGGCCGAAGGCGCTGCGGCGCACGCCGAGCTCGTCGAGGAGCTCGATCACCTCGCCGGCGGCCGGTCCCGGCACCGGAAGGTAATGCGCGCCGAGCGGGCAGCGCATGCCGGCGATCGCGTGGCCGCGGCTGTTGCCGCCCGCCGTGTCTTCGAGCTCGAGGACGTGGCAATCGTCGATGCCGGCGCGAGCCAGCGCGCGCGCCGCGGCGAGGCCGGCGATGCCGGCGCCGACGACGACGGCGCCGACCCGGCGCGTCGCCGCGACCGACGGCGCGCTGCCCGACTTGGCCGCGGGCCAGCCGCTGCGCAGAAGATGCCCCCGCTCTTGATTCGCTCCGGTCCAGCCGCCGTCGTAGCGTGACGCGCCTTCGCGCGTGCACGCGCCGAGCGCTCCGAACGCCAGCGAGGCGGCGAGGACGTCGCGGCGCCTCGGCCCCGGCGAGCCGCCGCGCGGTTTCACCGCTGTACCTTGCCCCATTCGTCCTCGAAGGTCTGGACCAGCACCTGGTTCGAGAGGCGATTGACCTCGGCCGGCAGGCGCGCCATGTCGGGCGGGAAATCGAACAGCGCCGGCAAGCCGGCGACGGTGAGGAAGCGCAGCGACGGCGGCAACGTCTGCGGCAGGTGGAACGGGCGCCGGCTGGCGACGATGAAGCCCCACTCGCCGAAGCTCGGCACGTGGGCGTGGTACGGCGCCGCCTGCAGGCCCGCCGCCTCGATCGTCGTCACCACGGTCCAGAAGCTCTTCCTCGCGATCAGCGGCGAAGTCGTCTGCACGACGGCGTAACCGCTCGCCGACAGGTGCCGCTCGACCAGTTCGTAGAACGTGCGCGTGTAGAGCTTGCCGATCGCGAAGTTGGTGGGGTCGGGGAAGTCGACGACGATGGCGTCGAACATCTCGTCGTGCTGCTCGAGCCAGGCGAAGGCGTCGGCGTTGACGATGGTCACCTTCGGCGAGCGCAGCGAATCGCCGTTCAGGCCGCGCAGCAGCGGCGCGGTCGAGAACAGCGTCGTCATGTGCGGGTCGAGCTCGACCAGCGTGACGCGCTCGACGCTGGCGTGCTTGAGGACCTCGCGCACCGCCATGCCGTCGCCGCCGCCGAGGACGAGGACGCGGCGCGGTGCGCCCTGCGCCGCCAGCGCCGGATGGACCAGCGCCTCGTGGTAGCGGTACTCGTCGCGCGAGTGGAACTGCAGGTTGCCGTTGAGGAACAGGCGGACGCCGGCCGGGCTCGACGTGACGACGACGCGCTGGTAGGCGCTGGTCTCGCTGTAGATCACGCGATCGGCGTAGAAGCGGTCCTCGGCCCAGCTGGTGACGCCGTCGGCGCCGGCAAAGATCGCGACCAGCGCCGCGACCGTCAGCGCCGCCGCGACGGCGTGCGCGGCGAGGCCGCGCAGCTCGGCGCGGAACAGCCAGAGCGCCCAGACCGCGACGGCGGCGTTGAGGAGACCGAAGAAGGCGCCGGTGCGGATCAGCCCGAGCTGCGGGACGAAGACGAGGGGAAAGGCGATCGACACGGCGAGCGCGCCGAGGTAGTCGAAGGTGAGGACCTGCGAGACCAGCGTCTTCAGCCCGCCGTGCGCGCCGCCGGCATGGCGCTTCAGGATCCGCATCACCAGCGGAATCTCGAGGCCGACCAGGATGCCGACGACGAGCACGAGCGCGTACAGCGCGAAGCGGAACGACGGCGTCGCCAGCGACTGCAGCGCGAACAGCGCCGCCGGCGTCAGGCCGCCGATCAGGCCGACGAGCAGCTCGATGCGCAGGAACTGCGCGACCAGCTGGCGCTCGAGGTAGCGCGACAGCCACGAGCCGACGCCCATCGCGAACAGATAGGTGCCGATGACCGTCGAGAACTGCAGGATCGAATCGCCGAGCAGGTAGCTCGCGAGCGTGCCGGCGGCGAGCTCGTAGACCAGCCCGCAGGCGGCGACGATGAAGACCGAGACGAGGAGCGCGACCTCGACCGGCGCGATCGCCGCAGCGGGCGCGGGCGCGCCGGTGGCGGCGCGATCCGCGACCGGATCATTCACCCATGCACCGCCGCGGCGACGATCAGGCCGATCGCGATGCACATCGAGCCGACGACGATCGCCAGCGCGACGTTCTTCTTCTCGACCAGCTCATCCCACAACCGATAGGGCGTGATCTTGTCGAAGAGGAGGAAGCAGACCCACAGGATGAAGACGCCGATGAAGGCGTAGAACACCGAGCCGAAGATGACCGCGGGCTTGAGCCAATCCAGTACCACCATGAAGTTCTCCTGCGAAAGACCGACCTGTCATGCGACGTCGAGCGAGGCGCCTCGGCGCTACTTGTGCCCGCCGCCGCTCGAGAATCCGCCGAACGAGCCGCCGCCGCTGCGATAGCCGCTGCCGCTTCTCTGGCTGTTCAGGCAATTCTGGTACTCCTGCGACGCATCGCCGAAGGTGTTGCGAGTCTCGCTGCAATCGCCCGCGCCGCCGCCGCTGCCGCAGCGAAACAGGATCAGGACCAGCGCGACGATGAACATCCAGAAGAAGATCTTGCCGAGCAGCGACCCCTTGAATGTCGTCGGCATGGAGTCGCGCTGCAGCGCCGCGCGCTGGGCCGGGGCGAGGCGAAAGGCGTTGAGCACCACGTCGGCCGAGAGCGTCTCGCCCGCCGACCAGACCACCTCCTGATTGCCCGCGCTCGCGGTCTGCTCGCGGTTGAGCCGCTTCGCCGATGCCGCGCCGGTGCCGACGTAATCCGTGTTCGAGGTGCGCTCGTCGCGCGCGAGGCGCCAGTAGAACTCGCCGAGCACGTAGGTGACCTTGCCGACGTAGTCGTAGAGCTTGCGATAGAGCACGCCCTCGTGCTTGACGCTGTCGCCGAACGGCTGCGGCGCGCCGGTGATCGGCGCCGACCAGCTCCAGCCGTCCTCGGCGTCGACCAGGAAGGCGAAGCCCTCGTTGCGGTGATAGAGGAGGTATTCGCGCCAGAAGACCTGCTCGTCGTCGTCGCCCTGCGGCACCTCGCAGCGCTCGACGTAGCCGACGACCTGCCACGACAGCGGCGCGGCGCTGCCGAGCGCGAGCGTGCCGATGCTGCCCAGCGGGATCTGCGGCTCGCTGCCGTTGCCCTGCGCGTAGTGCGCGAGCGCGCCGCCCACGTCGCCCTGCTGCTGCGACGTCAGATCGATTACCGCCTTGCATTGCGTGCAGACGATCGACTGGGTCGTCGCCAGCTTGACGGCCACTGCCGCGCCGCAACTGGGGCACTGCACGGCCCGGCCGTTGAGGGTCTTTTCGCTGCCTTCGCGCAGGCCGGTCAGCGCCAACCCGGACAGGACCACCGAATTGCCGATCGACCACGCCGGGCGCGCGGGGTCGGTGTAGTCGACCGTGCCGACCTCGCCGCGGCTCGAGCGCAGGTCGGCGACGACGAAGCCGCGCTCGAGGTTCGGCCGCTTCGGCAGCTCGCCCTCGGCGGCGATGAGCCTGGCGGCGGCGACCGAGCCGACGGTCCAGCTCTGGCCGTTGACGGTGAGCGGCGCGCCCGGCTTGAGCTGCTCGGGCGGCGGCAACGGCGTCGTGAGCGGCGCATCGAAGGCGACGACGTAGCGGCCGTTGTCTTCCGAGAGCCAGCCGGACTTCTGCGCGTCGGGGCCGCTCACGAAGAGCGCATGCCACTCGTTCCAGGTGCCTTCGCCGTAGCGGTACTGCAGCCGGCCGACGAGCGTGAACGGTGCGCCCTGGTAGCTCCCCGAGACGCCGAGCTGCAGCGGCGTGTGATCGTCGAAGAGCTCGGCGCTTTCGCCGATCTTCCTCAGCTGGTCGCCGGCGCGAACGACGGTCGAGCGGCAGAAGCCGCACACCGCGAATGGCGACGCCGCCGAGCGGAACTCGACCGGCGCGCCGCAATTCGGGCAGGCAGCGCGGTAGGCGCGCTGCGTCGTGCTCGTCACCACGCGAGGGCGCCGGCCATCCCGGTCGGCATCGACGAAGTCCTGTCACCCGTGACCGACATGGGCGCCAAATGTAGCCGCCTCAAAGGCAGAGGGGCGCATCGCGCCCCTCTGCAATCCAGCGAATCGACAACTCCGGCCCGGCCGGGTTGCCGACCGATCGGTCAGGCCGCCTGGCGACGGCGCCTCGCGACCCAGCTGACGAGACCGAGGCCGCCGAGCATCAAGGCGTAGGTCTCGGGCTCGGGAATGCCGGGAACGAATCGGCTGTCGTTGTCGGTGTCCTGGACGAAGCTCCAGTCGACGCGCGGGCCGGTGCCGCCGGTGAAGTCGACCGTGACCTTCTGGAACAGGTCGCCCACCGCGGCGGCGGCGCCGATCGATGTCAGGCCGCCGTAGGTGGCAGTCGCCGCGCAACCGCCGCATCCAGCCGCGAAGGCGAAGTCCAGGCCCTGCGAGGAACCGGGCGTACCGGTGTTCGGGAGGGTGCGGTCGAGGATGGTCAAACCGCTCGAGCCATCAAGAACCAGGCGCGTCAGCTGCGCTTGAATCGTCGTGAAGTCGAACAGCCAGTTCGTGTTGAAGCTGTCACCGTTCAACGTCAGGGACCAGCCGGTGCCGAACACGCCGCCGGCGCTCGGCCCGGTCGTGCCCCAGGCCAGGCTCTGGCTGAAGCCGTTGCTGAACGTCGCGGTGACGTTGAGGCCCGTCATGTCGGCGCCGGTGGTGGAGAAGCCGGTGAGGCCGGGGGCGTTGGCGACCGTGCCGTCGGTGGCGTAGGTTACCTGCGCTTGCGCGGACAGGGACATGAACGCTGCAGCAGCGGCGGCGACGAACGAAATCCTGGACGTTAAGCGAGTCATCGCTTCTCCCCGTTGTTATGGAGGGCGGAGTGTGGACCGCACTTCCCCCTCCGTCACCCCCCACTCCAGGGTGATCGTCCCCTGGTCAGACGAGCTTTCTCAGCAGCTCGGCCTTCTTGGCGTCGAACTCTTCCTGCGTCAGGATGCCCTTGGTCTTCAACTCGCCGAGGCGCTCGAGCGTGCCCATCAC
>JBDTPG010000023.1:0-30769 GCA_039932815.1 Caldimonas sp.
TTCATCTCTGCGCTCGCCTTACTTAAGGCTGTACTCGCGGGCGAGCATTCGATCCCAGCGGTAGTGAGCGCCGCTGCGTACACCGCCTTTGCCGTGCTCTTTACATTTGTGCTCTTTGGCAATCCACTTCGTTCGGCGTCCAAGAAGAACGAGGCCTAGCCCTTCCATCGAGGCGCCGTCCCAAAGGCCGCTTCGCGCCCTTCGCGCCGCGCCTCATGTAAAACGTTGGACCCCATGAACCTGAATCAGGTGACGCTCCCAGCGTTAGACGTCCTAGCCTCCGTGGCGTTCTATCGAAAGCTTGGCTTCGAGCTCATCGTCGAGGCGCCGCACTATGCCCGCTTCAAGTCCACGCAGGGTGATGCCACGTTTTCGGTACACGCCGCCAGCACGCCAGTGGAGCCAAGCAAGACGGTGGTCTACTTCGAGTGCGCAGCCCTGGATCAGCAAGTCCAAGATCTATGCGCAAAGGGAGTGCTCTTTGCCCAAATGCCGAAAGACGAACCGTGGCTCTGGCGCGAGGCCCGACTCGTCGACCCATCGGGCAATGTCATCTGCCTCTATCACGCAGGTGAAAATCGTCTCAATCCGCCGTGGCGCACTGTGGTCTAACCCTTCCATCGAGCGGACTCGCACCGACACGGCGCTTCAGGCCCTCATTTCATTCTGGGCCTTACGCGCCCTGCCGGCGAGAGCCGCTCATGTCAAACGTCCGGCCCCGGAGCGCATAGTTGGCGTCCTACAGTCATCGATCGACGAGGAAAGACTATGAAGACCGAGCTTCTGTATCTTGTGTATGTCGCCGTGTTCACTGGGCTGCTGTGGATCCCCTACATCCTGGACCGCATAGCTACGCGAGGCCTCTTGGATGCCGTCGGGTATCCCGACAACCCAAAGCCGCAATCCTCTTGGGCACAGCGCTTGTTGAAGGCACACTTGAATGCGGTCGAGAATCTCGTCGTCTTCGCCGCCCTGGTACTCGCGGCCATCGCGGCGGGCGTTTCGAATTCCGTCATCGCCGGTGCTTGCGTCGTATATTTCTGGGCTCGCGTAGTTCATGCCTTGGCCTACACGTTTGCGGTTCCATGGGTTCGCACGCTTGCATTCACCGTAGGGTTTTTTGCGCAAGCGGCCATCGCTTGGCAACTGCTCACCCGCTAGAGTGCCGTGGCCTAACCCTTCCATCGAGCGGACGTGCCAAAGGCCGCTTCGCGCCCTTTGGCCCCCCGCTCATGTCAAACGTGAGGCGCCACTTGTCGCGGTGCCTCCGCATGTACCGCCAGTAGGGAGTACCGCTCAGCCATGCCACACACCCTAAGCGGGAAGCGCGTCTTGGTGACGCAGGCGGACGAATTCATGGGGCCTATGCTCTGCGAAGTACTCGCCGGGCACGGCGCCGAAGTCATCGGAAGCACCGCACCGCTCCTGGAGTCCGACGCTGCATCTAGCGTCATACGAGCGGCTGGCGCAATTGACGCCATGGTCGTGAACTTGGCGTATGCCGCACCTACTACCCTTGCGGCCGAGGCAACGGACAGCGAATGGATCCAGACCTTTGCGGCCCTGGTTGACCCTCTGCCACGCCTCTTCAGAGCAGTCCTTCCAAAGATGATCGAACGTCGCTCAGGAAAGATTCTCGTCATTGGCAGCGCCTCTGCACTACGAGGAATGAGACGGGCGTCGACTTACAGCGCTGCGCGCGGAGCGCAACTCGCATACGTTCAGTCTGTCGGCGTTGAAGTAGCGCCCCACAACGTTCAAGTCAATGCCATCGCACAGAACTTCGTTGAAAACCCAACCTACTTCCCACCTGAGGTCCAGGCAAACCCGCGGTTCCAGGAGCGCCTGAAGCGAGAAGTCCCGTTGGGTCGTCTTGTCGCCGCGCGTGAAGACGCCGAGTTCGCGGCCTATCTTTGCAGCGAGGCGGCGAATTGCTTTGTCGGCCAAGTGTTTCCGGTCTGCGGTGGTTGGGTCGCCCGGTAGTGAGAGCGACGCCTAACCCTTCCATCGAGGCCACGTCGCAAAGGCCGCTTCGCGCCCTTTGCGCCGCGCCTCATGTCGAACGTTAGGCGTCAAGAGCATCATGGTCAGCGGGCGCGCCGAAGGAGATCAAGTCATGTCGAATGTGATTGCAGCAGTTTCCGGAGACGTCTTGCAGGCCTTTGCCGAGGCGTGGAATCGCCACGATGCCGAGGCCCTCATGTCGTTCATGAGCGAAGACTGTGTCTTCGAAGCCTCTGCAGGTCCGGATGTCTGCGGCAGCCGATATGCGGGCCGTGAGGCAGTGCGGGCCAGCTTCGCTGAAGTCTGGGCAACCTTTCCCGATGCGCACTGGGGCAACGCGCGTCATTTTGTGATCGGGGATCGAGGTGTATCCGAGTGGACGTTCACGGGAACGCGGGCGGACGGCACTCGGGTCGAGGTCCATGGTTGCGATCTCTTCACCTTTCGAGACGGCAAGATCGCGCTGAAGAACTCCTACCGGAAAAACCGTCCCTGAGTTCGCCCGTGTGCCCGAGCCCATGACGCCTAACCCGGCATCGAGCGGACGTCTTCCATCGGGCTTCGCCCGCCGGAAGCCGCCGCTCATGTCAAACGTTAGCCAAGAGCCAGCCTCGCTGTCGTCTCGGCCGCCGCTCATGTCAAACATCAGGCAACGCGAAAATCGTCGAGCGCGCTAGCCCCGCCATTCCATTCTTTTACCGAATGAATCTAAATGCCTAGTTGCCCACCTTTGGTCACCGCATTGGCCAGTCTGTTGCTTGCAGTCTCGGCTGTCTCGGCGGCGCCGATGAACAAGTGCACTGTGAACGGTACCGTCACTTATCAGCAAGGCCTTTGTCCGTCAGGCCAAGTCCGGAAGACGCCTACGATTCAGGAGCTGAACGCTGCGGAAAAGAGAAAACGTGAGGCCGCCGCGTCGGCACCCACCAGAAGTGCTACGACAGCAAATGCTCCTGTCACTGCTGGCTTTTCTTGCGATGGGCGAACGTATTGCTCACAGATGAACTCCTGTGCCGAGGCCAAGTACTTTCTTGCCAACTGCCCTGGCATCAAAATGGACGGCGACAAGAACGGAATTCCCTGCGAGAAGCAGTGGTGTGCACGCTAGGCCAATAAGTTCGGGCGAGCAAAAGAATGGCGCCCAACCTTCCATCGAGCGGACGATCCAAAGGCCGCTTCGCGCCCTTTGGCCTGCCGCTGATGTCCAACGTTAGGCTTCACTCAACCGCAATGACTCGTCACTCGATACGTTGGCAGGCGCTCTGGCTTCTCGCATGGCTCGGGTTGGTCTTCGTCGCTGCGGCGGCCGGCGCTCTCGCGTCGGTTGACGCGGCTTCGTTTTATCTCCAACTCAACAAGCCTGCTTGGGCGCCGCCGGCGTCTGCGTTCGGACCGGTCTGGTCGGTGCTCTACGCGCTTATGGGCGTCTCGGCCTGGCTTGTATGGCGAGAGCGCGGCAACAAGCCAGTTGCTTGGGCCCTGTCGCTGTTCATTGCACAACTTGTCGCCAACGCACTCTGGTCCTGGCTGTTCTTTGCCTGGCGCTTGGGCGCGGCTTCCTTTGGCGACGTCTTGCTTCTATTGGTCCTCATCGTCCTCACCCTCGCGGCCTTTCTCCAAGTCACGCGTCTCGCTGCGTTGCTCATGGTTCCATATCTCGCGTGGGTTTGTCTCGCGTCGGCCCTCACCTGGGCCGTGTGGCAAGCCAATCCAACTCGCTTTCACTGAGCGGCGTCAACGTGTGGCCTCACCCTTCATCGAGCGGACGTCCGCCAGCAAGCTTCGCTTGCTTCCGATCGCCGCTCATGTCAAACGTGAGATGTCGCTAGCCACCACCCTTCGCGCGGCTCTCGTCTACTTCGCGCTCGTGCTCGGTGCCGGTTTCATTCTTGGCGTCATCCGAGTTCCGATCATCGTCCCGCGCATCGGTGAGCGCTGGGCCGAGCTGGCTGAAATGCCTTTCATGGCTGCCGTCATCTTCTTTTCCGCCGGATTCGTCGTGCGCAAGTTCCCGGCGATCCGCCGGCATGGCCGCGCTTGGTTCGTGGGATTCGCTGCGCTGGTGCTGGCCGTCGTCGCAGAGCTCGGGCTCGCGGTGGCGCTGCAAAGCCAGACACTCGGCGAATACCTGGCCACCCGCGACCGCATCTCCGGCTCGGTCTACCTCGCCATGCTGATAGTGTTCGCTCTGATGCCCGGGCTTCGTGTTCCGCGCCATGAGCCAGGGAAGCGCGAGGCCTGACCCCCGCCAAGGCCCGGTCGGCGTCGAACCAGGAGGTCCCATGTCCGCGTACCTGATCGTCGAGCACATCATCACGGATCCGCTGAAGTTCGAGGAATACCGCGTCAAGGTAGGCCCGATGATCGCGAAGCGTGGAGGCCGCTACCTCACAAAGGGAGGCACCCACACCATGCCGGAGGGAGGCCACTGGACCCCGGAGCGCGTCGTCATCGTCGAGTTCCCGGACATGCGAGCGCTCAACGCCTGGTACACGGCACCGGAGTACGCGCCACTGATTGCCCTTCGGAAGCAATGCACCAGTGAGATGGACATGCTCATCACCCTGGAGGGCGTGTAGTCGCCACGTCAACCGCGGTGGTCGAGGTGCAACCTGACCCCTCCATCGAGCGGACGTCCTCCGGCTGCCTTCGCTCGCCTGCGGCCGCCGCTCGGGTCGAACGTCAGGCAGCACAAGACGCAGCATGACGATCCTCGTTCCAATGCCAGCGGCGCACTTCGACGCCTTCGCCGAGGCGGCGGCCACGTCCCATGCCGCAGACAACGTGGCCTCCGGAAGGTGGCTCGAGAGCGAGGCGGAGGGGCTCGCTCGATCGGAGCTGGCTCGCCTGCTGCCCCGGGGCCCGGCAACGCCGGAGCACCACTTCTACGAAATCAAGCTCGAAGCGACCGCTCCAGCCTTGGGCTTCGTCTGGTTTGCCGCCATCCCGCGCGGAAGCGCCAGGCTCGCATTCGTTTTTCAGCTTTTCGTGTACCCGCAGTTTCGCCGCCAGGGCCACGGCAAGGCCGCACTGCTCCAGGTTGAGACTTTGGCCCACGGCCTTGGCCTTGCCGGTGTTGCGCTCAACGTCTTCGCCAGCAACGCGCAAGCGCAATCACTCTATCGATCCCTGGGGTACGTCGTCACCAGCCTGAGCATGCAGAAACAGCTCCCGCAGAGCCGTGTCGCCTGACTCGTCCGGGCCATCCAGGGGCAACATGTCGGCGGCGAAGTCAGCTCTGCTCGATCGTCCGACCAAGGAGCAGGTCGCCCTGCTTCCGCCGTTCCCGGGTCTGGCTCTCGGCCAGGTCGTCGTGCTGCGGTCACCTGCCCAGCTTGAAGACGCCCACCGCGCGATCGAACGAGAAGGCTTTGTCGGCTTCGACACGGAGAGCAAGCCCACGTTCGCGAAGGGCGCCGAATCGACAGGGCCGCACGTCGTGCAGTTCGCGCTTCAGAACCGCGCCTTCATCGTGCAGCTCGGACAGGAACCGCCGCTGCCATTCCTCCGTTCGGTCATCGAGTCCGAGGCCATCGTGAAGGTCGGCTTCGGGCTGACGTCCGATCGCGGTCCGCTCTTTCGCAAGCTGGGTATCGAGCTGGGAGCGGCGGTCGAGCTGACGCAAACGCTACGCGCACTGCGCTACAGGCACGCGTTGGGCGCCAAGGCTGCCGTAGCGATCGTCCTCGGGCAGCGGCTGCAGAAGTCGAAATCGGTCACCACGTCCAACTGGTCCGCACCCGTCCTGAGGCCCAACCAGCTCCTGTACGCCGCGAATGACGCTTACGCGGCACTGGCCGTGTTCCGGGCGCTCGGATCCCCGTACGTGAGGTCCCACCGTCATCATGGTTGCCCGCCTTGACCACATCACCGTCGTTGCGCCGAGCCTCGAGGCTGGTGCTGCCTACGTCCGAGGGCGCGCGCAGAGATTGCTCATCGAGGTGACGGACCACGAATGACGGCACATGGAGAAGTGGCAGCGAACCCGCCGCGCCATCGGGCCGACGTGCCGACGTGCCGAAGCGGTACGCATCGCAAAATACGCGTCGATCATTGCCCGAAAGGGAGAGCACCCTGTCCGCAGCCCAACGCCTCCGGTATCTGCGAGCCGCGCTTGTCGTCGTCGGTCTTGTCTGTGTCGTCCATGGCGTGATCATGACCGTCCAGGCGATCACCGGGGCCGGGCAAACGGGACATCTGATGGGCGATGTACCCGCGCTCCTGGTCGCCGCCATCGTGCTGGCCGCGCTCACCCCTCGCGGCAAGGACGCAAGTGCTTTACGGCGTCCCGGGCCCTAGCAGACCCGGATGCCTTCGCTGCTCGACATGCCCGCTTCCGCAGCCGCCGAGGTAGCGCGTGAGTTCTGGCGCCTCATGGCGAGCAACGACTTTTCATCGGTCGCTGCCGTCCTGGCGCCGATGTTCGTGCTCGAATGGCCGCAGTCCAGGGAGCGCGTTCGTGGCGCCGAGCGCTTTGCCCGAATCAATCGCGAGTACGTCACGCATGGGCTGTGGCGCTTCGACGTCGTGCGTCTCTTCGGTAGTGAAACCGAGGCGGTGTCGGAGGTCGAGGTGAGCGACGGAACGCAGCACGCCAGGGCCATTTCCTTCTTCAGCGTCGAAGACGGCAAGATCACTCGCCTCGTCGAATATTGGCCCGAGGCCTATGCACCACTCGCCAACCGGGCCCATCTCGTGGAGCCCATGGAATGAGCGTTCTCGCACAGTCGTCCAATCCTTGGCTGCCCTGCGATGGCTAGAAACATCGTAGTCAAAGCGCGCATCGACAGCGTCGACGCACTCCTTCCGCGAGTCGCCGCCTTGGCGAGCGAGGGGCCGATCGAGATCGCGCAGGAAGACACGTTCTTCCCCCGGGGCAGCGTCAGCAAGCAACGCATTCTGTTTCACGTCGGGCGAGCACGGGTGCACCTCGACAAGGTGCGGGTGCTGGAGCACTTCATCGAACTCGAAGTGGTGCTCAGCGAGAATGAATCGTCGGATCGCCTGAAGGCAATTCTGGAAGGCCCTCAGGCAGCGGGTAGCGACGCCTGACCTTCTCATCGAGCGGAGATCCTCCGGCCAGGAGAGTTGCAGTGCACTTGGAAGGCTCATGCCATTGCGGCAAGGTGAAGTTCGAAGTCGAATCGGATGAGCCGGTTCCCTTCATGCGGTGCTACTGCTCGATCTGCCGGAAGACCGCCGGCGCCGGCGGATATGCGATCAACCTCGGAGCAGTGGCCCGGAGCATGAGAGTCACCGGCAAGCGCTACCTGCGCATCTACCGAGCCCGACTTCCAGACGGCGGCGGCAGCGGAACGCATCTCAGCAGCGCGCGGCGCTATTTCTGCGCCCGCTGCGGGAGCGCGCTGTGGGCCTGGGATCCAACCTGGCCCGAACTCGTGCACCCCCACGCCAGCGCGATCGACACGCCCCTTCCCGTTCCGCCCGAGAGTGTCCACTGCCTGGTCGGCTCCAAGGCGTCGTGGGTCAAAGTCGAGGGTACGCCCGACGACTTGCGCTTCGAGCACTATCCCAGCATGTCGCTCGCGCAGTGGCACCAGAGGAGAACGCGATGACGCGCAGGTTCCATGGACAAGGTGGGCAGCATGACAGTCGTCCTGGCGGAAGAGGACAACTTCGCAGGCATGAACGAAGAGTCGCTGAAATGGTTTCCATCCGATCCGCCGGCTCGCCAGGGCGCGAACTTCCTGCTTTCGATGAACGACGCCTCGAGGTCGTGCATGAATTCCCCGAGTGAGTGAAGTGCTGGGGTGCTCTGCGGAGGCGCAGCATCTGTGGTCCACTGCGCGAAGATCCCAGGGAGACGCCATGGCCTCGGAAGATTCCTTCGGCGACTTCGAGCTCGCTGGCTGGGAAGACGAGGCTACCGCGGCCGAGTACGACAGGCAGATGTCGCGAGTGACAACCCAGTCCGTCGAAGCGCTCCTCGACGACGCCGGAGTCGAACGCGGGCACAAGGTCCTCGATGTGGCCGCCGGCGCGGGGTATGTCGCCGCTGCCGCCGCGCAACGAGGGGCGCATCCTGTCGGCATCGATTTCTCGACAGCGCAGGTGCGCCTGGCGCGAGCCCGCTATCCGGGCATCCGCTTCGAGCAAGCGAACGCAGAAGCCCTGCCCTTTGACCCGGGATCGTTCGAAGCCGTTGTCAACGCCTTCGGTCTCTGCCACCTTCCCGACCCTGACCTCGCCCTTCGCGAGGCCTTCCGCGTCCTGAAGCCGGGTGGGCGAGTCGGATTTTCGGTCTGGGACCAGATGGAGCGGGCGATAGGGCTTGGCGCCTTCTTCGCCGCGATCCGTGAACATGGCTCGATGGATGTAGACCTTCCGAGCGGACCGAACTTCTTCCACTTCAGCAGCCCCGAGCAAAGTATCAGCTCCCTGCGCGACGCGGGCTTTGATTCACCGACGTTCCGAACGGTTCGGCAAGTCTGGCGGTCCTCCGATCCGGACCAATTGTTCGAAATGCTGGCTACCGGTACGGTGCGCGCGTCTGCGATGCTGCGAGCGCAGAGTCCGCAGGCGAGGAAATCGATCCGCGAGGCTGTGCGGCAGACGGTCTGCGCCTACGAACGTGACGGCAAGTACGAGATCCCCATGCCTGCGGTGGTGGCGGCGGCGGTCAAACCGTTGCGCTGACGCCTGACCTTTCGTTTCAGTGGGCCCCTTCGTGGAACGGCCGTATTGCAGGGCTCTGGAGGCGGGTGGCAAGGACAACGGTGCGCCGGGCCTGCGCCCGAACTACCACGCGAACTACTATGCTGCGTTCGTCGTGGGTCCGGACGGGCACAACATCGAAGTGGTTTGCCACGAATCCGAGGCCTAGCCCCTCCCTCGAGCGGACGTGAACACTTCGCACCATCCAATGTCTGCGTGCCGATGCGCGAACGTTCCGGTCTCAGGAGTGCCCCGTGAGCGATATTGAAAAAGACGTTCTTCGCGTCGTCGAGTCGTACAAGTCAGCGGTCTTCGCAGCCGATGCGGACGCCTTCATGCGCCTGTACCACCCCACCGTTCGAGTATTCGATGCCTGGGGCGTTTGGCTGTACGAAGGCGCGCCTGCATGGCAACGCGCGGTGGAGGGTTGGTTCACATCCCTGGGAAGTGAAAGGGTCCGAGCGAGCTTTGCCGAGGTGCAGGTCCTGGCCGGGCAGCCCGTGGCTGTGCTGAATGCCATCGTCAGCTACGCTGCAGAGTCGGCCACAGGTGAGCCGCTTCGCTCGATGCAGAACCGGATAACGTGGGTGCTTCGCGAGACCGGCCACGTCTTTCGGATCGTGCACGAGCACACCTCGGCGCCCATCGGCTTCGAGGACTCCAAGGCCATCCTCACGCGTGACGCCAGGTCCCAGATTGCCAAGTAGCCTCCGACTCATGCGGTCGCACTCGCCTGGGTCGGTCTGCCGAGTACATGGTTCTACCGGCCTCTTGTGTACCGTGTGCTTGAGCTCTGGCGCTCGTTCGGGCGGCTCCGACTGGATCAAGGCGACCCATCTTGTCGAACACTGAAGCATGCAAGCACGCGGCCGGTACGCTTCGCCCCGTGATCGACCGCAACTCCTGCGAGGGAAAGGCCGATTGCACACGCGTCTGCCCGGTCTCCGTCTTTGCAGTCGGCACCTTGCCGAAGGAGCAGCGCAAGAACCTGACCCTGAAGGGCAAGTTGAAGGGGTTCGCACACCGGTGGCAGCAAGCGATTCTTGTCAACGAGAGTGCTTGTCAAGCCTGTGGCCTGTGCGTGGAGGCATGTCCCGAGCGAGCAATCACGTTGACGAGAGCCTGATACCCGCAGCCGCCTGCCGCACCCCGCGGCCCGGCCAGTCTTTCGGCGATACAGCGACAGCCCGAGCCCCAGGGCTCGCTTCGGCTATTCGAGTCCCTTGCAACTCGGCCCCAACCAACGCGCGCTGACGTCGATCCGAATTGCCGACCCGCCCTTGGGGGACTTGCTGACTATCGTGCCCGTCACTCTCTCCGGCGACTCGGCCACGAACTCCGCATGAACCGTTCGGCCGTCGGCGCACGTTTGATCAGTTGTCCACTTGTTGCCGATGACGGTGGGGGCCTTCGCAGGCTTGCAGGACTCTTCGTCCTTGTCTGGCCCCTTGCTGAACTGCTCGAGGTCGGCCTTCTTCACACAATCGTTGTCCACCATCGGGCGAGGAAACATCGCACTCTTGCTGGTCGTCTCCCACGCGCCAAGTTTCAAAGCCGGCGTCTGCGCTTGAGCCAGCACCGGAAGGCAGATCAGCAGCAACGCCGCACGGTTCATGTACCCTCCCATGGAGTAGTCCTCCGATCGTACGCCGCAGGTCTTCGAGGGCGTGCCCAGGTCGCTGCGCGCCATTTTTGGCCGCCGCGCATGTCAGCGAGAATGAGTCATGATTGACCGAGCGCCCACTCGCTACAGCGCCACAGGACAGGCCCTCCACTGGCTGACAGCCATCCTCGTGCTGATCGCATTCGTCTACGGCCCAGGGGGCACCGAGCAGCGCGTCTACGCATCGGCCCGCGATTTCGATCGGCAACTGCACGAGACCTTGGGCATCGCCGTCCTTGGGCTGCTGGCGCTGCGAATCCTTTGGCGCCTGGTCGACACGCGCCCCGAGCTCCCGCAAGGCGCGCGCTGGATGGAAATTGCCTCGAAGGTCGTCCACGCGTCGCTGTATTCGCTTCTCTTCGCCGTGCCGCTGACCGCGATTGCCGGTGCCTGGCTGGAAGGCCACCCTCTGACGCTGCTCGGAGGCGTTCTGCTTTCCCCTTGGTTTTCTGAATCGCATGCGCTGGGCGCCAAGGTCGCGGACGTCCACACCTGGCTGGGTGACACCCTTGTCTGGCTCGCCGGAGCGCACGCGCTCGCCGGTCTTGCCCATCACTACGTCCTCAAGGACGACGTGCTACGGACGATGCTTCCGCGGCGGTTTGCGAGGCGGCCAAGAAGGAGAGCTCATGCCAACGCAGGACGAAGAGATCGCGCGCCATCTTCGTGAGGCGCTGGCCTCGGGCGAGCTCGCGGGAACGAAAGGCTTTGGCAGGCCGCTGCCGGAAGACGCCGGCTGGGATGCGACGCCCGAAGCGCTGCGCATGCCGTTCAAGATCCTCAAGAACGCAGGCTTCGTTCCCGCTGAAGTCGAGTTGTTCCACGAGAGAGCCGCCCTCCACGCGGCCCTGGCGAAAAGCAGGACGGACGCCGAGCGAAACGAGGTGCGCCGCCAGCTGAGTGAACTCGAGCAGAAGATCGCCATGCGCCTGGAGGCGCTGCGCACGAGCGCGACGATCCGCGGATAGGGAACGCACCGTGAACATCGAGTCCTTCATGCTCGGCTACAAGGCCGCGTGGGAACAACGCGACGAACGCTTGTTCTGCAGTCTCTTCAGCGAAGCCGGCGAGTACCGAAACACGCCGTTCGCGGTTCAGCGCGGACACGCTCAACTCGCCGAGTACTGGCGCCGGGTCAAGCTCCAGGAAGACGTCAGGCTCGAATACCGGGTCCTGGCCTCCTTCTCCGCGGCAGGTATCGCGCATTGGCACGTCACCTATCAGGTCGCGTCGGAAGAGCTGTTCGACATCTGGGCCAAGTCCACCGGCACGCATTCGATGGCGCGAAAGCCGGGCGATCCGCTGCCTCGCATGGTTCTCGACGGCGTGCTCAAAGCCGAGTTCGACGCCGACGCGTGCAGGAAATGCGAGCTCTGGTGGCACAGCATGCCGGAGCCGCCATGAGCACGACGACGGCGTTGCGTCCGATGCAGCCCGAGACCTACGCCACCTATCTGGAGGCGGCCATCGCCGGTTACGCGGAAGAGAACGTGTCGGCGGGGCGCTGGTCAGAGGTCGAAGCCCTGGCGCGTTCGCGCGAGGACTTTCATTCCCTCCTCCCGAACGGCCTGGCGACGCCTGACAACCGTCTCCTGGAGATCCTCGACGAGGGCGATGGTGCGGTGGTCGGCTTCGTCTGGTGCGCCATCCAGCGCAAGCATGGATCCTGCTCCGCCTACGTCTTCGACCTCGAGATCAAGCCCGAACATCGTCGCAAGGGGCACGCCTTGCGTGCCCTGAAGGCCCTGGAGCTGGACGCAGTGAAGACCGGGGCGGGTTCGATCGGCCTGAACGTGTTCGCCAACAATCTCGGCGCCCAGGCGCTCTACCGCAAGCTCGGCTATGTGCCGACGAACTTCAACATGCGCAAGCCCCTGCCCGCCGTCCCCGAAGGCTGAATCTAGCCACCCTGCGATCGAGGAACAGCCCATGACCCTCCTCTCACCCAATGCCCAGCTCGTCGAGTCGGTCTTCGCGGAGGTGGCCAAAGGCAACGGCGCCCCGTTCTGGGAGGCGTGCCACGACGACGTCGTCTGGCGCACCATCGGCGAAGGCTCGTGGAGCGGCGAGTTCGTCGGCAAGCAGACCATCATCGACGAGATCTTCCGCCCGCTGAACCGTGTCCTCGTCGAGCGCGCCACGATCCCGACTCGCCTGATCGACGGCGGCGACGTGATCGTCGTGCAGGCGCGGGGCAGCAATCTCACCCGCGACGGCCGGCGCTACGACAACGACTACGCCTTCGTCATCCACTTCAGGGACGGCAAGATCTCCCGGTACGAGGAGTACTGCGACACCGATCTGATCGCTCGCGTCCTGCCCGACCGCGTCGCAGCCAAGTCGATGTCCAAAGCCGCCTGACGGGATCGAGCGACGGGCCCCCGGCGCTGCCCGCCTGCGCTGCCGTCGGCAAGGGCGGCGCCTTGCCGCCTGCTTTCGTATGATGTGCGCCGACCCCGTCGAGCGAGGATGACATGCGCTTCACCCCGGCAATCGTCTTGCCCCTGCTGGCTGCCGCATCGCTGTGCGCGGTGGCCGCGGACGCCCGGGAGCGCGGGTTTCTGCGCCAGGGCATGGCCGAAGGCGAAGTGCTGTTCAGGATCGGCAAGCCCGATCACGAAGCCTTCGTGCAGGACGTCAAGGGACAGCCGGAAGAGAAGACGTGGACCTACTTCCCGGCGGCTCGAGATCCGCAGACGCTCACCATCCTGACTTTCCGTGCCGGTGTCATTGCGAACATCGAACCCAAGATCGTTCGCTAGAGCGTCCCATGGACTTGCTGGCCCGTTCGCATGCCGCCCCCGCCCTGGCCATCGTCTTCGCGCTGGCTTCTTGTCCGGCGCTGGCCCAGGAAGCGAAGTTCGACGGCACGTGGAACGTCGTCATGACGTGCCCTCCGCACGACGACGCCGACGATGACGCCAAGGGCTATACCCATCGTTTTCAAGCCGAGGTGAGCAAGGGCCGGATCCAGGGAACGCATGGCAAGGAGGGTGAGCCCGGCTGGCACTTCCTCCACGGCAGGATCGACAAGAGCGGAAGCGCCGCGCTGCGCCTCGACGGCATCGTCAACAACCCGAAGTACGCGATCAACCATGCGCAGCGCGGGAAAGAGTACTCGTACCGGATCAAGGCGCAGTTCGACGAAGGAAGCGGCGTGGGTCAACGACTGACCGGCCGCGCCTGCGAGTTCAGGTTCACTCGCTAGTTCGCCCGCACGGCGACGATCCGACGACATGCCCATCGACTCCGACGCCCTGGCATCCCTCGCCGGCGACTACGCGAAGGGCATGACCAGCATCCGCGGCCGGCGGGTGCAAAGGCTCCTCAGGCGAGAGTTCGCCGGCGCGGAGCAAGTCCGTCTCGTGCGCGACGAATCAGGCACGGCAGCCGTCCTCGGGTTCTCTCCAGGCGGCGGCGCGTTCTGCTGCACCGACGGCCGCGGCGGGCACGCATCCGTCGTCCGCTGGCGGCACGGATCGACGGAAGCGCTCGAATCGCGCTACGACCTCCTCAAGGATTCCCTCCCCCTTCTCGGCAGCCACGCGGCGACGCTGGAAGGCCCGCGCCGCTGGGCTCGTGGCGCCGAAAGCGAGAACGGCGCCATTGCGTTCTGAGCGCGCGTTCGGCCAGAGCTGGCTCGTCTCCGAGTTCGAGTGTTCTGCAGACTGGGACAACTGGGAAATGCATCCGCACGCGGACGAATTCGTCTACCTGTTGTCCGGCGAGGCCCGCTTCGAGCTCCGATCGGAGAGCGGGACGACCAGCGTCCGCCTCGCGGGCCGGGGAGCGATCGTCGTTCCCCGAGGCGTTTGGCACACTGCGAAGGTCTCGGTGCCGAGCCGCATGCTGTTCGTCACCCTCGGCTCGGGCACCGAGCATCGGCCCGTGAACGAACGTACCGCCTGAACGCGAGGACTCATGAAACGAAACTGTCTTCTCTTGGGGTTGGCGGTGCCCTTCGCCATGTCGCTTCTCGCCGGCTGCGACATGGCCGGGCAGCTCAAGGACAGCATTGTCCATGGCGAGCCGATCGCCCAGGAGATCGAGCGCGAGATCGGCAAGAAGCCACAGGTGTTCAGCTTCAGCGTCGGCACCGATTCGTTCAGTCAGGTCATGGTGCAGTTCTCGGAGCCGCCATTGGCGCCCCTGCCGGAGATCGAGGCCGTCGTTCGCGCTGCGGTCGTCCACGAATACAAGGCCGAGCCTTCGATGTTGATGATCTCCTTCATCTACGACAAGGCGAATGCGAAGAAGTGATCGCGGAGGACTCCATGCCCTTCTCCCTCACCGCGGCCGCCTGATCGGCCCGGGCGCAGATGCCATCGACGATCACGCTCGAGCGCTTCATCGCCCGCGTCGAGGAAGGCGCGCATGCGGAGGCCATCGCCGAGTTCTACGTCGAGCATGGCCAGATGCGCGAGAACCTGGGCGCGCCGCGGGTCGGCCGCGCCAACCTGGTCGCGCACGAGCAAGGCGTGATGCGTCGCGCGCGATCGGTGGAGTCGGTCTGCGTCCGCCCGGTGCTCGTCGACGGGCCGATCGTCGTCATTCGCTGGATCTTCCATTTCGAGTGGCATGACGGCAAGGTCACCGACATGGAAGAGCTCGCCTACCAGCGTTGGGACGGAGAGCAGATCGCCGAGGAGCAGTTCTTCTACGATCCGGCGCAGCTCGTGCCCAGGCTTCGCAGCTGACCGGCCCGGCCGCCTTGTACATGACCCTACGCCCGACGCCCCTCACCGCCGCGCTCGCCGGAGCCTTCTCGGGGCTCACCTGGCCGCTGCTGTGGCCGTTCTTCAATGGCCCCTCGGCGCCGAGCACCCTGTGGCTGGTGCTCGCGACCCTCGCCCTGATCGCCTTGCCGGCCCACGCGTTCGTGCTCGGCTTCAACCGTTCGCAGACCGTCGTCGCCGGCGCCGTCGATTCCGCGCTGCTGGTCCGGATCGGCGCGTGGATCGCCGCGGCCGCCATCACCGCCATGCTCGTCGCAGCGTGGCGAGGGTCGGCTTGAGCGTGCAGGCCGAGAGCCGCGCGTTCGCGAGGACCGTCCAGGTTCCGGTCTACGTGCCGCTCTCGGGCAAGACGATGGAGTTCGACGGCGCCGGCAAGTGCACGGCCGGCTGCTGATCGGCACGCTGGCCTCGGCGCACTGATCCGCCGAGGCTCGGCCCGAATGCGCTGCGGGCAGACTCAGCGCTGCTTCGCGATCCTCTGATGCGCATCGCGGACGAGCATCAGTGCGGCGGAGCCGTAGTACGCGTGGTACTCGGCGACCATTTCGCCCTTCGCGATCACGGGGTCGGTCGCGACCAGCTTCTGCGCCTCGGCGATGTCGGACACCGCGAAGATGAACAGGCCGCGCCAGCCGTCGACGCCGTCGAAGGGGCCGGCGAGCGCGAGCTTGCCTTCGCCGGACAGTCGATTGATGTTGGCGAAATGGCCCTGGAACATCTCGTCGCGCTCGGGGCCGGCGGGCACCTTGTTCGGCCCGGTCTTGAGGATCACGAGGACGTAGCGCTTCATGCCGTTGTCGTCGGCGCCGAGCGATCGCGCCAGCTCCGGCTCGTAGGGCGCCATCGCGGGCTCGCTCGCGCCTTGGGCACGAAGCGACGACGACACGAACAGCAGCGCTGCGCAAGCCGCGAGAGAAGAGAGTTTCGCCACCAGTGCTCTCCTTGTCAGCGGTGGGTATCCTAGTCGCCTCGCAGCCTCCGCCGTGATCATCCGGGCATCGCCATGTCACCGATCGAGGACCGACAACCGGCCATTTCGCCATCGCAATCGCCGAGCGAGGTTTCGGTGCGCCAGGCCGTCCTCGCCGACCTGCCTGTCATCGCGCCGCTGCTCGACGGCTATCGCCAGTTCTACGGCCGCGCGCCGGACCTCGCAGCGGCCGAGTTCTTCCTGCGCGATCGATTCGATCACGGCGAGTCGATCGTCTTCCTGGCGCAGGCTGCGGACGCGCCGGTCGGCTTCACGCAGCTGTATCCGAGCTTTTCCTCGGTCTCGCTGGCGCGGGTCTTCATCCTGAACGACCTCTTCGTCGTGCCGGGGCTCAGGCGGGCGGGCATCGGCTCGGCGCTTCTCGGCGCCGCAATCGCCCACGCCCGGTCGCTCGGCGCCGTCCGCGTCACGCTCAACACCGACATCGGCAACACCACGGCGCAAGCCGTCTACGAAGCGCGCGGCTGGAAGCGGGACAGCGAGTACTACGCGTACCACTTCGCCCCGAACCGCTAGCTGCGAGGAACCCGCATGTATCGCCTGCACGGCTTCTGCCAATCCGGCAACACCTACAAGGTCGCCTTCCTCCTGCGCGCGCTCGGGCAGCCGTGGGAGCCGGTCTTCGTCGATTTCATGCACGGCGTCACGCGCGATGCGGCATGGCGCGAGACCGCCAACGAGATGGGCGAGGTACCGATCCTCGAGGACGGGTCGCGCCGGCTGACGCAGTCCGGGATGATCCTCAGCTACCTCGCTCGCAAGCACGGTGCCTTCGGCGGCACCGGCGAAGACGAGCAGAACGAGGTGCTGCGCTGGCTCCTGTTCGACAACCACAAGCTCACGAGCTACTTCGCGACCTATCGCTTCATGAAGGCGTTCGGACCGGCGGCGCCCGATGCCGCAGTCATGGCCTGGTTGCGAGGGCGCCTCGACAACGCCTTCGGGATCGTCGACAAGCACCTGTCGGTGCGCCCGTTCATGGCCGGCGGTGCGCCGACGATCGCCGACTTCTCGCTGTGCGGCTATCTCTTCTATCCGGTCGAGGAGAGCGGGTACGAGATCACGGCGCGCTATCCGCACATCGCGAAGTGGCTGGAGCGCGTTCGGGCATTGCCGGGCTGGGCCCTCCCGTACGACATCCTGCCGGGCGAGCGGATCGGTGCGAAGTGGTAAGACACCGGCATCGACGACATGACGCGGATCTCTCGCACGTCGGCCTGTCTTCGCCCGCGCGCGGGTGGCCGGGCTGCCTGATTCCAGAGCTCCTGCTGCCCTTCGTGATCGCCATCGCCCTCAACACGAGCACGCACGCGCACGCGGGCGCCGCGACATGACCGAACACCCTCTCGAAGCCTGGCACCGGCTCGTTCGCAGCCACGACGCCTCCGGCCTGGGCGCCTTGCTCGCCGACGACGCCGTCTTCCATTCGCCCGTCGTGCACACGCCGCAACGCGGCAAGGCGCTCGCGGCCCGCTACCTCGGCGCCGCGTTCCAGGTGTTCTTCAACCCGACGTTTCGCTATGTGCGCGAGATCGCCGGCGCTTCGGATGCGGTGCTGGAATTCGAGACCGAGATCGACGACGTGCACGTCAACGGCGTCGACCTGATCAAGTGGAACGATGCCGGCCTGATCGTCGAGTTCAAGGTCATGCTGCGACCGCTCAAGGCGATCAACGTCGTTCATCAGCGGATGGCGGCGATGCTTCAGGCCGACCAGTGAGTCTCCGTGCGCTTGATCGATCAGTTCCTCGCTGACCGAACGAGGCTGGGGCGCGACCTCGGCAGCACGATGGTCAGCGCCTTCGTCGAGCGGCTGTTTGCCGATCCGGCCGTGACGCGCATCCAGACCGACCCGTCGCCGGCGAACGAAAGAGCGATCCGCCGCTATTGCCGCCCCGGCTCCGTCGCCGAGGGGGAGGTCGCGACTCCGGACGGCCGGGCGCTGCCGATGCTCAGGCATCGGACGACCGTCGGCACCGACGACGAGGTGCGCGCCTAGGCGCGCGGCACGGTGGCGGCGTCCTCGCGCGGAAGCTGCCTTTGCGGCGATGTGCGCTTCGTCGCCGCGCTGCCGTCGAAGTGGGTGGCCCACTGCCATTGCAGCCGGTGCCGGCGCGCGCACGGCGCGCCCTTCGTGACCTGGGCGGGCTTCTCGGCCGACGCCGTGACGATCGATGACGACAGCGCGCGCCTTCGCTGGCACCGCGCGGCCGAGGGCGGCGAGCGCGGCTTCTGCGGCCAGTGCGGCAGCCCGATGTTTTTCAGGTCCCAGCGCTGGCCCGGCGAGTTGCACGTCGCGCGCGCTCTCTTCGTCGAGCCGATCGACCGCGCACCGCAGGCGCATGTCTTCTACGAGACGCACGTCGACTGGGTCGAGATCGGCGACGATCTGCCGAAGAAGTCGAGCACGCCGTAGCGCGCGCGGCGCGTTCGGTCCCCGGGCCGCGCGACCCAGACCGGCGGCCGATTCGCCACACGCAATGCGCTGATTCGGAGCAAGCGTGTTTTTTGCCCGGCGCGGTCGCGACGCGCCGCTGCCTTTGCTGGCAAGCTGGCGGCTCACTCCCGACGGCGTCGCGTTCGCATTCCGGACCGACGCTTTCTCTTTGTCACGGAACCCCATGTCTGCAGCCTTCACCGAAGACCAAGCCCGCGCCTACATGCACAAGCTGCTGGCGACCATGAGCCAGGCCGGCGGCTCGGACCTGTTCGTCTCCGCCGACTTTCCGCCGAGCATGAAGTCGCAGGGCGCGATGAAGCCGCTGACCGCGCAGAAGCTCGGCGCCGAGGTGACTCGGATGCTGGCGCACTCGTTGATGAACGAGACGCAGCGCGCCGAGTTCGCGAAGGAGATGGAGTGCAACTTCGCCATCTCGATCCCGGGCGTCTCGCGCTTTCGCGTCAACGTCTTCGTGCAGCAGCGCTGCGTCGGCATGGTGATCCGGACCATCGCCTCCGAGATCCCCAGCTTCGAGAAGCTGAAGCTGCCGCCGGTCCTGAAGGACGTCGTGATGACCAAGCGCGGCCTCGTGCTCGTCGTCGGCGCGACCGGCTCGGGCAAGTCGACGACGCTGGCGGCGATGATCGACCATCGCAACCGCACCTCGCCGGGGCACATCATCACGGTCGAGGATCCGGTCGAGTACGTGCATCCGTCGCAGCTCTCGCTCGTCACGCATCGCGAGGTCGGCATCGACACCCACTCGTGGCATCACGCGCTCAAGAACACCCTGCGCCAGGCGCCCGACGTCATCCTGGTCGGCGAGATTCGCGATGCCGAGACGATGGAGCACGCGATCGCCTTCGCCGAGACCGGCCACCTGTGCCTGGCGACGCTGCACGCCAACAGCGCCAGCCAGACGATCGAGCGGATCATCAACTTCTTCTCCGAGGACCGCAGGAAGCAGCTGCTGATGGACCTCTCGGCCAACTTGCGCGCGATCGTCTCGCAACGGCTGGTCCGGCGCGAGGACGGCCAGGGCCGATCTGCGGCGATCGAGATCCTGCTCAACACGCCGACCATCGCCGAGCGCATCTTCGAGGGCGCCTTCCACGAGATCAAGACGATCATGTCGCGCTCGCGCGAGCTGGGCATGTGCACTTTCGACGCCGCCCTGTTCGACTTGTACGACGCCGGCCTGATCGGCTTCGATGAGGCCTTGCGCAACGCCGACTCGACCAACGAGCTGCGCCTGAACATCAAGCTGAAGAGCAAGCGCGGCGAGCCGCAGGCGACCGACTTCGGCGGCCTCTCGCTCAACCCGATGACGCAGCCCGCCGATCTCGACGAGCGCGATTTCCAGCAGAAGCAGAAGGCGCAGGACGAACGCCGCCAGCGCGAAGAGGCGCAGCTCGCCACGCTGCGCGAGAAGAAGCGCCTCGCCGAAGCAGCGGCGAAGACATCGTGACCTGAGCGGCGCGGTGCCGGCAGCGCAGCGCCGGCACCAGCGCGCTACGATGGCGCGGTGAACCTTCGCGCACTTCTGCTCGCCGCGCTCTCGACCTCGCTTCCCTGCGCAACCTGCCTGGCGCAATCCGGCGAGGAGCTCAGGAACTGGTTCGAGGATCCTTTCTTCCAGATCTCGTCGGCGCTCGCCGATTGCCCGCTGCCGGCCGGCCCGTTCGTCAGCGAAAGCGACAAGCGCGTGCAGGCGCATCGTCGTGCCGAGAAGGGGACGACGTGCTGGCTCGCCAAGGAGTGCGATCGGCCGAACGCCTATGCCTACGACCAGGACATCGCCGCAGCGCTGCGGCAAGCCGCCGCGGGCAGCGAGGCGCTCGCCGGCACGACGCTGTGGGCGACGGTGCAGGGCCGCGTGCTGTACATCGAGGGTTGCGCGCTGCAGGATTCCGCGGTCGCCCGGATCGAAGCGCTGGCCCGCTCGCTTCCCCACGTCGAGCAGGCGATCGCCATCGTCCGCACCGACGCCGCCTCGCCAGCGCCGTACAAGCTGCGTTCGCCCTGACTCATCGCCTGCCATGCCCACGCCACCCGACCTCGCCTCGATCCAGGCCCTGCTCGAGCCGCTCTTTCCCGGTCTGATGGGCGTGCAGATCAAGGAGCTCGCGGCCGATCGCGTCGTCGCCGAGATGCCGGTCCGGCCCGACCTGTGCACGGCCGGCGGCATCCTGCACGGCGGCGCCTACATGGCCTTCGCCGACACGCTCGGCGCGATCGGCACGATCGTCAACCTCGGTCCCGACAAGCGCACGACGACGACCGACTCCAGCACCAAGTTCATGGCCGGGGCACGCCTCGGCAGCATCGTCAGCGGCGAATCGATCGCCCTGCATCGCGGCCGCACGACGATGGTCTGGCAGACCTCGATCCGCAACGCCGAAGGCAAGCTCTGTGCGATCGTCACGCAGACGCAGCTCGTCCTCACGCACGGGGCCTAGGAGATCGCCATGGCACGCCGCCTCATCAGCTCGGGATCGACGTTCGAGGCCGAGATGGGCTACTCGCGCGCGGTGGTGGACGGCGACTGGGTCTTCGTCTCCGGGACGACCGGCTTCGACTACCGGACGATGACCATCGCCGAGGGCGTGGTCGAGCAGGCGGAGCAATGCCTGCGCAACATCGAAGCGGCGCTCACGGAAGCCGGCGCTGCATTCGCCGATGTCGTCCGCGTCACCTACGTGCTGCCCGATGCGTCGGAATTTCCCGCCTGCTGGCCGGTGCTGCGCAGGTACTTCGGCACGGTGCGTCCGGCGGCGATGATGATCTCGGCCGGCCTCGCCGATCCGCGCATGAAGATCGAGATCGAGGTCACCGCGCGCAAGCGCGCCGCCTGAGGCCGCGCGATGACCGACGACGTGCCTGCCCCGCACCTGATCTGCCCGCTCTGCGGCGGCGCCAATGCCTGTGCGCCGGCGCAGAGTGGACGCTTCGACGTGGCGTGCTGGTGCACGACGGCCTCGTTCGACGCCGGCCTTCTGGCGCGCGTTCCCGAGGCGTTGCGAGGCGTGTCGTGCATCTGCTCGGCGTGCGCCACGTCGGCCGCGGCGGCGAGCCCGTAGCGACCGACGGGCCCCTCGTCTTGCCGATCGCCAGCAATGTCGCCTGATCGTTGCCTCGCTGCGGGCGTTCGCGGCACTCGCGGCTATGCGGAACAGGCCGACGAGCTGGTCGCGCGCTACGAAGCGATCGACTTCGCGACCCGGCACGCCTCGATCCTGCCGCTGATGCCGGACGCGCCGGCGTCGGTGCTCGATATCGGCGCGGGGTCGGGCGCCGATGCCGCCTGGCTGGCAGCCCGCGCGTACCGCGTCGTCGCCGTCGAGCCGACGGAAGCGATGCGCTCGCGTGCGATGGCGCTTCACCCCTCGGCCGCGATCGAATGGATCGACGACAGCCTGCCCGCGCTTCGGCATGTCGCGGCGCAACGACGCTCCTTCGACATGGTGATGCTGACCGCCGTCTGGATGCACCTCGACGCCGGCGAGCGCCGGCGCGCGATGCCGATCGTCGCCTCGCTCATCGCGGCCGGCAGCCTGCTGACGATGACGCTGCGTCACGGCCCCGTTCCTGCCGGGCGCCTGATGTTCGCCGTATCGGCCGAGGAAACGATAGCGCTCGCCGACATGTGCGACTTGCGCCCGCTGCTAAATGTCCATGTCGAATCGCGCCAGCCGGAGAACCGCGCGGCGGGCGTGTCGTGGTCGCACCTCGCGTTTCGCCGGAACGTATCGACGCCCGCATCCCCAGCCGCCGTCCCATCGAAAGCGAGACCGTGACGACAGCCGAGCCGTTCCTCCGCGAAGCCGGTGCAGGCCCCGCAGTCGTCTGCACCCATTCGAATGCGAGCACGTCGGGCCAGTGGCTCGCGCTGATGGAACGCCTCGGGCCGGACTTCCACGTCCTCGCCGTCGATTCCTACGGTGCCGGCAAGAGCCCCGAGTGGCCGTCGGACCGCGTCATCTCCCTGCGCGACGAGGTCGCGCTGATCGAGCCGGTGCTGGCCCGGGCCGGTGCGCCGTTCGTTCTCGTCGGCCACTCCTACGGCGCCGCAGTGGCGCTGATCGCCGCCCTCGATCGGCCCGAGCGCGTGCGCGGCCTCGCCCTGTACGAGCCGACGCTGTTCTCGCTCATCGACGCCGAGGCGCCGCCGCCCAACGACGGCGACGGCATCCGCGCCGCCGTCGCCGCGGCCGCCGCCGCGCTCGATGCCGGCGACCGCGACCGTGCCGCCGAGCATTTCATCGACTACTGGATGGGACCGGGCAGCTGGCGACGGACGCCGGAAAAGCGCCAGCCCGCGATCGCCGCGTCGGTCGTCAACGTGCGGCGCTGGAAGCACGCGCTCGTCACCGAGCCGACGCCGCTCACCGCCTTCCAAGCGCTCGACGTCCCGGTCCTCTACATGGTCGGGCGGCGCTCGACCGCGTCGGCGCACGGCGTCGCGCGGCTTCTCTGCGCTGCGCTGCCGCAGGTCGAGCGGCTCGAGTTCGAGGATGCCGGCCACATGGGTCCGATCACCCATCCCGGGCCGGTCAACGACGCGATCTCAGCGTTCTTGACGCGCGTTTCACAATCGGCCACACCGCCACGGGGAACCCTATGAAAACCGCCGCCATTGTCCTGATCGTCGCCGGCCTGCTCGGCCTGATCTACGGGGGCTTCAGCTACACGCGCGACAAGACGGCGCTCAAGCTCGGCCCGCTGGAGCTGTCGGTCAAGGAACGCGAGACGGTGAACATTCCGGTCTGGCTCGGCATCGGCGCTATCGTCGTCGGCGGCGTGCTGCTGGTGCTCGGGTCGCGTCCGAAGTAGGCCGCGCGCGGAAGCGTCTCGTGGCAGGCCACCCGTGGGAACTTCTCACGGTCAGTTACGCGCGGCAGGCGCCCTGAGCGGCGCGGGCCAGCGCAGAATTCGCGGCCGGCGCAATGCGCCTGGCCCCGATCCACGTCCCGGGACTCACGATGCGAATCCACTGCCTGCTCGTCGCTGCCTTCACTCTCGCCTCGACGGCCGTCGCCGCACGCGACCAAGGCTACGACGCGAAAGGGCTGGCGCGCTACGACGCCAGCTACCTTCATTGCGAAGCCGCCTTCCCGGAGATGAAGGGACACCGCGACGACGCCTACCTGAGCCTGTGGCGGATCAAGCCCGGGCCCAAGTCGGCAGCACGCCTTGCCGAGGTGCGCGGCAGCGCACCCTACAAGTCGGAGCACCGGGTCGCCGTCCGCCGTGCCGCCGGTGCCAGCGATCCCGACTCCGTCAAGGCGCTCGAGCGCCAATGCAAGGGCCTGTGGGGCGAGATGCAGCGGATGCCCAAGCCCGCGAAGTAGCGGTCCGGCACCGGCGCAACCGGCTCCGCGCGGCGCTACAGTCGAGAGCACCCGAAGCCGCCATGACCGTACGCCGCCCCCGCCCGAAACCATCGCTGTCGGTCAAGACCGCCGAGCTCGCGCTCGCCGTGCCCCAGGTCGTCGCCCATCGCCTGCTGAGAATGGCCCAGGCCGGGCCCCGCATGTCCGCGCGCGACCGCAAGGAATTCGCCCGCATGTTCGCCGAAAAAAACAGCGCCTTCGGCGAATCGTGGAACGCGATGGCGCAGCAGGCGCTGCAGTCGCATCGCGCCTTCGCCACGACCTTGGCGCTCGCTGCGTTCAAGCCGCCGTCGGCGCGCGCGGGCGCTGCCCACCATGCCCTCGCCGCGCAGCTGCAGCAGGCCGCCCTGGCGGTGCTCGGCAAGGGTCTCGCGCCGGTCCATCGCCGCGCCGTCGCCAACGCCAAGCGGCTCGCCCGGACCCGCCTGCGCTGACCCGCCCTCGCTTCGCCGCAGCGCCATGATCGCCGTGCGCGAGATCGACCACCTGGTCCTGCGCGTCAACGACGCCGAGGCGATGCTGGCGTTCTATCGCGACGTCCTCGACTGCCCGGTCGAGAAGCGGCAGGACGACATCGGCCTGATCCAGCTGCGCGCCGGGCGCTCGCTGATCGACCTGGTGCCCGTCGGCGGCGCGCTCGGCCGCGTTGGCGGCGCGGCGCCGGGCCGGGAAGGCCGCAACCTCGACCACTTCTGCCTGCGCGTCGAGCCCTTCGACGAAGCCGCGATCCGGCGCCGCCTGGCCGAGCATGGCATCGACGCCGGCCCGATCGCCTCGCGCTATGGCGCCGAAGGCGAAGGACCATCGCTCTACCTCAGCGATCCCGAGGGCAATGTCGTCGAGCTGAAGGGCCCGGCGTCGCAGGCCGCGATGGCGCGGGCGGCGCCGCCGGACGTCGGGTCGCAGGGTACGCCGGCGAGCGACGCGACGAACCGCCTGCTGAGACGCGACGATGCCGGCGCGCTCGACGTCGCCGCCGCGGCGGTCTTCGACCATCCGATCCGCCGGGACGGCACAACCGAGGAGAGCTGCATGAGCCATCGCTTCGTCTGGGTCGACATTCCGGTCGCCGATCTCGACCGCGCCATCGCGTTCTATTCGGCGGTGCTCGGCACGCCGGTCACGCGCGAGGGCGGGCCGGGCTTCTCGTTCGGCCTGTTCGCGCACAGCGGCAGCGACGTCGCCGGCTGCCTCTATCTCGCCGACGACGGCAACGGGCCGTCGCCGCGCGGGCCGCTCGTCTACCTCAACGTCGACGGCCGGATCGCCGACGCCGAGCGCGCCGTCGCCGCGCACGGCGGCAGCGTCATGCAGGCGACCCAGTCGATCGGGCCGCACGGCTATCGGGCCATCGTCATCGACAGCGAAGGCAACCGCGTCGCCCTGCACTCGTCGGCGAAGCCCTGACGCGGTCGCGGGCAGCCGGCGCCGCTATCCTGCAGGCCGTTCGCAGAGAGCCGCCGCCCATGTGCAGAAACATCAAGACCCTCTTCAACTTCGAGCCGCCCGCCAGCGAGCTCGAGATCCGCGACGCTTCGCTCCAGTTCGTCCGCAAGCTCAGCGGCTTCACCGTGCCCTCGAAGGCCAACGAGGCGGCGTTCGATCGCGCCGTTGCCGAAGTCGCGGCGGCGGCGCGCGGCCTGATCGAATCGCTGGTGACGAACGCCGAACCGCGCGACCGCACGGTCGAGGCGGAACGTGCCCGCGCTCGCTCGCGCGCGCGCTTCGGCGCACCCCAGGGAAGCGTGCAAGGCGGCTGAGCGCCGGGTCGCGCCGGCCCGACGTCCGTATCTTCGGGACCTGTCGTAGGAGCATGCCGCGTCGCGCCGAACGGACGGGCGCGCTCGGTGTCGCGGCGCTAGGGTGACCGGATCGCGTCGCTTTGCCCTTCCGGATGACACGCCCGACCGCCGCTTTCCCCATCGCGCCTGCACTCCGCATCGCGACCGTCTTGGCGGCCGTCGTCGTGGCGAGCGCCGCGAGGGGCGCCGACGCGGTGGGTGCCCTTCCGGCGGCGACGAATGCACCGGTCGCCGCAGCGTCGGCACAGAGCGCCGGACTGGGCGAGCCCCGCAAGGTACCGACGGAGTCGATCGACTACGTCACCCCGGCCCTGGAGATCGTCGGCTTCGATTTCCTGCTCAACCGCTATTCGCGCTATCTCGGGACCGGACGCGAGGACTATGCGGTCAGCCTGAAATCGATCCGGCGCAACCTGCGCAGCGGCTGGGGCACCGATCGCGACCCGTTCGACATCAACCAGTTCGGCCATCCGTACCAGGGCTCGATGTACCACGGCTTCGCCCGCTCTGCCGGCTTCAACTACTGGGAGTCGGCCGGTTACGCGTTCGCCGGCAGCGCTTTCTGGGAGATCTTCGGCGAACAGACCCATCCCTCGCGCAACGACCAGGTCGCGAGCGGCATCGGCGGTACCTTCCTCGGCGAAGCGCTCTTTCGCATGTCGAACCTGATCCTCGAGCACGGCGGCGGGATGCCACGCTTCTGGCGTGAGATGGCGGCCGCCGCGGTCTCGCCCTCGACCGGATTCAACCGACTCGCCTTCAGCGACCGCTACGGCGCCGTCTTCTCGAGCAAGGATGCGGCCTACTACAGCCGTCTCGGCCTGGGCTACAACCACAGCATTCGCGAAGAGGTCGGCGTCACCTCGACCAAGTTCCGGCCGAACGAGGTGCAGCTCGACTTCTCGATCGACTACGGCCTGCCCGGCCTCAAGAACTACGAGTACACGCGGCCGTTCGACTACTTCAACTTCCAGGCGACGGCGTCGAGCGCGAACGGCATCGAGAACGTGCTGACGCGCGGCCTGCTGATCGGCAAGAGCTACGAGGTCGGCTCGGACTACCGCGGCGTCTGGGGCCTTTACGGCAGCTACGACTACATCTCGCCGCAGACCTTCCGCGTCTCCGCAACGGGGCTCTCGCTCGGCTCGACCGGCCGCCTGTGGATGACGCGCGACCTCTCGCTCGAAGGCACCGGCATGCTCGGCGTCGGCTACACCGCGGTCGGCACCGCGCACGGCGCGGCGAACGACCGCGACTACAACTACGGCGTGACGCCGCAGGCGCTGCTCGCGCTGCGCCTGACGCACAGCGACAAGGCGTCCCTCGACATCACCGGGCGCGAGTACTTCGTCAGCAGGGTCGCTTCGGGGACCCCTGGGGGAGGCCACGACAACATCGTCCGACTCGACGCTTCGTTGACCGTGCGCGTCTACCGGCAGCACGCGCTGTCGCTGCGCTACCTCGGCAACCGGCGCGACGCGAGCTTCGCGGGCGGGCCGACCGGGCGCCAGGTGCGCAACACGATCGGCGTCTTCTACACGCTGCTCGGCCAGGACAGATTCGGCGCCGTCGACTGGCGCTGAGACAAGGGTCCCGCGCTCTCTTCGTTCGCTGTCCTCGACGGCGAGCCTCTCAGAGAACGAGCCGACCCTGGGCGAGGTGAAGGCAGCGGTCGCAGCGCGCCGCAAGGCTTTCGTCGTGGGTGACCAGGACGAACGCCATGCCGCGCCGGCGCGTCAGCTCCAGCATCAGCGCGAACACCCCGTCGGCGGTGACGCGGTCGAGGTTGCCGGTCGGCTCGTCGGCGAGGACGCAATCCGGCTCGCCGGCGAGCGAGCGCGCGATCGCGACCCGCTGGCGCTCGCCGCCCGAGAGCTGCGACGGCCGATGCAGGAGCCGCTCGCCGAGGCCGACCTGCGCCAGCGCTTCGGCCGCGCGCCCGCGCGCCCCTGCGCTGGCCACGCGGCGGATGCGCAGCGGCATGGCGACGTTGTCGAGCGCCGTGAACTCCGGCAGCAGGTGGTGGAACTGGTAGACGAAGCCGAGGTGGCGGTTGCGCCATTCGCCCTGCTCGGCCGGCGCGAGCGTGGTGAAGTCACGGCCGCACAGGAGGACGCTGCCGCTCGTCGGCGCCTCCAGCCCGCCGAGCAGGTGCAGCAACGTGCTCTTGCCCGAGCCCGACGCGCCGACGATGGCGAGCGTTTCGCCGCGCCGCACCGTCAGGTCGACGCCCTGCAGGACGTGGACGTCGAGCCGCGACGAGCCGCTGCCTTCGACGAAGCGCTTGTGCAGCGCGCGGGCGACGATGACCTCGTCGCCGCCCTCACTCATAGCGCAGCGCTTCGGCAGGCTGCATCCGGCTCGCGCGCCAGCTCGGATAGAGCGTCGCCAGGAAGGCGAGCACGAGCGAGATGATGGCGATCGGCACGATGTCGCCCTGCTGCGGGTCGCTGGGCATCCGGCTGATGAGATAGACGCTGCTGGGCAGGAAGCTCACGTGCAGGACGCTCTCGATCGCCGGCACGATGACGTCGATGTTGTAGGCGATCAGCAGGCCGAGGAGGACCCCGGCGACCGTGCCGATGACCCCCGACGCGGCGCCCTGGACGATAAAGATGCTCATCACCGAGCGCGGCGTCGCGCCGAGCGTGCGCAGGATGGCGATGTCGGCACGCTTGTCGGTGACGGTCATCACCAGCATCGAGACGAGGTTGAACGCGGCGACGGCGACGATCAGCGTCAGGATGATGAACATCAGGCGCTTCTCGACCTGGACCGCGGAGAACCAGTTGCGGTTGGTGCTCGTCCAGTCGCGCACCACGACCTCCGGGCCGAGGCTGTTCGCGAGCTCGGCGCCGACGAGCGGTGCCCGGTCGAGGTCCTTCAGGCGCAGCTGGATGCCGGTCGGGCCGTCGACGCGAAAGAGCTTGGCCGCGTCCTCCAGCGCGACCAGCGCCAGGCCGCTGTCGTACTCGTAGTGGCCGGCGTCGAAGGTGCCGACGACGGTGAGCGAGCGCAGGCGCGGCACGATCCCGGCCGGCGTGACCTGGCCGCCGGGCAGGATGACGGTGACCTTGTCGCCGTTGCGAACGCCGAGCGAGCGCGCCAGCTCGCCGCCGAGGACGACGCTCCACGAGCCGGGAACGAGGCGCGCGAGCGTCGTGTCCTTCAGCTTGGCGGCCAGCTCCGTGACCGTCGCTTCCTCCTGCGGGACGATGCCGCGAACGACGATGCCGCGCATGTCGTCGCCGCGCGCGATCAACGCCTGCGAAGCGACGAACGGGGCGGCGCCGATCACCTGTGGGTTGCGGCGCGCGTCGCTCGCGGTCTTGCGCCAATCGGCGAGCGCGGCGCCGTTGGCGTCGCTCACCTCGACGTGCGAGATGACCGAGAGCATGCGGTCGCGCACTTCCTTCTGGAAGCCATTCATGACCGACAGCACGATGATCAGGGCGGCGACGCCGAGGGCGATGCCGAGCATCGAGACGCCGGAGATGAACGAGATGAAGCCGTTCCTGCGCCCGGCCCGGCCGGCCCGCGTGTAGCGCCAGCCGATCTGCAGTTCGTAGGGCCAGTTCATGCGGGGGCGATGCTACCCGACCGACCCGCGCCGTCGCTCCGCGAGCGGCTCGGATAATCGGCGCATGCACCTGCTCGTTCCGTTCGCGTCCGATCGCTCGGAAGCCTGCCTGCACGTGCTGCGCGACCTGGCGCTGCCGAATCTGGAGCGGCTGCTCGCGCTGCTCACTCCTGCGGGCTGTGACGAAGGCGACGCCGGCAGCTTCTCGCCGCCGCACGAACGCGCACTCGCCGCGGCCTGGGGCTGGCACGGCGGCGACGGCCTGCTGCCCTTCGCGGCGCATGCCGCCGCCGGCGACGGCATTGCGACGGGCGAGCGCGCGTGGGCCCTGCTGACGCCATCGCACTGGCAGCTCGGCCGCGACGACGTCACGCAGCTCGACCCCGGCCTGCTCGGCCTCGCCGAGGCGGAGTCGCGCGCTCTCTTCGCCAGCGCCGGCGAACTGCTGGAGAGCGAAGGTTTCGCCGTCGCCTGGGGCAGCAGCGACCGCTGGTACGCGGCGCGCGACGACCTGCAGGCGCTCGCGACGGCGTCGCTCGACCGCGTCATCGGCCGCAACGTCGACCGCTGGCTGCGCGCGAGCGCGAGCGGCGGGGGCGGCGATGGTCGCGCGGTCGCGGCCCTGGTCCGGCGCCTGCAGAGCGAGGCGCAGATCGTCTTTCACAGCCACGCCGTCAACGACGCGCGCGAGGAACGCGGCGAGCTCGCGGTCAACTCGTTCTGGCTGAGCGGCTGCGGCCGGCGCCAGCCGACCGATGCCGCGAACGCGCCCGAAGTCGCGATCGCCCTGCGCTCGCCGTTGCTCGGTGCGGACTGGGCGGCGTGGGCCGAGGCCTGGCGCGCGCTCGACAGCGGCGCGATCGCGTCGATGCTCGCGCGTGCGCGACGCGGCGAGGCGGCGACCCTGACGCTCTGCGGCGAGCGCAGCGCCGCTCGCTATTCGCTCGCGCCGCGTTCACTCTGGCAACGCCTGCGCACGACGACCGTGGCGGCGCACGACGTGCTGGCGGCGCTGTGAGGGCCCGGCCATGACGCCGCTGCGCGTCGTCGACCGCGACGTGCCGCCGCGCACCGCATGGGCGCTCGAGCAGGCGGGGCTGCATCCGCTGCTCGCGCGCCTGTTCGCGGCACGCGGCGTGCGCGGCGCCGACGAGCTCGACGACGGCCTGGCGCGCCTGCTGCCGCCGTCGGGCCTGCTCGGTGCCGACGATGCTGCCGTGCTGCTCGCCGACGCGATCGGCGCCGGCAGCGGCATCTGCGTCGTCGCCGACTACGACTGCGACGGCGCGACCGCGTGCGCCGTGGCCTTGCGCGGCTTGCGCCTGCTCGGCGCCGATCCGGCGACGCTGTCGTACGTCGTCCCCGATCGACGCATCCACGGCTACGGGCTGACGCCGCAGATCGTCGACCTCGTCCTCGCGACCGGCGCCGAGGTGCTGATGACGGTCGACAACGGCATCGCCAGCCTCGAAGGCGTCGCCCACG
>JBDTPG010000024.1:0-30513 GCA_039932815.1 Caldimonas sp.
CGATCATCCTGTAGACCGTCGAGCGGCCCAGGCCGGTCGCCTCGAGCACTGCAGGAAGGCGCAGCAGGGGCGGAATGGGTCCGATGCTGGCGGCGGGAACCGCGGTTGGGTCGTCATTCATGAAGAGCTCCAAAGCAGGCATGCGAATAAATCAGTGTGTGCCGCAAGGGGTTCCGATTTCCTGCCCGATTTCTGCTGATTTCGGGCAGGTCAGTCGGCACTGAATAGGGCAGTAGGCCGCCCCATCTTCGCGCTGACTCGTTGCAACTTGAGCGATGAATTTCGGCTGAATTTCATCGATTTGGCATGGACTCTAGGACCGGAACGCCGCCACAAGGGCGTGAGGTTTCGGCTGATTTCTCTCACTTCGATGCTGGGGTCGGTGACTGGCCTTGCCCACCGGCGTTGACCGCTATCCACCACGACGCTGCGTCTTCCTTGGTGAACGGAGGCCTCGGCACCGGCAGCAGTTCCAGCAGGGTCTCCGACGGTCGGCAAAGCTTGGTGCCGAGCGCCGTCACGACGATCGGGCGGTCCAGAAAGACGGGGCGCTCGAGGACCAGCTGCAGCAGCGCGTCATCGCTCCATCGAGGATCGTAGAGGCCCAAGTCGTCGCCATGCGGCGAATGGACCCGGACAAGCGTCCGAACCGGACCGGGTTCTCTCGATGCGGCGTCACCGCGAACGACGTGACACCGAGCGGAGCGAATGGCGCGGCGGTCGAGCCGCGGCATGCGCTGCGAGCTTTTGGGCGGCCCGGCTTCGGGCCTGGCAGGGGGCCGGGTGACGATCTGGCGGGTCGGAGCGATCGACGCGAAGCGTCGCGAGCGCAGCGCCGGTCAGTTCGGCAAGCGTCCTCGTTCGCGTGCAACGTGAAGGAAGATGGGACGCAATCCCGGGCACGGGAAGGGTCGCCTCATTCTGTGATGAGGCGGTGTTTCGATGGCGTTGACAGACGAAGCTTGGCTCACGCGCTCGCCCCTGCCGATGTTGCGTTATTAATGTAGTTGTTGACGCTTACATGTTTATTCCAACAGAATACCGGCATGCCGTCCACCTCGCCAGCCCTCAACGCCACCCACGAGCAGAAGATCATGCGCCTGGCCCACAAACGAAAGCTCCTGCGCGCCCGCGACGTCGCGGCGCTGGGACTTTCCACCATCGCACTAACCCGCCTGGTCGAGTCTGGCAAGCTCGAGCGCGTAGCTCGAGGTCTCTACGCCGTGCCCGGCACAGCGACGAGCGAGCACCGGTCCCTCGCCGAAGTGGCAACCCGCGTGAGTAAGGGCGTGGTCTGCCTGCTCTCGGCGCTGCGCTTCCACGGCATCGGCACACAAGCACCTTTCGAAGTCTGGGTCGCCATCCCCAACAACCTCGCCGCACCACGCATCGACAGTCCGGCGATCCGTGTAGTGCGAATGTCCGACACCGCGCTGGCCGAGGGTGTGCAGCGGGTGCGAATCGACGGCGTGGCCGTTCCGCTCTTCAACCCCGCCCGCACGGTCGTCGACTGCTTCAGGTTCCGAAACAAGATCGGTCTCGACGTGGCGCTCGAGGCGCTGCGCGACGGCTGGGGCAAGCGCAAGTTCACGCTCGAAGACCTCGGCGACCACGCCACGCGCCAGCGCGTGGCCAATGTGATGCGCCCCTACATCGAGGCGATCACGGCATGACGGCCAACAGGGCGGCGTCGATCCGAGCCCGCCTCAAGCAGCGAGCAGACGCAACCAAGCAAGACTTCAACCTCGTCCTGACGCGATATGGCCTGGAACGGCTTCTCTACCGGCTCTCGATCTCCGAACACGCGCCGAACTTCCTGCTAAAGGGAGCCCTGCTCTTTCAGCTCTGGTACGGCGACGAACATCGCCCCACCCGCGATGCCGACCTGCTCGGCTTCGGGACCGACGATGTGCCGGCGCTCGTCGCGATCTTCCGATCCGTCAGTGCGATTTCGGTGGACGACGGCATCGTCTTCGACCGCGGCACTGTCGTCGGAGCGGCGATCCGCAAGGAAGCAAGCTATGGCGGCGTGCGCATCGATCTGCACGCCACGCTGGATCGAGCTCGCATCGCTCTGCAGGTCGACATCGGCTTCGGCGACGCCGTGACTCCTGGTCCGCAGCCCATCCACTACCCCACTTTCCTCGCCGACGTTCCGGCGCCGGTACTGCGGGCCTACCCGAAGGCCACGGTGGCGGCGGAAAAGCTGCACGCCATCTCGGTCCTGGGCGTGACCAACACCAGGATGAAGGATTTCTTCGACCTCTGGGTTCTTCTCCGCGATCCGACGCTGGAGAGCGCCGAAGTCGAGCAAGCGATCGAGGCGACCTTTGCACGCAGGGGAACCGCGTTGCCCGACACCTTGCCGATTGGACTGGGCGAAACCTTTGCGAAGGACGCAACCAAGCAACTGCAGTGGCAAGCCTTCGTCAAACGGAACCGACTCGAGGCGGTGGAGCTCGCGGCACTGCTCCTTGAAGTACGAACGCGCCTCAAGACCTGGAACTTCCCGCATTCCTAGGCGGGGCTGGATGCTCGAACTAGGGCTCCAGTCGCCACTCCCGGCCCGCGTCACCGTCGGTTATGGAGCAAGCTTTTGTGGAGGATGGCCCTACAGAAATAATGACTTGACTCTGGGGTCGGGTTCGGAGCCTAAGCTGCGCCGTCAAGAGTAAGAAGTCGTGGAACCGAAGAAACTTTGGCCGGCTTGAAACGTCCGACCCAGCAGAGCACCCAAAACCGTCCGCTTTCGCCCGCCAACCCGCCAAACCATCTAACTCAAAATGGGAACATCGCTTGCCTCGGATCATGGATGGGTGGCATGAAGGTCCTGCTTCGAATCCTGTCCGGGGTCGTACGACCGTGAACGCCAGACTGTCCTCGACCAACGCGCCGCTAAACGCGATCTGCGATGCCACTCCCGGCGTCGTTCGAAATTTGTTGAGAGGAAGCCGCCATGGACAAGATGGACAAGACAACGGACGTCGCGAACAAGTACGTGAGCTTGTGTCGCGCGGGCAAGAACGAGGAGGCGCTGAAATCCCTGTTCGCCGATGACGCGGTGAGCGTGGAAGCGATGGCCATGCCGGAGATGCCGCAGGAAGCCCGCGGCCTCGCCGCGATCAAGGCGAAGGGTGAATGGTGGTCGAACAACCACGAGGTTCATTCCGCCTCAGTGTGGGGACCCTGGCCGCACGGTGATCGCTTCATCGTCGGCTTCCGGTTCGACGTGACCAACAAGCCTTCGGGAAAGCGTATGCAAATGGAAGAGGCGGCCCTGTTTACGCTGCGCGACGGCAAGATTATTCGCGAGGAGTTCTTCTATCCAGCCTCGTAGACGATGCGCCAATGAGCTCTCACACGATAGCGCGCGCCGTCGGCGTGTCCAGCCGAAAGTACTTGCTCATGAGCGGTACTGACACGGGCGCAGGGATCAAACAGTAGTGCTGCTTTGACCCACACCGATTTGAGCTCACTATCACCCACCACATCGACATCGCGAAGACAAACGCCTACATCGTCAGCGGCGGCATTGCCGGACTGGCCCGCTTTTACGATGGGAAACCGAGGGAGGAGCGCGTGCGCAGAGGATGCCGTCACATGGTGTGAGTGTCATCTCGGCCGAAACGGGGCCGGTGCTTCCGGCCTTTTCCTTTCTCGCAGCGGGAGCGGCACACCGCAAGCTGGGGCAACGATGGGAGGGCTCGCGGCTGCTTCCGCGTTGGGACAGACGTTGGGGTCCGCCGCAGCCGGTTGGCTGTTCGGCGCGCTGTCCAACTCAGCTCTGCATGGTTCGCCGCACCACTGCTCCTGACGCTGATGCTGCCGCTTCTGAGGGGTGCACTGTGGGGCGCTAGCACCGCAACGCAGCCTGTTCGACATCGGGATCCCGCACGCGCCGAGAACACGAACGAACGCGACGACGCCCCCGGGATCCACCACGCCCTCGGTCAACCAGGACAAACACACCATGACTTCGATCATCGACGTCAGGCGCAGATTTCAATCACCTGCAAACGAGACCGCATGACACACAACACAAGTGCGCTGACTGCCGACCTCCTGCGGTGCATGGACGCCTACTGGCGCGCCGCGAACTACCTTTCGGTCGGGCAGATCTATCTCCGCGACAACCCGCTTCTCGAGCGACCGCTCGCCCTCGCCGACGTCAAGCACATGCTGCTCGGGCACTGGGGAACGACCCCGGGCCAGAACTTCATCTACGTGCATCTGAATCGGGTTATCCGCCAATACGACCTCGACATGATCTACGTGTCCGGCCCCGGCCACGGCGGCCCGGCGGTCGTAGCTAACACCTATCTCGAAGGCACGTACAGCGAGGTCTATCCCGACATTGGCCAGGACATGGAGGGGCTTCAAAAGCTCTTCAAACAGTTCTCGTTCCCGGGTGGCATCCCGAGCCACGCCTCGCCCGAGTGCCCGGGCTCGATCCACGAGGGCGGCGAGCTTGGCTATTCGCTCAGCCATTCGTTCGGCGCGGTGTTCGACAACCCTGATCTCATCGTCGCCTGCGTCGTCGGCGACGGCGAGGCCGAGACAGGGCCGCTCGCCACTGCCTGGCATTCGAACAAGTTCCTCGATCCGGTGAGCGACGGCGCGGTGCTGCCGATCCTGCACCTCAACGGCTACAAGATCGCGAATCCGACCGTCCTCGCCCGCATCGGCCGCGAGGAGCTCGAGCAATTGCTGCGCGGCTACGGCTGGACGCCCTGCTTCGTCGAAGGCTACGAGCCGGCACTGATGCACGAAGCCATGGCCGCAGCGCTCGATGCGGCGGTGGAACAGATCAAGCAGATCCAGCACGAGGCGCGTGCCCGGGGCCGCGGAGCGCGGCCCCGCTGGCCGATGATCGTCCTCGCCTCGCCCAAGGGCTGGACCGGCCCGAAGGCCGTCGACGGCCGGCAGATCGAAGGCACGTTCCGCGCGCACCAGGTGCCGATCAGCGACCCGGCGAGCCATCCAGGGCATCTCGAACTGCTCGAGGGCTGGCTGCAGAGCTATCGGCCACGAGAACTCTTCGATGCGCAGGGCCGGCTGCTGCCGGAACTGTCCAAGCTGGCGCCCGAGGGTGCGCGACGAATGGGCGCCAACCCGCACGCCAACGGCGGCATCCTGCTGCGCGACTTGCGCATGCCGGACTTTCGCGCCTACGGCTTCGACGTACCGATACCCGGCGCGCCGGGCATCGGCGATACCCATGTGCTCGGGCGGTTCCTGCGCGATGTCACGAAGCTTAACGACGCGCAGCGCAACTTCCGCGTCTTCGGCCCCGACGAGACGCTCTCCAACGGGCTCGAAGCCCTGTTCGAGACGACCGCACGCCAATGGGACACGACCACCGAGCCGAACGACGAGTTCCTCGCGCCGACCGGACGCGTGATGGAAATGCTCAGCGAGCACCAGTGCGAAGGCTGGCTCGAAGGCTATCTGCTGACCGGCCGCCACGGCCTCTTCAACTGCTACGAGGCCTTCATCCACATCGTCGACTCGATGTTCAACCAGCACGCCAAGTGGCTCAAGGTCACTTCGCAGATTCCGTGGCGACGCAAGATCGCTTCGCTCAACTACCTGCTCGCCTCGCACGTCTGGCGTCAGGACCACAACGGCTTCACGCACCAGGATCCGGGCTTCATCGACCACGTCGTCAACAAGAAGGCGGAGATCGTTCGCGTCTACCTGCCGCCGGACGCAAACTGCCTGCTCTCGGTGATGGACCACTGCCTGCGCAGCCGCCATTACGTAAACGTCGTCGTCGCCGGCAAGCATCCGGCGCCGCAGTGGTTGACGATGGAAGCCGCCGCGAAGCACTGCGCCGCGGGCATCGGCATCTGGGAGTGGGCAAGCAACGACGGCGGCCTGGCGCCCGACGTGGTCATGACCTGCTGCGGCGACGTGCCGACGCTCGAGACGCTGGCCGCTGTGTCGATCCTGCGCGAGCACTTGCCGGAGTTGAAGGTGCGCGTCGTCAACGCCGTCGACCTGATGAAGCTGCAGCCGCACAGCGAGCATCCGCACGGCTTGTCCGACGTCGATTTCGACGCGCTCTTCACCGAGGACAAGCCAGTGATCTTCGCCTTCCACGGCTACCCGTCGCTGATCCACAAGCTGACCTATCGCCGCACCAATCACGACAACATCCACGTCCGCGGCTACAAGGAAGAAGGAACGATCACGACGCCGTTCGACATGACGGTGCTGAACGATCTCGATCGCTTTCACCTCGTGATGGACACCATCGACCGTCTGCCGCAGACCGGCGACAAGGGCCTGGCCCTGAAGCGGCGCCTCGCGGACAAGCTGGTCGAGCACAAGCTGTACATCGATGCGAACGGCCAGGACATGCCGGAGATTCGCAACTGGACCTGGGGCGGGCCGTCATGAACACGGAAGCACTCGTCGATACCGCGCGGACGCTCGTCGCCGACGCGGGCCAGGGCACTTCTTCGGGACGTTATGAGCGAACGCCTCCGACACCCGAGCCGAGCCCGAGAACGCGACAAACCGACCTCGCGATCATCAGCTCCTCGTCGGTCCGCATGACGCGCACCGTGACCCGGCTGGCTGCCGTGGAAATCACGGCGGCGTGCTCCGCGTTGCGCGCGGCATCGATCTCGATGCCGAGGAAGTCCAGGCCCTCGCAGGCACGCGCCCGCACCTCGGCGGCGTGCTCGCCGATGCCGCCTGAAAAGACGAGCGTATCCAGTCCGCCAAGAGCGGCCGCGTAGGCGCCGATGCACTTCTTAGCCTGGTAGCAAAACAAGGCCACGGCTTCGGCGGCGCGAACATCGGCGCCCTCTTGGGCGAGGAGATCCCGCATGTCGGCGCTGGTCTCGGAAATGCCTAGGAGGCCCGAGGCGTGATTGACCATGTCGTTGAACTGAGATCCGTCCATGTGTTCCGTTCGCGCCAGGTACGAAGCCAGGCCCGGGTCCAGGTCGCCGGAACGCGTCCCCATCGGCAGGCCAGCGCTCGGCGTGAAGCCCATGCTGGTATCGACGCTGAGCCCCCGGTGAACCGCAGCCATGCTTGCGCCATTGCCCAGGTGGGCGAGCACGACGCGCCCCTGCGCAGCCGGCGTGCCGGCCACGCGTTCGAGTTCTTCGATCAGAAAAGAATAGGATAGCCCGTGGAAACCATAGCGCTGCACGCCCTTGGCGTCGAACTTGCGCGGAATCGGTAGCAGCTTGGCGACCCGAGGCATGCTGCGGTGAAAGGACGTGTCGAAGCAGGCCACCTGCGGCAGCGCCGGCAGGCGCTGCCGAAATGCCTCGATAAGCGCGATCTCGCCCGGCAAATGGTCCGGGTCGTACGGCTGAATGCGGCGCAGCTCGTCGAGCAGCGCGTCGCTGATCGTTTCGGGCTCAACGTGGCTCATGCCGTGGACGACGCGATGGCCGATGGCCGCCATTCCCGCCATCGCGGCTTCGCCCCCCATGCCGTCCGCGCTGGCCAGCCAGTCGATCAGCGAAGCCACGGCCGAGCGATGATCCGTGGCCGGAATGTCGAGACTGCCCGATCGCGGCTCGGCGAGATGTTCGAAGCTCAGACGAGCGTAGCCTTTGCCGATGCGGTCGATCTGTCCTTCGAGCCGGCGTTGAAGCGTCTCGCCTGCGAGATAGAGTGCGAACTTGATGCTCGATGAGCCACCATTGAGACTCAGCACGCAGGGGCTGGGGGAGTTCATGAAACTTTCCTTTCTTGAAGATCTTGTCAGCGTCGCCATTCCCAGATGCCGATGCCTTGAGCGCAATGGTTGACGGCGGCGTCCATCATCAGCATTTGGGCGCAGGGTGGGAAATGAACAGGTACCCGCGGATCAATGCGCGCAGGGTCGTCGCCTCGTGATCCAGCACTTTTGGACCGACCTTACAGGGCGCGACTAGGGATCGCGGCGACGCATGCCATCAGAGATTCCGAAAACGACGTGATGCGAGGCCTTGCCGAACGGATCGGCGTCGAGCCGTCGGCTGGGCACTGGTCGCCGTCGGGGTCGTGACCACGATTCCCTTGGCGCTCATGCTGTTCAACCGTCGAAGGAATCCGTCCGGTTGACGGCACGCGGCGTGTGCAGCGGGTCGTGCTTCTCGAACGCACCGGCCAGCGCACGCTCGAGCTTGCGTAGCGCGCCCTGGATGGCCTGATGCGCCGTCGCGGCGCGATCCTTGACGACGACCGGCTCGCGACCGACCGGCCGCGCTTCCAGGGTGCAGTGAATATCGCTCGGGCCGGCCTTGGTGGGCCCGTTCGCGTCGGTCAGGTGGGCCTCGACGCGGGTGATCCGTTCGCCGTAATGGCCCAGCGCTTCCTTCACGACCGACTCCAGGTGGTCGGACATGGCCTGACGCCCATCGATGTGGGGGTCCGTGTTCAGCAGAATTTGCATTTCAGTGGAGGTGTTGTTGCGGATGAGCGGGCCGGTTCGCCGATCGGTCAGCGTACGCCCCTGTTCTTATCGTATGAACGAGGCAGCGTCGGCCCGAGCAACGCATCACCCATGAATGATCTTCGCGCCGGCCGGACCCGCGGTCTGTGCGTCATCGAACGTACGAGGCCAGCGACTCGCAAGCGATCGATGAATGACCACGGGTTCGATCGGAGCACGGAGACGGCCTTTCGGTCCCGCGCCGCCTAGGTCGCGGCGGAGCAGCCGGTGTCGCCCGCTCGCCGAAGTGAATAGCTATTCAGGGTCCGGTGCTCACCGCTCGCTTGCGTCGACGAAGACGTCGACGCCTCCTGGCGGCCGGATCGATGCGGCCGGAATCGCCTCGCCGGCGGCCCATCGCGCGAGGGCGTCGCGCTTGTCTTCGCCGGCGACGAGAAAGAAGGCCTGCCGCGTGCGACTGAAGCGGGCGGCACTCAGGGTGACGCGCTGCGGCGGCGGCTTGGGCGCATCGAACACCGCGAGCGCGTCGGGCGAGGACGACTGCGCTCCGAGCAGATGGCCGGGAAAGAGGCTCGCGGTGTGACCGTCGTCGCCGAGCCCCAGCAGCACCAGGTCGAAATCGCCGACTGCCGCGAGCGTCAGCTTGTAGAGCCGCGCCGCCTCGACCGGACCCAGCTCGGCCGCCATCTCGTGGCGCTGTTCGCGCGGGATCGGCACCTGGTCGAGCCAGGCCAGTGCGGCCATCCTCGAATTGCGGGCGTCGTCCGAGCGCGCCACGCATCTTTCGTCGCCGAAGTAGACATGCCAGCGCGACCAGTCGGCCGGGGCGGTTCGGAGTTGTTCGTAGGCGCCGCGCGGCGTGTTCCCGCCGGCGAGCACGATCAGGAAACGGCCGCGCTCATGCACGGCCCGAGCCGCGGCCTCGAGGATTCGCGCCGCGACGACCGCATCCATTTCCGCGCCGCCGGGTATCGGGTGCCAGCGAATCTGCTGCGGCGGCGAGGCGTGCTGCATGGACGCGGCCATGCTACAAGGTCGCGATGAAACCGCTCGTCGTCGCGCCTTCCATCCTGTCGGCGGATCTGGGCCGGCTCGGCGAAGAGGTGCGTGCGGTCGACGCGGCCGGCGCGGACTGGATCCACGTCGACGTAATGGACGGGCGCTTCGTGCCGAACATCAGCTTCGGCCCGGCCGTGGTCGCGGCGATTCGGCGCGCGACGGCCAAGCCGTTGAACGTGCACCTGATGATTGTCGAGCCCGAGCGGCTGCTCGACGACTTCGCACGCGCCGGCGCCGACCACATCCTGATCCAGTCGGAGCCGACGTCGACGATTCACCTGCACCGGGTGCTGTCGCGTGTTCGCGAGCTCGGCAAGAAGGCCGGCGTCGTGCTCAACCCGGCGAGCCCGGTCGCCTTCGTCGAGCAGGTGCTGCACCTGTGCGACGTCGTCCTGGTGATGAGCGTCAATCCGGGGTTCTCGGGCCAGGCCTTCCTTCCCGAGGTGCTGCCGAAGATCCGCGAGCTTAGGCAGCTCTGCGCAGCGCGCGGGCTCGATCCCTGGATCGAGGTCGACGGCGGCCAGAGCGGCGACAACGCATGGCAGGCCGTGGAAGCCGGCGCGGATGCGCTGGTCGCCGGCTCGGCAGTGTTCGGCAGCGACGACTATGCGGGCGCGATTGCAAGATTGCGCGCGCACGCCAAGCCGGGCCGATCGGCCTGATCGCCAGGCGTCGGACGCGTCCTACCCTGCGTCGCTCGGTTCGCTGCTGCGGCGCCGCCCATCGGCGACCTATCGTCGTCGATGGCACAGCTGAAGCTGCTCTCCAACGGCAGATTCCACGTTGCGTTGACGACGTCGGGAAGCGGCCGAAGCGAGTGGAACGACCTCGCCATCACGCGTTGGCGGGAAGACGCGGCCCTCGACAGTTGGGGCAGCTTCCTCTTCATGCGCTGCGACACGGACGGTGCGGCCTGGTCGGCGTTCGATACGGCTGCATTCGACTTGCGCGGCTTGCGGGCCACCCTCGAAGTCGCGGTCGACGGCAACGAAGACGTCGAGTTGCGCCGGCTTTGCATCGCCAACGGTTCGCAGCGCCTCGCAGAACTGAGCGCGACAAGCTTCGCCGAGCTGGTGCTGGCTCCTGCCGCCACCGATGCCGCGCATCCGGCGTTCAACAAGCTCTTCGTCGTCACCGAGATCGACCGGCGCTCCGGGGTCATTCTCGCCACCCGTCGCCCGAGCGCACCGACCGATGCGCGAGCCTGGCTGTTCCATCAGGCCGTGGTGCATGGCGAGAGCGGCGACGCTTCCTTCGAAACCGACCGGATGCGCTTAATCGGCCGGGGTCGTCACACGTCGAACGCCGACGCCTTGCGAACCGCCGATCCCCTGGGCGGCCACGACGGCGCGGTCCTCGACCCGATCGCTGCGCTGCGCGTCCCGTTTCACCTGCCGCCGGGCGCGGCTTGCACGATCGACTGGACGACCGGCATCGCCGCCACGCGTGACGAATGCATTGCCCTGGCGAGACGCTCGCGCGCAACCGGGGCTGGCGACCGCATCGTCGAAGGAAGCCTCGGCTTCCGTCGTGACACGCTTCGCCGGCTGGCGGCGAACGAAGACGATGCGACCTTGTTCGAGCGTCTCGGGGCCTCGCTTCTCGTCGCCGACCCCGCGATGCGCGCGCCGGCGGAAGAGATTGCGAAGAATCGACGCGGCCAGTCGTCGCTGTGGGCCTTCGGCATCTCGGGCGACGTGCCGATCGTCGTCGCGGAAATCGCGAGTGCGCACCACCTGGCCACCGTGCGCCAGCTCCTTCAGGCACACGCCTTCTGGGCCGCCCACGGGCTGAAGACGGAGCTGATGGTGCTGCTGGAAGGCATTGGCAACGCGGCCTCCGCGCTGCGCGAGTCGATCCGGGCCGTGATCGACGAGGTCGGCGCCACCGCGCTCGTCGACCGGCACGGCGGCATCTTCGTGCGCGACGCTGCGGCCCTGGACGAATCCGATCGCGTCCTGCTGCACAGCGTCGCCCGCATCGTCGTGCCCGGTGCATGCCGCAGCCTGCTGGAACTCGGCGAGGCGCACGGTGAGCGAGTCGCGCCCGCGGCGCCGCGCGTGGCCGCTGCGCTGGAGGGGCGTGACGAGCCCCTTCCCCCTCCGGATTTGGCTTTGCTCGAGTTCAACGGCCATGGCGGCTTCAGCGCCGACGGATGCGAGTACATGATCACGACGTCGCGTTCGTGCATGACGCCCTTGCCCTGGACCAACGTGATTGCCAACCCGGAGTTCGGCACCATCGTTTCCGAGAGCGGCAGCGCCTGTACGTGGAGCGAGAACTCGCACGAGTTCCGGCTCACGCCGTGGTCGAACGATCCGGTCAGCGACGCCTGCACCGAGGCGATCTACATCCGCGACGACGACAGCGGAGCCCTCTGGTCGCCGACTATGCTGCCGACACGGAGCGCCGGCGCCTACGTCGTGCGGCACGGGTTCGGGTACAGCGTGTTCGAGCACGCCGAGCGGGAGATCGAATCGACGCTTCGGATCCACGTCGCGATCGACGCGCCGGTGAAGTACTCGACCCTCACCTTGCGCAATCGCTCGGATCGGACGCGTCGGCTCTCCGTCACCGGCTACATCGAGTGGGTGCTCGCCGACGAGCGCGAGAAAAGCCTGATGCACGTCGTCACCGAAGTCGATGCTGCGAGCGGTGCGGTGTTCGCGCGCAATGGCTACAGCACCGACTTCACCGAACGCACGGCGTTCTTCGCGGTCGACGGCGGCGCGTCCAGCGTCTGCGCCGACCGCGGAGATTTCTTCGGCGCCGGCGGCACGCGGGCGGCGCCCGCTGCTCTGGCGCAGGCACGTCTGTCCGGCCGGGTCGGCGCCGCCCTCGACCCCTGCGGCGCGTTGCGCGTCGACCTCGAGCTGGCCGCCGGCGAAGAGCGCGAGATCGTCTTCAGGCTGGGCGCCGGCAAGACGTCCGACGAGGCGCGCGAGCTCGCCCGCACCAGCGCGCGCCGGGCCGCGACGAGCCTCGACGCGGTCCAGGCGCACTGGCGTCGCACGCTCGGCGCTGTCCGGGTCCGCACGCCCGAGCCACAGGTCGACGTGCTCGCCAATGGCTGGCTGCTCTACCAGGTCATCAGCTCGCGTCTGTGGGGTCGCACGGCCTTCTACCAGGCGAGCGGCGCCTACGGCTTTCGCGACCAACTGCAGGACGTGATGGCGCTCGTTCATGCCGAGCCGCGGCTCGTGCGCGAGCATCTGCTGCGCTGCGCGGCGCGCCAGTTCGTAGAGGGCGACGTGCAGCACTGGTGGCATCCGCCTTCGGGAAAGGGCGTGCGCACGCGCTGCTCGGACGACTACCTCTGGCTGCCGTTCGCGACCAGCCGCTATGTCGAAGTCACGGGGGACACCGGCGTCCTGGACGAGGTATGTCCCTTCCTGCACAGCCGCCCGCTCGCCGATGGCGAGGCCTCGAACTACGAACTCCCGGCCGAGTCGGCGCAATCCGCCACGCTCTACGAGCATTGCGCGCGAGCGCTACAGCACTCGCGGCGCCGCGGCTCGCGCGGCTTGCCGCTGATGGGAGGGGGCGACTGGAACGACGGCATGAATCTCGTCGGCAGCGACGGCAAGGGCGAAAGCGTCTGGCTCACCTTCTTTCTCATCGCGGTGCTGAAGCGTTTCGCGCCGCTGGCGCAGGCTCGCGACGACGTGGCGCTCGCCGCGCTGTGCGAAGGCGATGCGGCGATGCTCAAGGCCCAGGTCGAGGCAAGCGCATGGGACGGCGCCTGGTACCAGCGCGCCTGGTTCGACGACGGCACGCCGCTCGGCTCGGCCGCCAACTCCGAGTGCCAGATCGATTCCATCGCCCAGAGCTGGTCGGTGATTTCCGGTGCCGCGCCGCCCGAGCGCGCGGTCACCGCCATGGCGTCGCTGGAGCGCCGCCTCGTCCAGTCCGACGCGCGCATCGTCCGACTGCTCGATCCGCCCTTTGACGTCTCGCGGCCGTCGCCGGGCTACATCGAGGGCTACGTGCCGGGCGTTCGCGAGAACGGCGGGCAGTACACGCACGGCGCCGTCTGGGCCGCCCTCGCTTTCGCCATGATGGGCGACGCCGAGCGTGCCTGGCAGCTGTTCGCCATGCTCAACCCGATCCGCCATGGCGACAGCGCCGAGCATGTCACCGTCTACAAGACCGAGCCCTACGTCGTCGCCGGCGACGTCTACGCCATCGCCCCTCATGTGGGGCGCGGCGGCTGGAGCTGGTACACGGGATCGGCCGGCTGGATGTATCAGCTGCTGGTCGAATGGCTGCTCGGGCTGCAACGACGCGGGAACCAACTCGCGTTGCGGCCCCTCCTACCGAGCAGCTGGTCGGGCTTCGAGTTGCACTACCGGTTCGAGTCGACGACCTACGAGATCACGATGCGGTCGGCGGCTTCCACCGAGGCGGCCGTGCTCACCGTCGACGGCGTGAAGTCTTCCGGGGACGTCGCCCTGGTCGACGACGGCGCCACGCACCGCGTGCTGCTGACGGTGCCATGCGCCGCTCGCCCCGGGCCCGAAATGACGAACCCTGAAAGGACCTTGCCATGCAGCTCGGAATGATCGGATTGGGCCGCATGGGCGCCCACATGGTTCGCCGCCTGCTCAAGAACGACCACGCCTGCGTCGTCTACGACATCCACCCGGAGGCCGTCGCCGCACTCGCCCAGGAGGGCGCGATCGGCGCATCGTCGCTCGCCGACATGGTGGCGAAGATGACCGCGCCGAGGTCGATCTGGATGATGGTGCCGGCCGCCATCGTCGATCAGGAGCTCGAGCAACTCGTGCCCCACCTCGAGTCCGGCGACATCGTGATCGATGGCGGCAATTCGTATTACCGCGACGACATCCGCCGCGCAAGCACGCTCGCCCGCACGGGCCATCACTACGTCGACGTCGGCACGAGCGGCGGCGTCGCGGGCGAGGACCGCGGCTACTGCCTCATGATCGGTGGCGAGCCCGAGATCGTGGCGCACCTGACGCCGATTTTCGCCGCGCTCGCCCCGGGCGCCGGCGCGGCGCCGCGCACGCCCGGCCGCAGCGGCGCCCATTCGAGCGCAGAGCAAGGATTCCTGCACTGCGGACCGAGCGGCGCCGGCCATTTCGTCAAGATGGTCCACAACGGCATCGAATACGGCGTGATGGCGGCTTACGCCGAAGGGCTCAACATCCTGCGCCATGCGAACGTCGGCAAGCGAACGCAGGTGGCCGACGCCGAGACCACACCGCTGCGCCAGCCCGAGTTCTATCAATTCGAGATGGACCTTCCGGAGATCACCGAAGTCTGGCGGCGCGGCAGCGTCATCGGTTCCTGGTTGCTCGACCTGACCGCGGGCGCCCTGTTGCAGGATCCCCAGCTCGCGGCCTACGGCGGCCGCGTCTCCGACTCCGGCGAGGGCCGCTGGACCATCCAAGCCGCCGTCGAGGAAGGTGTTCCGACCCACGTGCTGAGCGCCGCCCTCTACGAGCGCTTCACGTCGCGCGGCGAAGGCGACTTCGCCAACCAGGTGCTGTCGGCGATGCGGCATGCCTTCGGCGGCCACCTGGAAAAGCCGGCAGGAGAAGCCGCTTGAACCCCGCGAACGGCAAGGCGGGTGCAGCGCTGCCGGCGCCTTCCGACGCGCTGGTCGTCTTCGGATTCACCGGCGATCTGGCGAACAAGAAGATCTTTCCCGCGCTCTATGCGATGGCCAAGCGCGGCGAACTGGGCGTGCCGGTGATCGGCGTCGCGTCGACCGTCCTGACCCCGCAGCAGGTGCAGGACCGGGTTCGCGCGAGTCTCGAGCACGCCGGCAGCGTCGAAGACGCGGGCGCGCTCGACAGGCTCCTTTCTAGCGTGCGCTACGTGTCCGGGGACTACAAGGACGCGGCGACCTTCGACAGGCTCAAGGCGGCGCTCCAGGGCGCATCGCGCCCTGCCCATTACCTGGCCATCCCGCCTGCGCTCTTCGAGGCCGTGATCCAGAGCCTCGGCGCGGCCGGGCTCGCGAAGGACGCCCGGGTGATCGTCGAGAAGCCCTTCGGCCGCGATCTCGCGTCGGCGATCGCGCTCGACGCGTCGGCGCATTCCGTCTTCCCCGAGACGTCGATCTTCCGGATCGACCACTACCTCGGCAAGGAGGCGATCATGAACATCCTCTATTTCCGCTTCGCCAACTCGTTCCTCGAGCCGATCTGGAACCGCCAGCATGTCGCGAGCGTCCAGGTCACGGTGGCCGAAGACTTCGGCATCGGCGAGCGCGGCGGCTTTTACGAAAGCGCCGGCGCGCTGCGCGACGTGGTCCAGAACCACCTGTTCCAGATCGTCGCGCTGCTCGCCATGGAGCCGCCGGCGTACCAGGGCTTCGAGGCGGTGCAGAACGAAAAGGCCGGCGTCTTCCACGCGATGCGAAAGCTGACCGCCGACGATGTCGTGCGCGGCCAGTACGACGGCTACCGGGCCGAGAAAGACGTGGCGGCCGACTCGGACGTCGAGACCTTCTGCGCCTTGCGTCTCTTCATCGATTCCTGGCGCTGGGCCGGTGTGCCCTGGTATCTGCGCACGGGCAAGTGCCTGCCGACGACCGCCGCCGAAGTGCTGGTGCAGCTGAAGCCACCACCGCAACGCCTGTTCGACGATGCCACGCCTGCCGACGGTCGAGCGAACTACGTGCGCTTCAAGCTGCAGCCGCTCGCCGCCGTGGCGATCGCGGCGCGCGTCAAGCGACCCGGCAAGGGATTCCTGGGAGATCAGCGCGAGCTCTTCCTGTGCGAGAACACGTCCGGCGAAGAGCCACCGTACGAGCGTCTGCTTCGGGACGCCATGGCCGGCGACGGCGCGCTCTTCACCAGCCAGGACGCGGTAGAAGCGGCGTGGGCCGTCGTCGACGAGGTGCTCGAGCACCACCCTCCGGCGCTGCCATATCCCCGCGGCTCGTGGGGGCCTCAGGCGGCCGCCGACGCGCTGATCGCCGAAGACGGCGGCTGGCACGCGCTGACCACCACCGAAGGATGCCCGCCATGAACAGCGCCAGCGACCCGGCCGCCGTGGCCGCCGTCGTCTTCCTGCTCGACGTCGACAACACGCTGCTCGACAACGACCGGATCATCGCCGACCTGCGGCGTCATCTCGAGGAGGAGTTCGGCGTCGCCAGCGCCGACCGCTACTGGGTCATCTTCGAGCAGCTGCGCGGCGAGCTCGGCTACGTCGATTACCTTGGTGCGCTGCAGCGCTATCGCGACCAGATCGAGCACAGCGGCGACGGCGACCATCGCCTGCTGAAGGTGTCGAGCTTCCTCATCGACTACCCGTTCGCCGAACGGCTCTATCCAGGCGCGCTCGAGGTTATCGGCCGCCTCTCCGGCTTCGGCCCGACGGTGATCTTGTCGGACGGCGACGTCGTGTTCCAGCCGCGCAAGGTCTGGCGCTCGGGTCTGTGGGATGCGGTGCAGGGGCGCGTGCTGATCTATGCCCACAAGGAGCAGATGCTCGACCAGGTGCAGCGCCTGTATCCAGCACGGCGCCACGTGATGGTCGACGACAAACAGCGCCTGCTCGCCGCCATGAAAGAGGTGATGGGCGATCGCCTCGTCACCGTGTTTCCGCGCCAGGGACACTACGCGCTCGACCCGGCGAACATCGCCCGCTACCCGCACGCCGATTGCACCATCGACGCCATCGGCGACCTGCTCACGCTCGACATCGGCTCGCTCCTGGGCGAGCCATCCAGGGAGTCCCCATGATCAACCGCAACACGCACGCGCTGCACGCGCTCGGCCAGAGCCTCTGGCTCGACAACATCACCCGCGACATGCTCGCCGACGGCACGCTCGCCCGCTACATCGCCGAGCTGTCCGTGACCGGCCTCACGTCGAACCCCACGATCTTCGAACACGCGATCGGCCAGGGCAACGCCTACGACGAACAGATCGGCGCGCTGACGCAGGCGGGGCGGTCCGGCGAGGACCTCTTCTTCGCCCTGGCCGAGCAAGACCTGGCGCGCGCCGCGGACCTGTTCAGGCCGATCCACGACGCGACCGGCGGCGTCGACGGTCGGGTCTCGCTCGAGGTCTCGCCGCTGCTCGTCGACGACACGGCCGGGACGATCGCTGCCGCCGGCCAGCTGTTCGATGCGGCGGCGCGCCCCAACCTCTTCATCAAGATCCCGGGCACGCCGGCCGGCGTGAAGGCGATCGAGGAATCGATCTTTTCCGGCATTCCGATCAATGTCACCCTGCTCTTTTCGCGCGAGCAATACGTCGCCGTGGCCGAGGCCTACATGCGCGGCATCGAACGGCGCATCGAAGCCGGGCTCGATCCCGTGGTCGAGTCGGTGGCCTCGCTGTTCGTGAGTCGCTGGGACGTCGCAGTGAAGGATCAGGTTCCGGTCCATCAGCGCAACCGCCTGGGGATTGCGATCTCCGGTCGAACGTACAAGGCCTATCGCGAGCTGTTGGATGCGCCGCGCTGGCAACGCCTGGCCGCCGCCGGCGCGCACCCGCAGCGGCTGCTCTGGGCCAGCACCGGGACGAAGGATCCGGACGCGAGCGACACGCTCTACGTCGAGAAGCTGGCGGCGCCCGACACGATCGACACCATTCCCGACAAGACCCTCCTCGCGTTCGCCGACCACGGCAAGATCGGCGCGGTCCTCGCGCCCGACGGTGGCGACGCCGAGCAGGTCATCGCCGGCTTCGTCAAGCTCGGCATCGACGTCGACGTGCTCGCCGTGCAGCTGCAGAAGGAAGGCGGCGACTCGTTCAAGAAGTCGTGGCGGAGCCTCCTGGCCGGCATCCAGGAAAAGAGCGCGAAGCTCGCCGGCGCGGCCGCGCGGTGAGCCAGTCCGCCCTTGCCGCTCGCCCGGCGTGGCGGGCACTGGTCGCCCACCACGCGGCGATCGGCGCGACTCATCTGCGCGACATGTTCGCCGCCGATCCCGGCCGCGGCGAACGGCTCGTGCTCGAGGCCGCAGGCGTCTACCTCGACTACTCGAAGAACCGCGTCACGGACGAGACGATGACGCTGCTGGCGGCGCTGGCGCGCGAATGCGGCCTCGGCGAGCGCACCGCGGCGATGTTCCGCGGCGACGTGATCAACACGACCGAGAAGCGCTCGGTGCTGCACGTCGCCTTGCGCATGCCCGCCGGCGAACGCCTACTCGTCGACGGTGTCGACGTCGTCGCGGAAGTTCGCGCGGTGCTGGGTCGGATGGGCGCGTTCGCGAATGCGCTGCGCAGCGGCCGCTGGCTCGGCCACACCGGACAGCGCATCCGCAACATCGTCAACATCGGCATCGGCGGGTCCGATCTCGGCCCGGTGATGGCCTACGAGGCACTGCGCTTCTACAGCGACCGTGGCCTGACGCTGCGCTTCGTCTCCAACGTCGACGGCACCGACCTGGCCGAGGCGACCCGTGACCTCGACGCCGCCGAGACGCTCTTCATCGTCGCGTCGAAGACCTTCACTACGCTCGAGACGCTGACCAACGCGCACGCGGCGCGGCAATGGGTCGTCGGCCGACTCGGCGACGACCAGGCGGTGGTGAAGCACTTCGTCGCGGTCTCGACCAACGTCGAGGGCGTCACCGCCTTCGGCATCTCGGCCGAGAACATGTTCGGCTTCTGGGACTGGGTCGGCGGCCGCTACTCGATGGACTCGGCGATCGGGCTGTCGACGATGCTTGCCATCGGCCCCGACGCCTTCGCCGAGATGCTCACGGGCTTTCATGCGATGGACGAGCACTTCCGCACGGCCCCGGTCGAGCGCAACCAGCCGGCGCTGCTGGGCCTCCTGGCGATCTGGAACAACAACTTCCTGGGCGCTGCCACGCTCGCCGTGCTGCCGTACGAGCAATACCTGAAGCGCCTGCCGGCCTATCTCCAGCAGCTGACCATGGAGAGCAACGGCAAGCATGTGACGCTCGCCGGCGACCGCGTCGGCGTCGAGACGGCGCCCGTCCTCTGGGGCGAGCCCGGCACGAATGGCCAGCACTCGTTCTACCAGCTCATCCACCAGGGCACACGCATCGTGCCGTGCGACTTCATCGGCTTCTGCCAGCCGCTGAACCCGCTCGGCGCGCAGCACGACCAGCTGATGTCGAACCTGTTCGCCCAGAGCGAGGCGCTGGCGTTCGGCCGGACGGCGGCGGAAGTCGCCGCCGAGGGCACCCCGGCCGAGCTCGTCCCGCACCGCGTCTTCGAGGGCAACCGCCCGAGCAACACGCTGCTGCTGGAGCGGCTCACGCCGAAGGCGCTCGGGGCGATCGTGGCGCTCTACGAGCACAGCGTCTTCGTTCAGGGCGTCGTCTGGAACATCGACTCGTTCGACCAGTGGGGCGTCGAGCTCGGCAAGGCGCTGGCCCAGCGCGTCATTCCCGAGCTGCAGAGCGCCGGCGAGCCGCTGCTGGCACACGACAGCTCGACCAATGCCCTGATCCGGCGCTATCGCCGGGTCCGGGACCGAACGAGCCCGTCCTCCTCCGACTAGCAGCCCAGCCATGGCCACGCACATCAGCCCTCTTGCCGGCAAGCCGGCGCCGCCGTCGGCGCTCGTCGACATCGCCCGCCTCGTCACCGCGTATTACACCGGCCTTCCCGATGCCGGCGTCGCCGCGCAGCGCGTCGCCTTCGGCACCTCCGGGCACCGCGGCTCGTCGTTCGATCTGTCCTTCAACGAGCATCACGTCCTCGCCATCACACAGGCGATCTGCGGCTATCGAAAGAAGCTGGGCATCGACGGACCGCTCTATCTCGGCATCGATACCCACGCGCTCTCGGCGCCCGCCTGCGCGAGCGCGCTCGAGGTGCTGGCGGCCAACTGCGTTGAAGCGATGCTGGCCGAAGGCGACGAGTACACGCCGACACCCGCTGTATCGCACGCCATCCTCACCTACAACCGTGGCCGCAGCACGGGCCTGGCCGACGGCATCGTCGTCACGCCTTCGCACAACCCGCCCGACAACGGCGGGTTCAAGTACAACCCGCCGCACGGCGGCCCGGCCGGCACGGAGATCACGGCCTGGATCGAGAAAGCCGCCAACGCGTTCCTCGAGCAATCGCTCGCCGGCGTCGAGCGCCTGCCGTACGCACAGGCGCTGGCTGCGGCGACCACGCATCGCCACGACTACCTCGGCCGCTACGTCGCCGACCTAGCCAGCGTGATCGACTTCGACGCCATCCGCAACGGGAAGGTGCGCATGGGGGTCGACCCGCTCGGCGGCGCCGGCGTCCACTACTGGCCGCGCATCGCCGAGCACTACCGTCTCGACCTCACGGTGGTGAGCGAGGACGTCGACCCGACGTTTCGTTTCATGACGCTCGACTGGGACGGCCGGATCCGCATGGACCCGTCGTCGCCCTACGCGATGCAGCGCCTGCTCGGCATCAAGGACCGCTTCGACATCGCCTTCGCCTGCGACACCGACCACGACCGACACGGCATCGTCACGCCCGCCGGCCTGCTGCCGCCGAACGCCTACCTGTCGGTGATGATCGAAGACCTGTTCCGAAGTCGGCCGCAATGGCCGGCGGCGGCGGCAGTCGGCAAGACGGTGGTCAGCACCCAGCTCATCGATCGGATCGTCGCCCGCCTCGGCCGCGAACTCTACGAGGTGCCGGTCGGCTTCAAGTGGTTCTCCGACAGGCTGCTCGACGGCTCGCTCGGCTTCGGCGGCGAGGAGAGTGCGGGCGCGTCGTTCTTGCGCTGCGACGGCACGGTGTGGACGACCGACAAGGACGGCATCGTGCCGGCGCTGCTCTCGGCCGAGATCACGGCGCGCACCGGCCGCGATCCGGCACGCGCCTACGCCGAGTTGACGCGCGCGCTCGGCGAACCGGCCAGCGATCGGGTCGATGCGCCGGCGACAGTGCAGCAGAAGAAGCTGCTCGCGGCGCTGACGCCGGACGCGCTCGACGCGCGCGAGCTGGCCGGCGAGAAGATCGACAGCGTCATCGACAAGGCGCCGGGCAACGGCGCGGCGATCGGCGGCATCAAGGTGAGCGCGAAGAGCGGATGGTTCGCCGCGCGACCGTCGGGCACCGAGGACATCTACAAGATCTACGCCGAAAGCTTCGCCGGCGCCGAGCATCTGCAGCAGATCCTGAAGGAAGCGCAGGGCATCGTCGACCGCGCCATCGCCGGCCCGACGACAGCAAAGAAGGCGACCTGACATGGATACGCAAGACCTCATCTCCACCGCCGCGTCACTGGTCGCCGGCGACAAGGGGCTGCTCGCCATGGACGAGAGCACGCCGACCTGCAACAAGCGGTTCGCGGCGCTCGGCATCCCCCTCACCGCCGAAGCGCGGCGCGCCTATCGGGACATGATCGTCACGACGCCGCGCCTGGGTGAATGCATCAGCGGCGCGATCCTCTACGACGAGACCCTGCGCCAGAAGACGAACCGCGGCCTTCCCTTCGCCGAGGCGCTCGTCGCCGCCGGAATCGTTCCCGGGATCAAGGTCGACGCCGGCGCGAAGGCGCTAGCCGGGCATCCTGATGAGCAAGTGACCGAAGGCCTCGACGGCCTGCGCGAGCGGCTCGCGGAATACGTTTCGATGGGGGCGCGTTTCGCCAAGTGGCGCGCCGTGATCCGAATCGGCGAAACGATCCCGAGCCGGGCCTGCATCTCGGCCAACGCTCACGCCCTCGCGCGGTACGCGGCGCTCTGCCAGGAAGCTGGGCTGGTGCCGATCGTCGAACCGGAGGTACTGATGGAGGGCGCACACACGCTTGAACGTTGCGCCGCCGTGTCGGCGGAGGTCTTGCATGCGGTGTTCGACGAGCTCGACCTGAACGGCGTGCTGCTCGAGGGCATGCTGCTCAAGCCGAACATGATCCTGCCCGGCCTGGCCGCAGCCGACCAGAGCAGCGTCGATGCAGTGGCCGACGCCACCGTCACCTGCCTGCTGCGCAATGTGCCGGCGGCCGTCCCCGGCGTCGCCTTTCTGTCGGGCGGACAGAGCGCGAGACTCGCCTCGGCGCGCCTGAACGCCATGAACGAGCGCTTCAGGTCGCACCTGCCCTGGGCCCTTGCCTTCTCGTTCGCACGCGCGATCCAACAACCCGCGCTCGAAACGTGGCGCGGCCTCGCCGAGAACGTGCCGGCCGCCCAGGACGCCCTGTTCCACCGTGCAGATTGCAACCGCGCAGCGCGTCGCGGCGACTACGACGCCAGCGCCGACGCGCCGCGATCGACCTGACCCCTCACGAGGTTTCCCAATGTCCGACACCCTCGACGAACTCTGCGTCAACACCCTCCGCTTCCTTTCGGTCGACATGGTGCAGAAGGCCAATAGTGGCCATCCCGGCCTGCCGCTCGGTGCCGCGCCGATGGCCTACGCGCTCTGGAACCGACAGCTGAAGCACAACCCGAAGAACCCGCTCTGGCCGGACCGCGACCGTTTCGTCCTCTCCGCCGGGCACGGATCGGCCTTGCTGTACAGCCTGCTCCATGTGACCGGTTACGACCTCTCGCTCGACGACCTCAAGAGGTTCCGGCAGTGGGGCAGCAAGGCGCCGGGCCACCCCGAGCGCGGCCACACGGCAGGCGTCGAGGTGACGACCGGGCCGCTCGGCCAGGGCTTCGCGAATGCGGTCGGCATGGCGATCGCTGAAGCGCACCTTGCGGCACGCTACAACCGCCCGGGGCACGCGGTCGTCGACCATCGGACCTGGGTCATCGTCAGCGACGGCGACCTGATGGAAGGCGTGGCCGCGGAGGCGGCATCGCTGGCCGGCCACCTGAAGCTCGGCAAGCTGATCTGCCTCTACGACGACAACGCGGTCACCCTGTCGGCCAGCGTCGACATGACGTTCACCGAGGACCGCGCGAAGCGCTTCCAGGCTTACGGGTGGCAGACGATCGACGTCGCCGACGGCAACGACCTGGATGCGATCGGCGCGGCGCTCGCTGCGGCACGGGCCGAGACGACCCGGCCGTCGCTGATCCTGGTTCGCACCCATCTCGGCTTCGGCTCGCCCGAGCAGGACAGCTTCAAGGCACACGGCTCGCCGCTCGGCGTCGCCGACGTAGCCAAGACCAAGGAGAAGCTAGGCTGGCCGGTAGAGCCGCTGTTCGTCGTGCCCCCGAAGGCCTTGACCCATTTCCGCGAATCGGTGGATCGAGGCGCCGTGGCCGAGTCCGAATGGAGCCAGCGCATGCGGGCCTACTCGACCGCGTTTGGGGACCTTGCGCGCGAACTACAGACGCGCCTGGACGGCGAAATGCCGGCGGGGTGGGACGCTGGCGTGCCGATGTTCGCGGCCGATGCCAAGGGCATGGCAACGCGGGTTGCGGGCGGCAAGGTCATGAACGCGATCGCTTCGAAACTGCCGGCACTGGCCGGCGGCTCGGCCGACCTCGACCCCTCGACCCACACCGAGCTGAAGGGCATGGGCGACTTCAACCCGCCACTGCAGCCGGGCGAGAACAGCGAAGGCTCGGACAGCGCCGGGTGGAGCCGTGCCGGGCGCAACGTCCACTTCGGCGTGCGCGAGCACGCGATGGGATCGATCGTCAACGGGCTCGCGGCGCACGGTGGATTCATCGCCTACGGCTCGACCTTCCTCATCTTTTCGGACTACATGCGGCCGCCGATCCGACTCGCCGCGCTGATGGGCCTGCACGTGATTCACGTCTTCACGCACGACAGCCTGGCGCTCGGCGAGGACGGCCCCACGCACCAGCCGGTCGAGCAGCTCGCGAACCTGCGCGCGATCCCGAACCTGACGCTGATCCGTCCTGGCGATGCCAACGAAACGGCGGTGGCGTGGAAGATCGCGACCGAGACGCGCGGGCGGCCGGTGCTGCTCGCGTTGACCCGGCAGGACGTCGCCACGCTCGACCGCGAGCGCTATGCGAGCGCCGAGGGCGTTCGCCGAGGTGCCTACGTGCTGGAAGACGTCGACGGCGGCTCGCCTTCGCTGATTCTCATCGCCAGCGGATCGGAGTTGAGGCTGATCGTTGCCGCGGCCGAGGCCCTGCGGCAGGAGGGCGTCGCAGTGCGCTGCGTGTCGATGCCGAGCTGGGATCTCTTCGAAGTGCAGCCGCAAAGCTATCGCGACCAGGTACTGCCGCCTGCGGTGACGGCACGGCTGGCGGTCGAACTCGGCGTCGAGCAGGGATGGAGCCGCTACGTGGGCGACCGCGGTCACACGCTGTCAGTCGATCGCTTCGGCGCGTCGGCGCCGGCCGACGTCCTGATGGCGAACTACGGCTTCACCGTCGCGAACGTCGTCGCGGAGGCAGGCAAGTTGCTGGCGGCCGATCACGGATGAAGCCGAGCAAGGGCGACAGCGAGCTCCTGCGCCATCTGCAGGAAAACTCGTTCGGCTATTTCGTCCACGAGGTCAACCGCAAGAACGGCCTCATCCTCGACAAGACCGAGGAAGACTGGCCGGCGAGCATTGCCGCCATCGGCATGGCGCTGACCGCGTACCCGGTCGGGGTCGAGCGTCACTTCATGACCCGCACCGAAGCTGTCGAGCGCACGCTCACGACCCTGCGCTTCTTCGCCGAGAGCGAGCAAGGCACCGCCGAGGACGCCACCGGCTACCGCGGCTTCTACTACCACTTCCTGCACATGCAGAGCGGCCGACGCGCCTGGAAGAGCGAGCTCTCCAGCATCGACACGGCGCTCTTCATCGCCGGCGCGCTCGCCGCTGCCGAGTACTTCGACGGCACGGCCGACGACGAGACCGAGATCCGCGCGCTCGCGAAGATGCTCTACGAACGTGTCGAGTGGGACTGGATGCTGCAGGGCGGCCCGACGCTCTGCCACGGCTGGAGGCCGGAAGCCGACGCCGGCTTTCTGCCCTACCGGTGGGAAGGCTATGACGAAGCGTTGATCCTCTACCTGCTTGCGCTCGGCTCGCCCGCCCATCCGATTCCTGCATCTTGCTACGAGGCTTGGTGCAGCACTTATGAATGGAAGGAGGTCTACGGCATCGGCTACCTGTATGCGGGACCCCTGTTCATCCACCAGCTCTCCCATGTGTGGGTCGACTTTCGCGGTATCGCCGACGCCTACATGCGCGAGAAGAAGAGCGACTATTTCGAGAACAGCCGGCGCGCGACGATGGTGCACGAACAATACGGGGCCAAGAACCCGCTCGGCCTCGCACACCGCAGTGAGCTGTGCTGGGGCTTGTCGGCGAGTGACGGGCCGGGACCGGCGACGAAGAAGATCGCCGGGGTCGAGCGCGTCTTCTTCGACTATCTCGCGCGCGGCGCGCCCTATGGCCCCGACGACGGCACGCTTGCGCCGTGGGCGGTCGTCGCCTCGCTGCCCTTCGCTCCCGAGATCGTGCTGCCGACCGTCCAGAACTTCAGGAAGCTGAAGGTCCAGGTCGCCAACCCCTACGGCTTCAAGGCATCGATCAACCCGCTCTTTCATGAGCGAACCAACGACGACGGCGTCGGCTGGGTCTCGCGCTTTCACTTCGGAATCAACGAAGGGCCGACGGTGCTGATGATCGAGAACTACCGCAGCGGATTGATATGGGCACTGATGCGCCGCTGCAAGCCGCTGGTCGCTGGCCTGCGAGCCGCGGGGTTCAGCGGCGGCTGGCTCGACGAGTCGGCGCCGACCGAAACCTGATTCCTCCCGGCTTCCGGCCGTTGCCTGACGCCGACCGGGCGATTCGGTTCGACCCTATTCGCACTGGCATCGAGGCGGTCCCGTCCGAAGACAACCACGCGTTTGGCACGACGTTGATGTTTCGCGAACAGACCGGCACGCGACGTTTCAACAGCCTCAATCGACAGCAAACCTCGTCCCCCACCGTCTTCAGAATCGCCCGCGAAGTCGCCCAAGGTGGCGCGGGATTCACATGCTGGATTTTGAACAAAAGTATTGTCGAGACGTGATGGGGGAACCAGTGGGGGCACAAAAAGTGCCCCCACCCGGCGATCATCCAAGCAGCGTGCGGCTTTCCAGGTCTAATGGGAACGACGCCCTCTCCGCCAGATCGATAGGCTTGCGTGGCTTGAGGTCAGTCGGACGCGCTCAGTGCCGACGTCGTCAGGCTGAACACGGCCGCTTTCCATTCTGGCGTCTTGACCATCTACCTTCTCGGCGCGACTCACGAGTTCGTTGGCACCGAGACGCGGCATCCGAACGCGCGGGAGATCCTCATCGACCGTCAGATGTTCTACGTCAGTAGGGAGAATGTCTGCCTGTTGCCGCCACTCGCGCGATTTCCAGTCACTCAAACGTTCTGACGTGCCGACGCGAGGCCTCGATGACAGGCGGGCCAGTCCGCCGAAGAAGGTGCACCCAGCCGTAGCGCTTGTGGCTCGGCATCGCCATGAAGCGAAGCCGCCAACGACAGGCGATCCGCGACTCAAGGCTTTGAACATTCGGTTGCACCCTCGGCGACGACGATCGCATCTCTTGCACGCGCGTGAGATTTCTCTCGTTCTGCGCCGCTTTCCCGGTCCGGACCCATTGAACGCGGTGTTGTGGCGCAGGGCCCGCTCGTGGTCCCATCACTCATCGAATCGTTTCGCGAGAGAGTCATGCCTTACCGCACCAGTCTATGCAGTCGTCTGTTGATCGGAGTTTCGTTGCTCGCATCGATCGGTTGCGCACGAGCCCAGCTGATCGTCGACGGCGGATTTGAAGTTCCAGCCATCAGCGATCCCGGAGTCACATGGGTCGGGTTGCCCGGGGCGAGTCTCACCGGATGGACCTCCCATTCGAGCCTCCGCGGCGCGATCCTTTTCATCGATCCCTTTTCGCCCGTGTCGGAGGGCAAGCAAGCGGTCGAGCTCGAGGTGCCGGGCGACTCGATCAGTCAGACCTTCGCGACGATCGCGGGCACGAGCTACCGGCTGTCGTTCGACATGTCGGCCTTCAAGTCCCAAGGGGGCCCCGGACTGGGAAGCGCTCCTTGCCCTTGCGCATCCGTCGTCGATGTGAGCGTCGGCACCGCGTCGGAAACGTTCTGGGGGAACAACGAGTACTACGTGACCCAGTCGCTGGACTTCACCGCCGATGCGTCCTTCACCACCCTCACCTTCACGAATCCCGCGCTTCCGTCGCACTACGGCAACTATCCGCACCTCGACAACGTCTCGGTGTTCGAATTGCCCGCGGAGCGCTTTGCCTTCAACGACGTCACGCCGGTTCCGGAACCCGAGAGTTACGCATTGATCCTCGCCGGGCTGGCGCTGCTTCGCTGGCGCACGAAATCGGCGGCGCGACGGCGCGGCTAGGCCTTCGAAGGTCGCGCGGTCAACGCCCGATCGCGAAGTACTCGAATCCCTGATCGCGGATCGCGGGGTCGTAGAGATTGCGACCGTCGAAGATCACCGGTTGCTTGAGGGCACTCTTCAAGGTGGCGAAATTCGGGCTCTTGAAGGCCTTCCACTCGGTCATGATGACCAGCGCATCCGCACCGCGCACGGCCTGCAGCGGCGACTCCGCGTAACGCACCCGGTCCGACGCGAGGGCGCTGGCGCCGAGGTCCACCGCCAGAACGCGGCGCGCTTCCGGGATCGCCACGGGGTCGTAGGCGACGACGTCGGCGCCGCCTTCGAGCAGCGCCTTGATCATCACGCGGCTCGGCGCCTCGCGCATGTCGTCGGTGTTGGGCTTGAACGAGAGACCCCAGAGCGCGAACGTTCGCCCACCCAGATCGGCACCGAAGCGCCCGACGATCTTTTCGAACAGTACGTGCTTCTGCGCGTCGTTGACCTCGCGCACCGCTTCCAGGATGCGCAGCCGCCGGCCGTGTTCGGCGGCGGTGTGCACCAGCGCCTGGACGTCCTTGGGAAAGCAACTGCCGCCGTAACCGACCCCGGCGTAGAGAAAGCCATGGCCGATACGAGGGTCGGCCCCGATCCCCTTGCGCACCTGTTCGATGTCGACGCCCAGCTCGTCCGCCAGGTTGGCGAGCTCGTTCATGAAGCTGATGCGGGTGGCGAGCATCGCATTCGCTGCGTACTTCGTGAACTCGGCCGAGCCGACGTCCATGTGCAGCATCCGGTCGCGCTGACGGTTGAAGGGCGAATAGAGCTGGCCCATCAGCGAGCGAGCGCGTTCGCCGGCAGCGCCCGGCTCGGTGCCGATGACGATGCGGTCGGGGCGCATGAAGTCGTCGACGGCGGCGCCTTCCTTGAGAAATTCCGGATTGGAGACGATCGACACCGAAGCCGTCGACAGCTCGGCGGCAGCGGCATCGCCGCCCGTCTGTCGCCGTTCCAGCTCATCGCCGATCGTCCTGCGGAGCCGTTCTGCCGTGCCGACCGGTGCCGTCGACTTCTGCACCACGATCTTGTCGGATTGCATGTGCGCGCCGACGCTGCGCGCGGCCGCGAGGACGTACTGCAGGTCGGCACTGCCGTCCTGGCCGGCGGGCGTCCCGGTGGCGATGAAGATCACGTCGCCGTGATGAACGGCCTCGGCGACGTCGGTGGTGAACCGCAGGCGTTCGAAGGCCACGTTTCGCGCAACGAGCTCGGGCAGGTCACGCTCGTGGATCGGGGTCGTGCCGGCGCGAAGGAGATCGATCTTCTCGGCGTCGACGTCGAAGCAGACGACATCGTTGCCGATTTCTGCGAGACACGTCGCGGTGACGAGCCCGACGTAGCCGATGCCGAGGACGGAAATGTTCATGTCGTCGTGGTTGCAATCGTTGACCGGAGGGCCCGACGAATCGCGTCGCCCCGAGGCGATGTGCGAGCGTCAGCCGCCGAGGCTGCCACCCGAAGATCCCGTGAGGGAACGCACCCAGCGCAACTCGAGCGCGACCTCGCCGCCAGCGACCAGTATCGCCACCGCCAGCCGGGCGACCGATGATTCCACGCGCACGGCGGAGACTTCGATGACGTGACCGCTGCCGTCGGTCGTCACTGACGCGTGCATGGAGCACGCGTAAAGCGCGAGCCCCGTCCCGCAGAGGCAGCTCAGGAGAACGAGGGCGCGTCTCACATCGACTCCAGGGGTCGTCGGTGCCGCATCGTAGCAAGCCCGCCACGGTTCAGTCGGACAGGTGATGCCTAGGCCGACTAGGAGAAGAAACAGGACGCTCCGCTGAAATAAAAACGGCGCCCGAGGGCGCCGTTTTGCTCAGCTGACGAGTCCGGTGCTTATCGGACGACCGCCATCTGCTCGCGCTTGTCACCCTTGTAGGTGTAGAGCGTGAGGGCGCCGTTCTTCACGTCGCCCTTGTTGTCGAACGAGATGTTGCCGGTGACGCCCTTGTAGCCCTCGGTCTTGGCCAGCACCGGGAGGTACTTCGCCGGGTCGGCCGAGCCGGCCTTGACCATCGCTGCGACCATGACGTTGACCGCGTCATAGACGTAGGGGGCATAGATCTGCACGTCTGCGCCGAACTTCTTCTTGAAGTCCTCGCGGAACTTGTCCATGCCGACCTTCTGCGTGCCCTCGACGCCGCCCGCCTCGGCGCAGACGACCTGGCCGTCGGCCATGGCGCCACCGGCCAGCTTGGGCAGCTCGCCCGAGCAGATGCCGTCGCCGCCCATGAACTTCGCGTTGATGCCGAGCTGCTTCATCTGGCGGATCATCGGGCCGGCCACGGCGTCCATGCCGCCGTAGAAGACGATGTCCGGCTTCTTCGCCTTGACCGCGGTCAGGATGGCGGTGAAATCGGTGGCCTTGTCGGTCGTGAATTGCGTGTCCTGGATCGCGCCGCCGGATGCTTTGACGGCCTTGGCGAACTCCTCGGCGACGCCCTGCCCGTAGGCGGTGCGGTCATCGATGGTGACGATCGACTTGCCCTTCAGCTCCTTGACCGCGTAGCGGCCGAGCGTGCCGCCGAGATGCACGTCGTCGGCGACGACGCGGAACGTCGTCTTGAAGCCCTGGCGTGTGTACTTCGGATTGGTGGCCGACGGCGAGATCTGGGGGATGCCGGCGTCGCTGTAGATCTTCGACGCGGGAATCGACGTGCCCGAGTTCAGGTGGCCGATGACGCCGTTGACCTTGGCGTCGACCAGCTTGTTGGCGACTGCCGTGCCCTGCTTCGGATCACCTGCGTCGTCTTCGGCGACGAGCTCGAACTTGGCCTTCTTGCCGCCGATGGTGACGCCCTTGGCGTTCAGCTCG
>JBDTPG010000025.1:0-27706 GCA_039932815.1 Caldimonas sp.
GGCGACCGGATGGCCGATGTAGGTGTGGCCGTGCTGGAAGCGGCCGCTGCCGCGCGCGAGCGCATCGACGATCTTCTTCTGCGCCACCACGGCGCCGATCGGCTGGTAGCCGCCGCCGAGCCCCTTGGCGATGGCGATCAGGTCCGGCACGACGGCCTCCTGCTCGCTGGCGTAGAGCGTGCCGGTGCGTCCCATCCCGCACATCACCTCGTCGGCCAGGAAGAGGATCCCGTGCCGGTCGCAGATCTCGCGCACCCGCCGGAAGTAGCCGGGCACCGGCGGCAGCGCGCCCGACGTCGCGCCGCCCACGGTCTCGGCGCAGAACGCGATCACGCTCTTCGGCCCGAGCGCCTGCAGCGCGGCCTCGAGCTCTTCGGCCAGGCGCACGCCATAGGCCTCCGGCGTTTCGTCGCGGCGCCGGTCGCGGTATTCGTAGCAGGGCGAGACGTGCGTCACGTCGATCAGCAGCGGCGCGAACTGGCGCCGGCGCAAGGCGTTGCCGCCGACCGCGAGCGCGCCGAGCGTGTTGCCGTGGTAGCTCTGGCGGCGGGCGACGAAATGGCGCCGCTCCGGCTCGCCGATCTCGACGAAGTACTGGCGCGCCAGCTTGAGCGCCGCCTCGATCGCCTCGCTGCCGCCCGAGACCAGGTAGACGTGCGAGCTGCCACGAGGGGCGTGGGCGAGCAGCTCGTCGGCGAGCGACTCGGCGACTTCGGTGGTGAAGAAGCTCGTGTGCGCGTACGCGATCTTGTCGATCTGGGCGTGCATCGCGGCGACGACGTCGGGGTGGCCGTGGCCGAGGCACGAGACCGCGGCGCCGCCCGAGGCGTCGAGGTACTCGCGGCCGTCGGCGTCGACGATCGTGATGCCGCGGCCGGCCACGGCGACCGGCAGGGTGCCGGCGAGCTGGCGGTGCAGGACGTGGGTCATGGCCGCAGTGTCGTTCCTCGGGTGCGTCGCGACGCCGGCGGTTTCCCGCCCCCCGGGGCATTCCTCCTGGCGCGAGCTCAGAGCTTCATCAACCCCGGCAGCACCAGGCTGATCCACGGGAACGCGATGAGGATGGCGAGCAGCACGATCTCGGCGAACACGAACGGGGTCACGCCGCGGAAGATCGCCGCGGTCGAGACGCCGGGCAACATGCTCTTGACGACGAACATGTTCATCCCCACCGGCGGGCTGATCAGGCCGATCTGCATGATGACGACGATGATGATGCCGAACCAGACCGGGTCGAAGCCCATGCCGGTGACGAGCGGGAAGAAGATCGGGATCGTCAGCAGGATCACCGAGAGTTCCTCCATCGCCGTGCCGAGGACGATGTAGATCAGGCAGATCGCGCCGATCACCATGGTCGGGCTCAGATGATGGTCGGCGACGAAGCTGCGCAGCTGCCCCGGCATTCCCGTGTAGTTGACGAAATTCGAGAAGACCAGCGCGCCGACGAGGATGATGAAGAGCATCGCCGTCGTCCGCGCGCTCTCGATCAGGACGTCGAGCAGGCTGCGCAGGTCGATCGATCGGCGCAGCAGCGCGAAGCCGAACGCCCCGGTGGCGCCGATGCCCGCGCCCTCGGTCGTGGTGAAGATGCCGCCGTAGATGCCGCCCATGACGACGCCGAACAGCAGGACGACGCCCCAGACGTCGCGCAGCGCCTTCAGCCGCTCGGCCCAGCCGATGCGCCCGGCGCGCGGGCCGGCGGCGGGGTTGCGCCAGCAGGTGTACTGCACCGCGGCGCACAGGACGGCGATGGCGACGAGGCCGGGAAGCACGCCGGCGGCGAACAGCTTGCCGATGTTGGTCTCGGTCATGATCCCGTAGAGCACCATGATGGTCGACGGCGGGATCAGGATGCCGAGCGTTCCGCCTGCGGCGATCGAGCCGACGGCGAGCTCCTCGGAATAGTCGCTCGCGCGCATCGACGGATAGGCGACCTTGGTCATGGTCGCCGCCGTCGCGATCGACGAGCCGCAGATCGCGCCGAAGCCGCCGCAGGCGATCACGGTGGCCATTGCCAGGCCGCCGCGGAAGTGGCCGACGAACGTCTGCGCCGCGCGGTAGAGCTCCTTCGACATGCCGGCGCGCGTCACGAAGCTGCCCATCAGGATGAAGAGCGGCACCACCGAGAGCGTGTACTGGAATCCGGACTCGTACACCACCGTCGTCGCCGAGGCCATCGAGGGGCCGAGGCCGCGCACCCACCACAGGCCCAGGAAGCCGGTCACTCCCATCGAGATCGCGATCGGCACGCGCAGGAACGACAGCGCCAGCATCGCCGCCAGCGCGACCAGCGACTCGGTCATTGCGCGTTCTTGATGTCGGCGGCGGCGTCCGCGGCCCGGTGCGACGTGTGAGGCACGAAGATCAGCCAGAGGTGGATCACCGCGGTGATCGCGATCATGACCGCCATGACGTAGGCCACCGGCGCCAGCGGCAGCCTGAGCACGGTCGTGGTGTCGCCGTAGCTGGCGATTCGCTGCGCACGCTCGAACACGAGCACGGCGACGCCGCCGAAGACGACCATGCAGAGGATCTCGGCGATCACGTCGAGCATGCGCTTGAAGCCGCGCGAGAAGAGCGGGTCGAAGGTGTCGATGACGATGTGCTCGCGCCGGATCGAGACCAGCGGCAGCCCGCAGTAGATCAGCATCGCGAGCATGATCTCGGTGATCTCGAAGCCGCCGTTGACCGGCTTGTTGAGCACGTAGCGGCCGAACACGTCCACTGCCGTGAGCACCATCATGAAGAACAGGATCAGCGCCGCCAGCAGGCCGAGCGCTCGCTGCAGGCCGACCTCGACGCGGCTCATCCCCGCCCGACCCCGGCCGAGCCACCGCCGCGCCGTCGTTCGGCGCGCCGCGCCCAGGCATCGAAGGTGAGGTTCATGATGCGGTCGCTGCGCAGGAAATCGCGCGCGCGTCGCGCTTCGGCGGCATCGATCGGCCGGGCCCCGCCGACCTTGGCGGCATCGAGTTGCTGGCGTGCCATCCGCTCGATGAAGACGGCGAGGAACGCCGCTTCCTGGACCGAGCGTCCGGCGGCGAGCAGGCCGTGGTGCGCGAGCAGCATCGCGTGCTTGCGGCCGAGGCCTTCGGCGATCAGCTCGCCTTCCCGATCGGCGGTCGGCAGCCCGGGCCAGTCGGCGAGGAAGGCGATGTCCTCGAACAGCGGCGTCGCGTCCATGTGGGCGACGATGAGCGGCTGCGCCGCGGCAGCGAGCGCCGACGCGGCGGGCGGGTGGGTGTGGACAATTGCCTGCACGTCGCCGCGCGCGCGGTAGACCCAGAGGTGAAAGCGCGTTGCCGGGTTCGGCTCGCGGATGCCGAACGACCCTTCTCCATCGAGCACGTTCATCGCGTCGTCGATGAGCAGCCACGACGCGTCATCGGCCTCGTCGAAGGCGAGGCCGAGCGGCAGCGTCCAGAACGTGCCTTCTTTCGGCCCGCGCGCGGTCAGCTGGCCGGCGAGCCCGGACTCGTGGCCTTCGTCGGCGAGGATCCGGGCGCAGCGGGTGAGCGCGGCCCGCGGGTCGCTCGCCGCCTCGCGCGGGCTGCCGGCTGCCACCGCTTCACTTCCCTGCCGCGACCTTCTTCAGCTCTTCGTGGTACTCGGCCCAGACCTTGGCACCGTCGACGCCCTTCGCGGTGGCCGACTTGATCCAGTCCTGTACCAGCGGCGCGGTGCGCTGGTGCACCTCGGCGACGAACGCCGGGCTCGCCTCGAGGATGGTGACGTTGGCCGCCTTCAGGGCGTCGAGGCCGACCTTGTCGGCAGCGTCCCAGGACTTGCCGGCGAGGCGCGCGAGGTGCTCGCCCGAGACCGACATGATCGCGTCCTGGTCCTGCTTGGAGAGCTTGTTCCACTTGTCCTCGTTCATGAAGAAGCCGAACGACGAGGAGTAGAAGCCGCCCGGGAAGAAGGTCGCGTACTTGATGACCTTGTCGAGGTTGAACGACTTGATCGACTCGACCGGGAAGAAGATGCCGTCGGCGATTCCGGACGAGAGCAGCTCGTACGACTCGGGCGCCGGCTTGAAGAACGGCGACGCGCCGAGCGCCTTGGCCGACGCTTCGGAGATGCCTCCGCCGCTGCGGATCTTCATGCCGGCGAGGTCGGCGACCGAGGTCACCTGCTTCTTCACCGTGAAGATCTGCCCCGGGCCGTGCGTGAACACGCCGAGCAGCTTGACGCCCTTGTATTCGTTGACCGCCTGGAAGTACTTCCAGTGGATGCGCGAGAACGCGACCGAATTGATCTCGGCCGTGGCGCCCGCGCCGGGCAGCTCTGCCATCAGCGGCAGCACGTGGCGGGCCGGCGTGTAGCTCGCCGTGACGAAGGAAACATCGACCAGGCCGTCGCGGACCGCGTCGAAGGTGCCGGGAGGCGCCGACGGGTGCTTCGGCAGCATCTGGAACTTGACGCGCCCGTTGGTCGCCTTCTCGACCTGCTGCGCCCAGACGGCGAGAACGTCGCGCGTCAGCGAGTGCGTGGGCGGGACCCAGCTCGACATCGTGAGCACGGTCTGCGCCGAAGCGCCGGGCGCGCCGCCGAGGAGGGCCAGCGTGGTGGCGAGCGAGGCGAGGATGCGGAAAGCCTTCATGTGATCGTCTCCGAGGATGGCCGGTCGGGGCTTCTGAAAAGTGTATCGTTCCCCGAACGTCGCTCGTGCAAGTGTTTGCCTGCATCCACCGCGACGGCCGGCCCGCCGCTGCGCCGGCTTCCTCGTGAAAACCCTGAACGCCATGACATCGCGATCACCCTCGGTCGGCTTCGTCGGTCTCGGCGTGATGGGCCGGCCGATGGCCTCGCATCTCGCCGCCGCCGGCCACGCGATGACGCTGTACGACGTCGCCCCGGGTCTCGCCGAAGACCTCGCCTCCACGCTCGGCGGCGAAGCGCACGCCGCGCGCACGCCGGCCGAGCTCGCCGCGCGCAGCGACATCGTCGTCACGATGGTGCCGAACGGCGCGGTCGTGCAGTCGCTCGTCGAAGGCGAGGACGGCCTGCTTCGCGGCCTTCGATCCGGCACGCTGCTGCTCGACACGTCGTCGTCGGAGCCGTGGCTCACCGAGGCGACCGGCCGCGCGCTCGCCGGCATCGGCGTCGCCATGGTCGACGCGCCGGTCTCCGGCGCGGAGTGGGGCGCGAAGGCGGCCGAGCTCGTCTTCATGTGCGGCGGCGCGAGCGGCGACATCGAGCGCGTGCGGCCGCTGCTCGAGAAGATGGGCAAGGCGATCTTCCATCTCGGGCCGCTCGGCGCCGGCCACGCGATGAAGTCCCTCAACAACATGATCACGGCGATGAACTTCGTCGCCGTCAGCGAAGGGCTCGCGATCGGCAAGCGCTACGGCCTCGATCCGGCGGCGATGCTCGACGTGCTCGACCAGTCGACCGGCGGCTCCTGGATCTCGCGCACGCACATCCGCCAGCGCGTCCTGAGCCGCAGCTTCGACGATCCGTTCAAGCTGGCGCTGATGGTGAAAGACATCGGCATCGCGACGCAGCTGGCGCGAAGCGTCGACGTGCCGGCGCCGCTCTCCGCGCTGGGCCAGGAACTCTGGCGCGCCGCCGCGCGCGACGCCGCCCCCGACGCCAGCGTCAGCGAGCTGGCGCGCTGGATCGAGGGCATGACCCACGTCGAGATCACGCCCGGCGCGGCACGCGCAGTCGGCGCCGTCGAGCCGTAGCGATGCGGGTCCTCGTCACCGGCGCCGCGGGCTTCCTCGGCAGTGCCCTGGTCGCGGCGCTGCGCGGCAGCGGCGACGACGTCATCGCGACCGATCGCGGCGACGGCGACATCGCCGACCCGGCGCACCTCGACCTTCTCTTCGCCGCGCCGATCGATCGCGTCTTCCACCTCGCCGCCGTCGTCAGCGGCGCCGCCGAGGCCGACTTCGACGCCGGCCGGCGCGTCAACCTCGACGCGACGATCGGCCTGCTCGATCGCTGCCGTACGCAGGCGCGCCGCGGCGGCCCGCTCGTCCGCTTCGTCCACGCGAGCTCGATCGCGGTCTTCGGCGCACCGCTGCCGGGCCGCATCGACGACGCCACCGCGCCGGCGCCGCGCCTCAGCTACGGCACCCACAAGCGCGTCGCCGAGCTGCTGATCGACGATGCGACCCGGCGCGGCGATCTCGACGGCCGCGCCCTGCGTCTCTCCGGCGTCGTCGTCAGGCCGCCGCTGGCCAACGGCGCGCTGTCGGCGTTCAACAGCGACGTCATCCGCGAGCCGCTCGCCGGCCGCGACTACGAATGCCCGGTCGGGCCCGAGGCGACCGTCTGGCTGACCTCGCGCCGCGCCACCATCGCCAACCTGCTGCGCATGGCCGACGTCGAGGGCGCCGCGATCGGCCCGCAGCGCGCCGTCACCGCGCCGGCGCTCGCGATCTCGATCGCCGAGATCGTCGCCGCGCTCGGCCGCTTCGACGCCGCCTCGCCGGCACGCGTGCGCTACGCGCCGCGGCCGGAGATCGAGGCGCAGTTCGGCCGCTGGCCGCGCTCCTCCTCGTTCGCGCGCGCCGAGTCGCTCGGCGTCGCCGGCGTGACGGCCATCGATGCGCTGATCCGCGATCATCTGGAGTCGCCGCCATGACCTCGCCTGCCAAGAAGCTGCGCTCCGCCATCGTCAAGGAGGGCCTCGACCGCGCTCCGCACCGCGCCTTCCTGCGCGCGACCGGGATGAGCGACGACGACATGAGCAAACCGCTCGTCGGCATCGTCAGCCAGCACGGCGAGAACACGCCGTGCTCGATGTCGCTCGGGCCGCAGGCCGACGCGGCGCGGCTCGGCGTCGCGGCGGGGCAGGGCGTCGCCGTGCCGTTCACGACGATCTCGGTCTCCGACGGCGTCTCGATGAACCACCGCGGCATGCGCATGAGCCTGGTCTCGCGCGAGCTGATCGCCGATTCGATCGAGGCCGTGATGCAGGCGCATGCCTACGACGCGCTGGTCGGCTTCGCCGGCTGCGACAAGACGCTGCCCGGCGTGATGATGGCGATGGTGCGCCTCAACGTGCCGAGCGTCTTCGTCTACGGCGGCGCGATGCTGCCCGGCCACTGGCGCGGCAAGGACGTCACCATCCTCACCACCTACGAAGGCGTCGGCTCGGTGCTTGCCGGCACGATGACCGAGGCCGAGCTCGACCAGCTCGGCCACGCCTGCGCGCCGACGCTCGGCTCGTGCCCGGGCCAGTTCACCGCCAACACGATGGCGATGGTCGCCGAGACGCTGGGCCTCGCGCTGCCCGGCTCGGCGATGCTGCCCGCGGTCTACACCGAGCGGCTCGCGCTGGCGCGCCGCGCCGGCCATCGCGCGACCGAGATCGTGCTGAACGGCGGACCGCTGCCGCGCGACCTCGTCACGAGGAAGTCGCTCGAGAACGCCTGCGCCGCCGTCGCCGCCACCGGCGGCTCGACCAACGCCGGCCTGCACCTGCCGGCGATCGCGCACGAGGCCGGCGTGCGATTCACGCTCGACGACGTCGCGGCGGTGTTCGCGCGAACGCCGCTGATCGCCGACCTGCAGCCGGGCGGGCGCTTCCTCGCCCTCGACCTGCACCGCGTCGGCGGCGTCGCGCCGGTGCTGAAGGCCCTGCTCGACGCCGGCCACCTGCACGGCGACACGCTCGCGCTCTCGGGCCGCACGCTCGCGCAGGAGCTGGCGAACGCGCCGAAGCCCGACGGCGAGGTCGTCCGCGACGCGGCCAGGGCGTTGCACGCCACCGGCGGCGTCGTCGTCCTCAAGGGCAACCTCGCGCCCGACGGCGCGCTGATCAAGATCGCCGGCTTGAAGTCGAGCGTATTCGAAGGCCCGGCGCGCGTCTTCGAGTGCGAGGAAGACGCGTTCGCCGCGGTCAGCGCGCGTGCCTATGCAGAAGGCGACGTTCTCGTCATCCGCAACGAAGGGCCGCGCGGCGGTCCCGGCATGCGCGAGATGCTCGGCGTCACCGCGCTCGTCTACGGCCAGGGCATGGGCGAGAAGGTCGCGCTCCTCACCGACGGCCGCTTCTCCGGCGCGACGCGCGGCCTGATGGTCGGCTACATCGGCCCCGAGGCGGCCCTCGGCGGGCCGATCGCGCTCGTCCGCGACGGCGACCCGATCCGCATCGACGGCGAGCGCTGCACGCTCTCGCTGCTCCTCGACGATGCCGAGATCGCGCGCCGGCGCGCAGAGTGGCAGCCGCGCGCGGTCGAGGTGCTGAGCGGCGTGCTCGAGAAGTACGCGCGCCTGGTCGGGCCGGCGCATCTCGGCGCGGTCACGCACTCGGGCCCGAACGGAAAGGACGATCGATGAGCGCGCCGGCCGGCGAAGAAGCCGCCTCGCCCACCGTCGTCTACGTCGCCAACGCCGACAGCGACGACATCGCCGTCCTCGCGCTCGACGCCGCCGCCGTTCCCGGCGCGCCGCTGCGCGAAATCGATCGCTTCGCCGCCGGCGGCAAGGTCATGCCGCTCGCCGTCAGCCCCGACAAGCGATTCCTCTACGCCTCGATCCGGAGCGACCCGTTCCGCGTCCTGAGCCTGTCGATCGACGCCGCGAGCGGAAGACTCGAGCAGATCGGCAGAGCGCCGCTGCCCGCGAGCATGTGCTGGATCTCCACCGACAGGAGCGGCCGCCACCTGCTCTCGGCGTCGTACGGATCGAGCCTGGTCTCGGTCAGCCCGATCGATGCCGAGGGCGTCGCCGGCGAGGCGCAGCAGGTCGTCGCCACCGACGCCAACGCGCACTCGATCCAGGTCGATCCGCGCAATCGCTTCGCCTACGTCACCTGCCTCGGCGGCGGCATCGTGCGACAGATGCGCTTCGACGCGGCGACCGGCCGGCTCGACGACCACGGCACCGTCGCCTGGCGGTCGCGCCACGGCGCCGGGCCGCGCCATTTCGTTTTCCATCCGACCGATCCGTTCGTCTTCGTCCTCAACGAGCTCGACGCGACGATCGACGTGCTCGAGCTCGATCGCGCCACCGGCGCGCTGAGCGGCGTTTCGGTCGCGCACACGCTGCCGCCGCACTTCGCCGGCGGCGCGCCGTGGGCGGCCGACCTGCACCTCACGCCCGACGGACGCTTTCTCTACGCCAGCGAGCGCCGTTCGAGCACGCTCGCGTCGTTCGCCGTCGACGCCGAGCGCGGCTGGCTGACGCCGATCGAGACCCTGGCGACCGAAGCCGAGCCGCGCGGCTTCGCGATCTCGCCGGACGGGCGTTTTCTCATCGCCGTCGGCCAGGCATCGCATCGCCTGAGCCGCTACGCGATCGACGGCGCGAGCGGCACGCTCGCATTGATCGCCGGCCAGGACGTCGGCCGCAACCCGAACTGGGTCGAGATCGTCGAGCTGCCGCGTTGACGACCGCGCCGCCCGACCGCCGACCGAGCGCCTTCGCCATCGCCGCCGCGGGGATGGTGGCGCTTGCCGTCGCGATGGGCATCGGCCGCTTCGCGTTCACGCCGCTCCTGCCGATGATGCTGCACGACGGCGTCGTCGACCTGCACGCCGCGAGCTGGCTGGCGAGCGCGAACTACCTCGGCTACCTCACCGGCGCGCTGCTGTGCACCTTCGTGCCGCTGTTCTGGTCGCGCCTGCCGAACGTGCCGCCGATCGACGGGCCGACGCTGGTTCGGGTCGGCCTCGCCGCCACGACCGTCCTCACGCTGGCGATGGCGCTGCCGTACGCCGCGCTCTGGCCGGCGCTGCGCTTTCTCGCCGGCGTCGCCAGCTCGATGGTGTTCGTGTTCGGCTCGGGCTGGTGCCTGACGCAGCTCGCACTGCGCGGCCAGGCGGCGATCGGCGGCGCGATGTTCGCCGGCCCCGGTGCCGGCATCGTCGCGAGTGGCCTGCTGGCGAGCGGGATGGTCGCGCTGCAATGGTCCTCGGCCGACGCGTGGCTCGTCTTCGGCGTGCTGGCGCTCGTGCTCAGCGCCTCCGTGTGGCGCATCTTCGAGACGACCGCGCCGCAGCCGGTCGCTGGCACTCCCGCCTCCTCCGGCGCGACATCGCCGCCGGCGACCGCCGCGCCGATCGACAGCGTCGCCGTTCACCCGCACGTCGAGGTCGCCTCGCTCGCCTTCGCCTACGGCATCTCGGGCTTCGGCTACATCGTCACCGCGACCTTCCTGCCGGTGATCGCGCGGGCCGCGCTGCCGGCCGGCTCGCCGTGGCTCGACCTGTTCTGGCCGATCTTCGGCGCGGGTGCCTTCTTCGGCGCACTGCTCGCGACGCGCGTTCGCGTCAGCGGCGACCTGCGCCTGGTGCTCGCCGGCTGCTACCTCGTGCAGGTCGTCGGCATCGCGATCGGCCTGGTGGCGCCGACGGAAGCGGGCTTCGCGATCGGCAGCTTCCTGCTCGGCCTGCCGTTCACGGCGATCACCTACTTCACGCTGCAGGAGGTCCGGCGGCTTCGGCCCGACCACATGGCCGCGACGACCGGGCTCGTCACGGCGCTCTGGAGCATCGGCCAGACGGCCGGGCCGCCGATGGTCGCCGTGCTGCTGCGTCGCACCGCCGGCGTCGGCGCCGCGTTCACGACCTCGCTGATCATTGCCGCCGGTGCGCTAGCGCTCGGCGCGCTGGTCTTCGTCGCCTCGTCGCGGCTCTGGCCGAGGAGCGCCGCGAGCTAGCTCAGTCGCGGCCGAGCGAGCCGTATTCGGATTCGGCGAACTGCCAGGCGTCTTCGCGCGACGAGAACAGCTGGTCGCGCAGGCTTTTCGCCGGCCGGTCGCCGCGCGCGTCGCCGCCGCTCAGCAGCACGCCGGCCTTCCAGCCGGCATCGCCCCACGGCTCGACGATGGGCGTCGCCGAGTAGCCGTCGGTACCGAAGGCGGTCGAAACGTCAGACATGGTCGGCTCCTTCGCTCTGGGCGTGGCGGTACTCGAACGAAGCCAGGGCCAACTCGACCGGGATCATCTCGGTCGCGATCCGGTTGATGCGGTTGCTGTCCCACACCGACTCCGCGTAGGCGGCATCGAGCTCGGTGCGCAGGTGCTGGTACTTGCCGTTCAACTCGTCCAGTTGCATCGGTGGCTCCTCGAAGGCGGAAAAACTCGGATGCCACCTGACGGCAAGGCGCGTGCCGCTCGCCACGTCGGAATTCGACGCGGCGTTTTCCGACAGACGCCGCGCGCGCGCCGCGCTAGGGGCCACTCCGGGCGGCGCGGCGCGGGCAGGGTGCTATGGTCTTGCCATCGAAAAACAGAGACACGGAGACGCCCCATGAAGAGCCATCCCACGCGCCGCGACATCCTTCTGCAGGGAGCGGCGCTGGGCGCGACGACCGCGCTCGCCGGCACCGCGTTCGCGCAGGCCGCCGACCTCGCGCCGTACACCGCCGCCAAGATCAACTGGAAGCAGGCCGAGGGCGAGACGATCACCGTCGCCGTGATCCCGGCGAGCTACTTCGAGAACCTGATCTCGCTCGAGCCGCAATTCGAGGCGCTCACCGGCATCAAGGTGCGCTTCGAGAAGGTGCCCCCGGGGCAGATCCGCCAGAAGGCGCTGCTCGACCTGTCGTCGAAGACCGCGACCTACGCGACGCACGCGGCCGACCCGATGTACTACCCGCTCTACGTCGCCAACAAGTGGGTCGAGCCGCTCGACAAGTACCTCAACGACGCGACGCTCACCGACAAGGCCTGGTTCGCCTACGACGACATCCTCAAGGCCTGGCGCGACGCCGACTCGATGAATGGCGTGCCGTACGGCATTCCTTACGACGGCGAGGTGACGGTGCAGGTCTACCGCAAGGACCTCTACGCCGCCAAGGGCCTGAAGCCCGCCGACACCTATGACGAGCTGGTCTCGAACGCGAAGGCGCTCACCGACGCGAACGCGCGCACCTATGGGCTGGCGCTGCGCGGCTTCTCGGGTGCCGGCCAGAACATGTACATCTACCCGTCGCTCTTGCGCGGCTTCGGCGGCGGCTGGATGCAGGGCAACAACGTCGTCGTCAACTCGCCCGAGGCCGTGAAGGCGCTCACCTGGTACGTCGACACGCTCACCGCCTATGCGCCGCCGGCGGTGCGCAACTGGAACTGGCCCGACATCGCCGACGCGTTCTCGCAGGGCACGGTCGCCACCTACCTCGACGCGCACTCGTCGGCCGCGGTGATCAACAACCCGGAGAAGTCGAAGGTCGTCGGCAAGATCGCCTACGCACGCTGGCCCAAGGGCCCGAACGGCAAGCGCGTCACATCGATCTGGAACTGGGGCTTCCCGATCAACGCCGCGCTGAGCGACAAGCAGAAGAAGGCGACGTGGCTGTTCATCGAGTGGGCGGCGTCGGCCGAGACGCAGGCGCGCACCTCGTGGAAGTTCGCCGGCCCGGCCAAGCGCTCGGGCGTGAACCGCGTCTCGGCGTGGAAATCGCCCGAGTTCGCTGCCGCGATGGCAGGCGCCGGCGACAACTTCATCCCGGCCGCGCTCGAATCGCTGGAGAACGACACCGACGTCGACTGGCGCCCGCGCGTGCCGCAGTGGCCCGCCATCGGCGAGACGATGGCGACGGCGATCCAGGCCGCGCTGGTCGGCCAGAAAAAGCCGAAGGAAGCGCTCGACGAAGCGCAGGCGCGCATCACGCAGATCCTGAAGGGCTGATCGGGCGTGCCGGGCGCGCGCTCGCTCGAGCAGCAGGAGCGCCGCTTCGCGCTCGCGCTGCTGGTGCCTGCCCTCGCGGTGCTGGTGCTGACGACGACGGCGCCGCTCGTCTACCTCGGCTGGAACAGCCTGCACCGCATCGACCTCGGCATGCCCTGGCTCTCGGGCTTCGCCGGCGTCGACAACTTCGCCAAGATGGGCAGCGACCCGCGCTTCTGGAATTCGCTCGCGCTCACCGCGATCTACACGGCGTCGACGGTCGTCCTGCAGGTCCTCGTCGGCCTCGGCCTCGCGCTCCTCGTCCTGCAGATCCCGAAAGGGCAGGGCCTGTTGCGCATCGCCGCGATCCTGCCGATCGTCCTCGCGCCGGTCGTCGTCGGCCTGTTCTGGCGCACGCTCGTGCTCGCGCCCGACGTCGGCCTGGTCGACATGGTGAGCCGCGCGTTGGGCTTGCCGAGCCACAACTGGCTCGGCGATCCGCAACTCGCGCTGATCTCGGTGATCGCCATCCACACCTGGCAGTGGACGCCGTTCGCGTTCCTCGTCCTCCTCGCGACGCTGTCGACGCTGCCACCCGACGTCTACGAAGCCGCCCGCCTCGACCGCGCCGGCGCCTGGCAGCGCTTCATTCACCTGACGCTGCCGCTGATACGCCCGGCGATCGTGATGGTCGTGATCCTGCGCACGATGACCGCGCTCTCCGCCTTCGCCGCGATCTTCGCCGCGACCGGCGGCGGTCCCGGCTCGGCGACCGAGATCCTCAACCTCTACGCGTACCGCACGTCGTTCTCCGAGCTCAACCTCGGCTACGGCGCGGCGCTGGCGATCGTCCTGATGTCGATCACGCTGGTGATCTCGTACCTCATGTTCCGGCTGCGGCGGAGGCGGGCGTGAGGTTGCTGTCGTTCGGTCGTCGGAGCAGCGAAGGCGCGTGCGGGCAGGCCGGCTCCGCTCCGACTGCGGCGCAGAGTCGCTGCACCGGCCTGCCCGCACGCACCTTCGCACAACCGCTCGTTGTCTTTTTGTCGCAAGACCTCGCGGTGGTGGCGCGGCAGGCGGTACCCGGCGAGGGCGAATTTGCGGCGACGAGAAGCGCAGGGCGCTGGTCGGCGCGTGCGCAGCACGCGCATCCACCTCTGACTTGCCGCATCTGTTTGAGCGCAGTGAGCGCAGCGAACGTAGCGAGTTATGCGGCACGACCAGTGACCGAGCATCGCAGTGCAGTCGGCGCGCAGCGCCGACCGCCGCAGCCTGAGCCCTCGCCGGGTACCGCCTGCCGCGACGCTCGGTCAAACGACCGCAGCACCGAGAACCATCGCGCCCACACGAAATGAACACCGCTGGGAAGACTCCTCTGCCCAGGCAGATCGCCCTCTACGCGATCGCCGGCATCGGCCTCGCCGTCTGGGCGTTCCCCGTCTTTTGGGGCCTGCTCACATCGTTCAAGACCGAGCGCGACGTCCTCGCCTACCCGCCCGTCTTCATCTTCACGCCGACCCTCGCCAACTACCGCGAGGTGATCTTCGGCGCCTCGTCGATCGTGCCGAACCTCGTCTCGAGCCTGATCGTCTCGACGCTCGCCACCGCCCTGACGATGCTCTTCGCCATTCCCGCCGCCTACGCGATGGCGCGGCTGCGCTTTCCGGCCAAGCGCGGCACCGGCTTCTACGTGCTGGCGACGCAGATGCTGCCGCCGGTCGGCCTGATCATTCCGTACTACTTGGTGCTGCAGAAGATCGGCGGCCTCGACACGTACGGCGGCCTGACCGTCATCTACCTCACCTTCTCGCTGCCCTTCGCGATCTGGCTCCTGGTCTCGTACTTCGAGGACGTGCCGCTCGAGATGGAAGAAGCCGCGCTGCTCGACCGCGCCGGCCGACTGCGCGCCCTGTGGCACATCGTCCTGCCGCAGGTGAAGGGCGGCATCGCGGTGACGACGATCTTCGTCTTCCTCAACGCCTGGAACGAGTTCATGTTCGCCGTCGTCCTCGGCGGCAACCGCGTGCGGCCGGTGACGGTGGCGATGTTCAATTTCATCTCGGTCGAGCAGACCCAGTGGGCGCGCCTGGCCGCCGGCGCGATGCTGGCGATGGCGCCCGTCATCCTGATCGGCCTGTTCGCGCAGCGCCACATCGTCAAGGGCCTCACCGTCGGCGCGGTCAAGGGCGGGGGCCGGCGATGAATGAATTCAGCGACACCCGACCCGAGATCGCGCCGCTCGCGCCGATCAACACCGGCGCCGTCCGCATCGAAGGCGTCGTCAAGAAGCACGGCCAGACGACCGTCCTGCACGGCATCGACCTGGCGATCGAGCCGGGCGAGTTCTTCGTCCTCCTCGGCCCCTCGGGCTCGGGCAAGACGACGACGCTGCGCATCCTCGCCGGCCTCGAATCGGTGAACGCCGGCCGCGTCCTGATGGACGGCGCCGACGTGACGACCAAGGAGCCCGGCGAGCGCGACGTCGCGATGGTGTTCCAGAGCTACGCGCTCTATCCGCACATGACGGTCGAGCAGAACGTCGGCTTCCCGCTCAAGATGGTCGGCGTCTCGCGCGAGGAGACCGGCCGCGCCGTCGCCGGTGCCGCCGCCAAGGTCGGCATCGGCCACCTTCTGCAGCGAACGCCGGGCCAGCTCTCGGGCGGCCAGCAGCAGCGCGTCGCACTCGCCCGCGCGATCGTGCGCCAGCCGCGCCTGTTCCTGCTCGACGAGCCGCTCTCCAACCTCGACGCCAAGCTACGCCTCGAGACGCGCCTCGAGCTCCGAAAGCTGCAGCGCTCGCTCGGCGTCACCACCGTCTACGTCACCCACGACCAGGAAGAGGCGATGACGCTCGCCGACCGCATCGCCGTCTTCATGGACGGCCGCATCGTCCAGGTCGGCACGCCGCGCGAGATCTTTGCCAGGCCGATGTCGGTCGACGTCGCCGGCTTCATCGGCACGCCGCCGATGAACCTGCTCGCCGGCGAATGGGAGGGCCACGCCGTCAGCGTCGCCGGCTCGACGCTGCCGGTCGGGTTCGAATCGGCGCAGGCGAGGAACGTCGTCCTCGGCATCCGCCCGGGCGACCTGCGCTTCGCCGACGGCGGCCTCGCGGTGCGCGTCGAGCGCGTCGAGGACCTCGGCGACAGCGCCATCGTCAACCTGAAGGTCGGCGCGCAGCCGCTCAAGCTCAAGACCGACCGGCTTCCCGACCTGCGCGAAGGCGACGACGCGTTCGTCGATTTCGCGCCCGAGCGCGCCCACCTCTTCGACGCCGCCGGCGGCGCGCGTCTCGCCTGACCGACGCTTCGCATCCACGCCACGCCGCGTGTGAAAGAGCTCTTTGATTGCCCTCTTCCTGATTAAAGCATGCTTTAATCACAGCCGACACCGTTCAAGGCGGCTTGCATGACGCGGATCACCGGCTCGACGATCAGGACCACGACGCTCGGCGAGCCGGTCGATGCGTTCCTGCCGCATCCCCTGCCGCCGTCGCGGCCGCCGCTGGCAGTCGACGCTTTCGCGGAGCCCAATCGCCAGGCAGAGTTGGCGCTGGCGCGACTCTCCGGCGTCTCGGGGCTGGTGCCTTCCGTCGAATGGCTGCTCTACGGCGCCGTTCACAAGGAAGCGCTCCTCACTTCGCAGATCGAGGGCACCCGGGCCACGCTCACCGATGTGTTCGATCAGGAAGCCGGCTTCACGGTGACCAATGCCGACGACGTCGAGGAAGTCACCAACTACCTGCGTGCGTTCCGCTATGCGCAGCAGCAGATTCGCTCGGCCAAAGGTTTGCCGATCAGCGTGCGCCTGCTCCGCGAGGCGCATCGCCTGTTGCTGGACGGGACCCGGGGCGCCGGCAAGCAGCCCGGCGAGCTGCGTCGCTCGCAGAACTGGATCGGCGGTACGCGGCCCGGCAACGCCGCATTCGTGCCGCCGCCCGCCGACCGGGTGCCCGGCCTCCTCGCCGCGCTCGAGGCATTCATCCACGACCCGGCGCCGACATTGCCCCCGCTCGTCCGGATCGGGCTGGTCCATGCGCAATTCGAGACCATCCACCCCTTTCTCGACGGCAACGGGCGCCTGGGCCGCCTCCTCGTCGGCGCGCTGCTCGAGCAGTGGGGCCTGCTGACCGAGCCGCTGCTCTATCCGAGCGGCTACCTGAAGCGGCACCAGGCCGAGTACTACCGGCGTCTCGCCGCGGTGCGAACCGAAGGCGATTGGGAGGGCTGGATCGCGTTCTTCCTCGAAGGGATCGCCGAGGCGGCCGCCGACGCGGAACGCAACATCATCGCCGTCGCCACGCTTGTCACGGCCGATCGGCGGCGCCTCGGCGAGGCGCGTGGCGCCTCGCCGGCGAGCTACCGGCTGTTCGAGCTCCTGCCCCTGATGCCGCGCTTCACCGTCGAGCTGGCGCGGCTGCGACTGGAGACCACCTTCCCGACTGCCAACACGGCAGTGAAAGTGCTGGAGGCGGTCGGTATCGTCGCGGAGATGACGGGGCTGAAGACCAATCGCGCCTACAGCTATCAGCCGTACATCGACTTGCTGATGCGGTGACACCGACCGCCTTCCCGACCTGCGCGAAGGCGACGACGCCTTCGTCGATTTCGCCCCCGAGCGCGCCCACCTGTTCGACGCCGCCGGCGGAGCGCGCCTCGCCTGATCGAGTTGCGAAGAAACCGCCTCAGCGGATCAGTTCGTCTGCACGCAAGATGACCGAGGCAGGGATTTTCAAGCCGAGCGCCGACGCAGTCTTGAGATTGATGACCAGCTCGAATCGATTCGCGAGCTCGACGGGAAGATCGGCCGGCTGGGCACCGTTCAAGACCTTGGCCACGTAGGCTGCAGCCCGTCGATACATCTCGAGAATATTCGGCGTGAAGGACATCAGGGCGCCCGCTTGCACGAACTCACGTTGCTGCACGATGGTCGGCAGGCGATACCTCATGAGGGCACCGACCTCATCGGCGCCGAGGCCCTTCGTCGCGAAGGAATGAAGCATGACGCCTTCCGTTCGCGCATCGGCCAACGACTGAAAGGTCTTGCCCAGGGCGTGGCCATCCGGTACGTCGACGGTTCGCAGTTGAACGCCGGCGCTGCCCGCCGTGGCTTCGAGCCGCGCGATCTGCTCTAGCACCGTGGGTCGTTGTCGAAACGGGGTGAAGACCACGTAAGCCAGGCGTTTCGGCTTGCCCAGTGTCTCGATCAAGAGCTCGAGTGCCTTGACTTCGACCTCGGTGGCCGAGCTTGCGTTGCCGGTGACGTTGCCGCCCGGGTGCGCAAAGCTCTGGATCCAGCCTTCCCGGACCGGATTGGCCGAACCGATCATGACGATCGGGATCGAGCTGGTGACGCGGCGAGCGGCCGGGATCGCCTCGCGATGCGTCGGCAGGATCACATCCACCTTCAGATTGACTAGTTCGGCGGCAAGAGCGTCGAGCCGGTCCAAAGCCTCGCCGCAATGACGATCGATGAATTCGAGGTTCCTGCCTTCGCTGTAGCCGAGACGCGCCAATTCCGCGATCAACGCGGCCGTTTCAGGCTCGTCGCGATCGAACCTGCGGCTGCCGAGAACCCCGACCTTGCGAAGGCCTGTCGCCGCGTCGGGGCGATCGACGCCCAAGGCAACGGCCGCGAAGCCGGACAGAAGAAGCAACCGACGGTTCAGCATTTTTCTGGGCGCGGAAGATGTTCTCGATCGGCCTCGCAAGTATCGTAAGGCCTCTCTCCGATGTATCCGCCCACACGCACGCAGCCCGCACCACCATGACCGCCAAGCCCCGCAGCGACCGCAAACCGAACGTCGTCCTGATCCTCAACGACGACATGGGCTACTCCGACATCGGCTGCTACGGCGGCGAGATCGAGACGCCGAACCTCGATCGGCTCGCGAAGAACGGCCTGCGCTTCAGCTCGTTCTACAACACCGCGCGCTGCAGCCCGAGCCGCGCCTCGATGCTCACCGGCCTGCACCCGCACCAGACGGGCGTCGGCATCCTCACCTACGACTCGGGCCCCGAGGGCTACGCCGGCAACCTCAACCACCGCTGCGTGACGATCCCGCAGGTGCTGAAGGCGAACGGCTACCGCACCTACATGAGCGGCAAGTGGCACGTCGCGTCGAGCCTGACGAAGCCGACCGACACCTGGCCGCTGCAGCGCGGCTTCGACGAATTCTTCGGCACCATCATCGGCGCCGGCAGCTTCTACGACCCGAACACGCTGACGCGCGGCAACGAGAACATCGAGCACGAAGCGCACGCCCCGGGCTTCTTCTACACCGACGCGATCAGCGACCAGGCCGTCGCCTACATCGACGCGCATTGCCGCGAGCACTCCCGCACGCCGTTCTTCGAATACGTCGCCTACACCGCGCCGCACTGGCCGCTGCATGCGCACGACGAAGACATCGCCAGGTACAAGGGCCGCTTCGACGCCGGCTGGGACGCGCTGCGCGAAGCGCGGCTCGACAAGCTCGTGGCGTCGGGCCTCCTGAAGCCGCACTGGAAGCTCACCGAGCGCGACCCGACGCAGCCGCCGTGGAGCGAAGCGCAGCAGGACGAGCAGTTCCGCGCCTGGACGCTGCGCTGCATGGAGGTCTACGCGGCGCAGATCGACCGCATGGACCAGGGCATCGGCCGCATCCTCGCCGCGCTCGAGAAGAACGGCCAGCTCGACGACACGCTGGTCATCTTCCTCGCCGACAACGGCGCCTGCGCCGAAGACATTCCCGAAGACGTGACCATCGACGAGCTGGTCGACAAGCTCATGATCGCGCGCCGCACCACGCGCAGCGGCGAGCCCGTGCACTTCGGCAACGACGTCCACCGCATGCCCGGCCCCGAGAACACCTACCAGAGCTACGGCACCGCCTGGGCCAACCTCTCGAACGCGCCGTTCCGGCTCTACAAGCACTGGATCCACGAGGGCGGCATCTCGACGCCGCTGATCGCGCACTGGCCGAGGGGCATCTCGAAGAGCGAGAACGGCGGCCTGCGCCACGCGCCCGGGTATCTGCCCGACATCATGGCCACCATCGTCGATGTCACCGGATCCACCTACCCGGCATCGTTCGAAGGCCATGCCGTCGACCCGCTCGAAGGGCAGTCGCTGCTGCCGGTGTTCGCGAACGACCGCGACGTCGCGAACAGGAAGCCCATGTTCTGGGAGCACGAGGGCAACGCTGCGGTGCGCATTGGCCAGTGGAAGCTAGTCAAGCGCTACCCGCGCGACTGGGAGCTTTACGACATGGACGCCGACCGGACCGAGTTGCACGATCTCGCCGCGAAAGAGCCCGCGCGCGTGAAAGACATGGCGGCGCAGTACGACGCCTGGGCGAGGCGCTGCGATGTGCTCGACCGCGAGAAGATCGTCACGCTGATGAAGAGCCAGGGCGTGACACGGGCGTTCTGGGAAAAGGACGAGGCCTGAGCCCAGGGCTCAGTCCCTGGCCTCAGGGAGAAAACATGTCCTGCAAGGTCTTCAACGTGGTCGCCAGGGTCTGCGGCCGCATCGCACCGAGTCGTTTGACCAGCCGCACGCCGTCGAGCGTGCGCACCTGGTCGAGCAGGATCAATCCCTGCTTGCCTTGAAACGTGATCGGGATGCGAAAGCCCGCCGGCCGCGACCCGGTTGTCATGGGCGCGACGATTACCGTTCGCAAATGCGCGTTCATCTCCTTTGGCGACATCACCACGCAAGGCCGCGTCTTCCGGATCTCGCTGCCGACCGTGGGGTCGAGCTGGGCAAGCCAGATCTCGCCGGTCTGAAATATCGGGGGCACGCGCTACCAGACCAGATCGTCGTCGCCCGCGTTGGCCAACTCGGGCCACACCGGCGCATCGTCACCCTGTGCAGCCAGCCGCCGCGCGTCTTCTGTCCAGCCTTCGCGCGGGTTGCGGCGCAGCGGGCGGATTTCGATCACGCCGTCGCGTACCTGAAGGTCGGCCGCGCCTTCGAGCCCCACTTGCGCGAGGATGGGCTTGGGGATCAGCAAGCCCTGCGAGTTGCCCATCTTGCGGAGAGTAACTTCCATGATCCTGTCGCCTTCCGTGTTAGCACAATGTTATCACGATGGAACAGCCGGCAACCTCGAATAGCGAAGCGCGTTGTTTTAGGTTCGACCTGGAGGTTGAAACAACTCACGAGGTTGTTCTGGGCCAGACCCCGTGGCGCATCCTCACGCTGATCGAGTTGCCGGAGCATCTGCCCGCCCCGGCCGAACGTTGAGCGGCCTCGCTCGCCGAGAATGCCGACATGCCCCTCGTCACCCCGCTCCCCGCCGACCACTCCGAAGAGGTCGCCCGCGTCGCCAAGTTCTTCGAGTCGACGCTCGGCTTTCCGCCCAACAGCGTCCTCACGATGCAGCGCCGGCCCGAGATCGCGAAGGCGTTCACGCACCTCAACCGCGCCGTGATGGAAAACGGCGGCCGCGTGACGAGCGAGCAGAAGCGCCTGATCGGCCACCTCGCCAGCGCCAACGCCGGCTGCCGCTACTGCGAGGCGCACACCGTGCTCGCCGCCAAGCGCTTCGGCGCCAGCGACGAGCGCCTCGCCGCGCTCTGGGATTTCCGCACCAGCCCGCTCTTCAGCGATGCGGAGAAGGCGGCGTTCGAGTTCGCGCTCGCGGCATCGAGCGTGCCGAACGCCGTCGACGCGCCCATCGCCGCCGCGCTGCACCGCCACTGGAGCGACGACGAGATCGTCGAGATCCTCGGCGTCGTCGCCCTGTTCGGCTTTCTCAACCGCTGGAACGACTCGATGGGGACGACGCTCGAAGCGCCCGCCGCCGCCGTCGGCGAAGCTCACCTCGCTGCGCGTGGCTGGGGCGCCGGCAAGCACGGCGGCGGGTGACTGTCACCGGCGTCTGCTTCGACGAGAATCGGCTGGCCAACGGCAAGCTTTCTAATGGAATAAATCAGGCGCATACTTGCCTCTGAAAGGAGGCCGATATGAAGACCATTGCGCGCTCGGCGGCTAAAGAGTCCACGGACGTTTTGTCCAAGGCAACGTCACGAGCCGCACGCCAGCTCGGGCTCTCCGGTTCGGCTCTCTCCAGGGTAGTAGGTGTCAGCGAGGCCACCGTCAGCCGAATGAGCCGTGGTGAGTGGAGCGTGTCGCCACAAACCAAGGAAGGCCAACTCGCGGCGTTGCTCGTGAGGCTCTTCCGATCTCTGGATGCCATCGTCGGTAACGACTCCGCCAAGGCCTCCGCCTGGATGAGCTCCTACAACCACGCGCTGAACGGCATACCTCGTGAGTTGATCGAGTCTCCGCAAGGCCTGGTGATGACTCTCCAATATGTCGACTCGATGCGAGCGACCTCTTGACGACGAGGCGGGCGAAGAGGCCAGAACTCTGGCGGGAAGCATGGTGGTCCGCGGTACGTCCGCTTTCGCTGGCTCTGTGGAGAGGAGTCGAGGCGCAGCACTTCGTGTCGACCATGAAGCTGGTCGACACGCTTGCAGAACAGGAAGAGCTGGAGCGAATTCTGGAGGCAAGCAAGCCAGCGATGCCGGCGCCTCGAACGCAGCACTATCTGCTTTCGACGCCTTTTCGCTATCCCTCCCCGCATCCCTCCCGGTTTCGCCCGGCTGGCTCGCTGGGTATCTGGTACGGCGCGGAGAGCGTCGAGACGGCTTGCACGGAACTGGCGTACTGGCGCTGGCGATTCCTCATGGAAAGCGACGGGCTGCGAACCACCGAGCTCATTGCGGAATTCAGCTTGTTCCAGGCCAGGGTGAAGGGCCGTGTGCTGGACTTGTCTGCCGAACCTTGGGACGCCCGCAGAGCCGAGTGGACATCCGATGACTATTCGGCTTGTTTGTTAGTCGCGGCGTCGGCACGGACTCGAGGCGTTCGATGGATTCGGTATTGGTCAGCCCGAGATGCGGCCGGTCACTGTGGCGCGGTTTTGGATCCATCGAGCCTGATCGGTCTGGATGTGAAAGGTCGACAGACCTGGGTCTGCAAGGTGTCGGCGACTTCAGCGCTGATGCGGCATGAGCAAGAGTCTGTATCGATCTCGTTCCCGTCCTCTTGATCCGACACGCTGGTCATCTTCCTCGCCGACAACGTCGCCTGCGCCGAAGACATTCCGGAAGACGTGACGATCGACGAGCTGGTCGACAAGCTCATGATCGCGCGCCGCACCACGCGCAGCGGCGAGCCCGTGCACTTCGGCAACGACGTCCACCGCATGCCCGGCCCCGAGAACACCTACCAGAGCTACGGCACCGCCTGGGCCAACCTTTCGAACGCGCCGTTCAGGCTCTACAAGCACTGGATTCATGAGGGCGGCATCTCGACGCCGCTGATTGCGCACTGGCCGAACGGCATCGACCCGAATCAGCACGGCGCCATCCGCCACGCGCCGGGCTACTTGCCCGACATCATGGCGACGATCGTCGACGTGACCGGCTCGGCGTACCCCGCGACATTCGAGGGCCATGCCGTCGACCCGCTCGAAGGACAGTCGTTGCAATCAGTATTCGCGCAGGACAGGATCGACGATCGCAAGCCCATGTTCTGGGAGCACGAAGGCAACGCCGCGGTGCGCATCGGCCAGTGGAAGCTCGTCAAGCGCTACCCGCGCGCCTGGGAGCTCTACGACCTGGACGCCGACCGCACCGAGCTGCACGACCTTGCCGCGCAGCAGCCCCCGCGCGTGCAGGAGATGGCAGCGCAGTACGACGCCTGGGCCAAGCGCTGCGGCGTGCTCGACCGCGAGCAGATCGTCACTCTGATGAAGGGGCAGGGCGTGACGCGGGCGTTCTGGGAGAAGGACGAAACCTAGCTATCCTTCGCTGCATCCGCCCGAGGTCGGGCGCCACCAACAAGTAGGGTCGCGCGATGGCCGACATTCGCAAGTTCCTCCTCGCCGCCCTCGTGGCGTTCGCAGCGCCCGCGTTCGCGCAGCCGAAGCTGATCGCCATCGCCAACTTCGGCGAGCACCCGGCGCTGCGGGCCGGCATCGACGGCTTCAAGGCCGAAGTGCGGCGCGCCGGGCTGGTCGAGGGCAAGGACGTCGCCTACGACGACCAGCACATCAACTTCGACCGCACTCTCATCCCGCAACTGCTGACCAACGCCCAGGCGAAGAAGCCGGCGCTGATCCTGGCGGTGACGACGCCGGTGGCGCAGTCGTCGTTGCGCGTCGTCACCGACAAGTCGATCCCGATCGTCTTCATGTCGGTGGTCGATCCGGTCGTGGCGCAGGTCGTGCCGTCGTGGCAGGGCGGCTCGGCGACGCACACCGGCGCCACGCTCTATCCCGACTTCAACGCCTCGCTCGCCTTCGTCAAGCAGCTGATGCCGAAGGCCAGGCGCATCGGCGTGCCCTACAACCCCGCCGAGGACAACGACAAGACCAACATCGCCGAGATGCGCGCCGCGGCGGCGAAGGCGGGGCTCGAGGTCGTCGAGGTCGGCATCGACAGCACGAACGACATCGCCCAGCGGCTGCAGACGCTGAAGGACAAGGTCGACGTGCTCTTCATCATCCAGTCGAACCTGCTGCAGACGAGCCTGCCGGTGATCGCCGCGACGGCGCAACGGATCGGCCTGCCGGCCATCAACACGCTCGACACGCCCGTTCGCAACGGCTCGTTCCTGGCCGCGCACGCCCTCTCCTACGAGCGCATGGGCGCGGCGGCCGGCAAGATCGCGGTGCGCATACTGAACGGCGAGAAGCCTTCGGCGATCGCGCCGTGGCGGCCGACGCCGGCCGACTACACGATGGTCGTCAGCCGCAAGCAGGCCGCTCAATGGAACCTCGAGATTCCGCAAGCGCTGCAGTCAGGCGTTGTCGACTGACTCGATGTCGCTCGGCCTGCAGGGCATCACCAAGGCCTTCCACCGCGGCACCGCGGACGAACGCGTCGCCCTCGACGGCATATCGCTCGACCTCGGCGACGGCGCCTTCGTCGTCGTCGTCGGCTCCAACGGCTCGGGCAAGTCGAGCCTGCTGAACGTCGTCTCGGGCCAGCTCGCGCCCGACGCCGGCCGCGTCCTGATCGACGGGCAGGACGTGACCCGGCGTTCCGAGCACGGCCGGGCGGGGCTGATCGCGCGCGTCGTCCAGGATCCGCAGCGCGGCACGCTGGCGACGATGACGATCGAGGAAAACCTGGTCCTGGCCGACCTGCGCAGCCAGGGCCGCGGCCTGGCGCCGGCGCTCGACGGCAGGCGCCGCGCGCGTTACGCGGAAACGCTCGCCGGCTTCGGCCTCGGCCTGGAAAGCCGGCTCGGCGCGCGCGTCGGCCAGCTCTCCGGCGGGCAGCGCCAGGTGCTCGCGCTGGCCATGGCCGTGCTCAACCCGCCGCGCGTGCTGCTCCTCGACGAGCACACCGCGGCCCTCGATCCGCGCACCGCCGAGCTGGTGATGCAGGCGACGCTGCGCGCGATCGCCGCGGCGCGGCTGACGACGCTGATGGTCACGCACAACATGCAGCAGGCGATCTCGTACGGCGAGCGGCTCGTCATGCTCGACGCCGGCCGCGTGCGGCTCGACCTCGCCGGCGACGACAAGCGGCAGCTCACGGTCGAGTCGCTGGTGCGCCGCTTCCACCTCGCCGACGACAAGCTGCTCCTCGCCTGATGGCCGAGATCGGCGCCGCCTTCTGGAATCTGGTGCCGGTGACGCTGGTGCAGGGGCTGCTCTACGCGTTCATCGCCCTCGGGGTGATGGTGCCGTTTCGCCTGCTGTCGTTCCCCGATCTCAGCGCGGAAGGCAGCTTTCCGCTCGGCGGCTGCATCTGCGCGGTGCTGCTCCTCGCCGGCGTCCATCCCCTCGTGGCCACGCTCGGCGCGGTCGCCGGCGGCATGGCGGCCGGCGCGTCGACCGCGCTCATCCACCTGCGCTTTCGCATCAACACGCTGCTCGCCGGCATCCTGGTGATGACGATCCTATACAGCGTCAACCTGCGCGTGCTCGGCAGGGCCAACGTCGCGCTGCTGGCGAACGAGACGGTGCTCTCGGTGATCTCGCCGGCGCTGGTCACAAACGTCGGCTACCAGCTGATCGCCTTCGCGGTGCTGATGCTGGCGGTGCTGGCCACGCTGCACTGGTTCCTGCGCACCGAGGCGGGCCTCAGCCTGCGCGCGGTCGGCGTCAATGCCGCGCTGGCGCCATCGCTGCGCATCCATCCCTGGACCTGGATCGTCGCCGGGCTCGCGCTGGCGAACGGCCTGTCGGGGCTCGCCGGCGCCGTGGTCGTGCAACTGCAGGGCTTCGCCGACGTGCAGATGGGTTTCGGCGTGCTGATCACCGGCCTGGCGGCGCTGATCATCGGCGAAACGCTGATCGGGCGCGACTCGGTCGCGCGGCAGGTCGCCGCGCCGGTGCTGGGCTCGCTCGTGTACTACCAGATCGTTTCCCTCGGGCTCTCGATCGGCCTGAAGCCGGCCGACCTGAAGCTCGCGACTGGCGTGTTCGTCCTGCTGACGCTGGCCTTGCCGGCGATGCGCAAGGGCGCGCAGGCCGAGACCTTGCGCGACTAGGAGTCGACATGCGAAAGAACCTGCTCGGACTCGACCACGTCGTCATCCTCGTCCACGACATCGACGCCGCGGCCGAGACGTACACGCGGCTCGGCTTCACGCTCACGCCGCGGGGCGCGCACTCGATCGGCACGCGCAACCACTGCCTGATGCTCGGCAGCGACTACGTCGAGCTGCTGGCCGTCGCGACACCGCATCCGGTGACTACGTACTTCTCGCGCTTTCTCGCCGAATCGGAAGGCGCCGCTGCCGTCGCGATCGCCACCGACGATGCCGAGGCCGCGCAACGCAGCCTCGTCGCCTCGGGCATCGACGCCGACGCGCCGGTCGACTTCTCGCGCCCGGTCGAGCTCGCGGGGGGCGCGCGCGATGCGCGCTTTCGCGTGGTGCAGCTTCCGGTCGACGCGACGCCCGGCTGCCGCACCTTTCTCTGCCAGCACTTCACGCCCGAGCTCGTCTGGCGCTCCGAGTACCAACGTCATCCGGTCGGCGCAGTCGGCATCGCCGGGATCGATTTCGCCGTCGACGACCCGCTCGCCGCAGCCGATGCGTTCGGCCGCCTGCTGGAGGCCGCACCCGAGGCGACCGCGGAAGGCCGACGGGTCGCGCTGGGCGCCGCGAGCCTCACGTTCCATCCCCGGGCCGCTCTCGACCGTCAGCTCGGCGCGGCCGCGCTGTCGCGCCGGAGCGCACCCGCCGTGCAGGCGTTGCGCCTCCGCGTCGCCGACGCGGCCGAGGCCGAGGTGGCCCTGCGTCGCGGCGGCTTCAACCCCGTGCGACTCGCCGACGGCGCCTCGGTGGTCGCCGCGGACGAAGCGCACGGCGTGGCGATCGTGTTCGAGGAGCGAGGCTGACTCGAATCCCGGGCGGAGGGCGCGCACGACAACGTTCTGGGAGAAGGACGAGACTTGACCAAGCGGCGGAGTCGGTACCGCCGTACTTCAGTGGTAGTCGTCCTCGAGCTGAGGCCGCACCGCGACGATCAACACGCTCGCGGGGTCCTCGATCTCGAACAGCGCCACATAACCGCTTCGTCCGAACGGGATGATCAGCTCGCGCAGGAACGCACTGCTGCCTGCCTTGCGACACGTAAAGCGAGATCGGCCTGCGCCTCGCGCGTCAGGCGAACCCGGAAACTCACTTTCCGCGCGTCTTGCCCGCGCCTTTGCGAGCGGCGTCGAGCTTGCGCTGCAGCGCGTCGACGACGACATGGGCCTCGACGTACTCGCCCGTGCGGTGGGCCTCCTGCCCCGCGCGCATCCCGCGCGCAAGAAACTCCGCCGCCGGCGACGCTCACCACGCGGCCGGCAACCTCAAGACGGCCAAACTTCCTTGCAGCGATTTGCGGACCTCTGACGTTGACGCTCTTGGGTCCGCTTCCGATCGATGATGGTGGAGATGCCGCGGCCCCTGGACGCCATCGGCGCTCGCTGACCTCGCCGACATCAGCGCCTGCGGCGAAGACATCCCTGGCGCTCGCCGCCTTACACCCCAGAGCCCGATTCGGCCGTCGACCGGCCAGGTCCCATTGGCAGGGCCGACCGGCTTGCCTTGAAAACCCCGTATCAAAAGCAGGAATTTCAGGGTACCCTGCGCGAATGATCCAGCGCCACTCACTCCGCGAAGCGATCCGCGAGGC
>JBDTPG010000026.1:0-26007 GCA_039932815.1 Caldimonas sp.
ATGTGGGCTACCGAACGGAACCTCGAGGCTGCGACGGGTAAGGTGCGTCCACCACCAATTCACTTGAACCCTCATGACGATCGACTCGACAGCCGCGCCCCAGACCAAGCGGATTGCAGGCACGCTGCACAAGCGCGGATACGCCCATCCCGCCCCCTTGCGGGATGAAAACCTGCCCAGGGAAAAGGCCGAAGAGAGCGAAGTCGCAGGGCGGCATAACAACACCGGGCAGAAGGATCACAAGGGCGCGCGCTGACCTATGGCGAAGTGCCCGCCCGCTCATCCGCAACAACACCTCGACTGAACGATGCAAGTTCTGCTGAACACGGATCCCCACATCGATGGGCGTCAGGCCATGTCCGAGCACCTGGAGTCGGTCGTGAAGGACGCGCTGGGCCATTACGGCGAGCGAATCACCCGCGTCGAGGCCCACCTGACCGACGCGAACGGCGCCAGCAAGGTGGGTCCGGACGATATTCACTGCACGCTGGAGGCGCGGCCGGTCGGGCTCGAGCCGGTCGTTGTCAAGGATCGCGCCGGTACGGCGCATCAGGCCATCCAGGGCGCCCTGCGCAAGCTCGAGCGCTCGCTCGCCAGCGCGTTCGAGAAGCACGACCCGCGGCACACCCCGCGCACGGTCAACCCGGTAGACCATTTCGGCGGTTGAACATCATCAGCGCCACCAGGTGGCCGCCGGCGTCGCACACCGGTACAGCGCTGATGTGACGTCCGAGAAGCAGCCGTGCCACGTCCGGCACGCTCGTCTCCGGCGTCACCGAGATGACGGAGGTCGTCATGATGTCCTTCGTCTTCATCGTCGTTCTCCAGGTTTATCGTCTAGCAGGCTGTTGAAAAACGAAGACGGCTTCCACTTCTCACTTCAGCCGACCCCGTAGAACGGCCTGCAGGCCACTTTCTCGTGCAGGTGAAGGGTTTGATGACCCCTAAACCGCGGCTCGCGACCCACTCAAACTCCTTTTTCAACAGCCTGCTAGAGCCAGCGGCGCAAAACTCGTCCGATGGCTTCGAGCGGCAGGTTCGTCCAGGATCGCCCAGACCACCTGTCGCCAAGGATCCGGCGCGATGTCGATGCGTCCTCGCAGAACTGCCGGACCAGCGCCTCGCAATCACCGGGCGCGGTCATCGCGAGAAGCAGCTCGTAGTTGAGAAAGAAGCTGCGGTAGTCGAGGTTGGCGCTCCCGAGCGTCGCCCATCGTCGGTCGACCACGACGGTTTTTGCGTGCAGCATGCGGGGCAGGTACTCGTAGATTCGCACGCCGGCAGAGAGGAGCGACGCGTAGAACGCGTGCGCCGCCCATCGCGTGATCGGCACGTCGCTCTTCGCCGGGACCAGCAATCGCACGTCGACGCCCCGACGCGCACAGGCCATCAGCTGGCGCAGGGTGGACAGGTCGGGAACGAAGTAGGGCGTCGTGAGATAGACGTGCTCGCTGGCCGATTCGAACGCCTCGGCGTAGAGGCAGCGAATCCGATGGCGGCAGGCTCGCGTGTGGTTCGAGACGAGCTGGAGGTCGCCTACGCCGCGCTGAACGGGCGTCCAGCGGCGGTGCCCACGCCAGAACGCGTCGAACAGCCGCGCCGCATCGCCCGCCAGTGGACCCGAAACTTCCGCGTGCGTGTCTCGCCACCGCGACTCGCCGTAGCACTGACGCGAGCTCTCCCGGTGAATGTTGAATCCGCCGATGTACGCGACACGGTCGTCGACAACGAGCAGCTTGCGGTGGCTCCTCCGGTTGTAGCGCAGCGGTTCACGCCAACTCCAGCGATGGAACCATCGCAGATGCACGCCGTGGCTGCGCAGGAATCGCTGCAGCGAAGACGACGTGCTGCCCCACGCGCCTGCCGCGTCCAGATGCACCCGGACGTCGACGCCTGCGGCGGCGCTGCTCGCCAGCGCACGGGCGAACCGCCAGCCGATCTCGTCGCTGGCGAAGATGTAGCTTTCCATGCGCACGACGGTGGTGGCGCTATCGATCGACGCGAGCATCGCTTCGTACAGTGCGTCGCCCTCCGTGAACAGCTTGTCGAGATGAGTCGGCCGAGCCTCGGGTTGGAGGCTGCTGATCACCGGTTCCAGGCTTCGATACATCGGGTCGAGCATCATCGCGCTCGCAATTGACGTCGCGTGAGCAGCACGGCCGCCGGGGGCAGGATGATCCACTGGATGACGGGAACCAGGCCGACGTTCACACCCCACAAGACTGGCATGTCGGCTGTGTAGGTCCATCCCTCGGGCCACCGTCCGCTGGTGGCGAGCATCTCGATGGCGGTCGAGATCAGCACACCGATGATCACGAAAATGGTGATCGGCATGCGTCCCGACTGCTGCAGCCAGCCGCGGCCACTGCCGGATGCCGCCGCGACGATCCAGAAGGCGATGACCATGATCCCCGCATCGCCGAAGGCTGCGCGCGTGCAGTACTGCACTGCGTTGCGGTGCGGCATGCTGCCCATGCCTTCGAATAGCGGCGACTGGATCATCTCCCATGGAAAATTCAGCAGGAACGCGAAGCCGGCGAGGGTGAGTTCGGGCCAGCGAAGGGCGTTCCGCAAGTGCTTCCCCAAGCCACGCTTCGTAGGCCTCACGGTCTCAAGAGCTTCGCTCGTGCGGACTTCTTCATCACCGATGCGGGCTCTGGGGAATGGCAAGTAGCCGCGGTCGCTAATGATGGCGAGCAGTTCCTTTCATGTCCTTCAAGGTGAAGGTTAGTGCGATCGAACCGCGAATGAGGCCCTTTTTGCCGACCATGCCAATCCCGGCCGACGGGCCGTTCTCCCCGAGGCAAAGCAGCGAGACGATCGACGTATCGGGAAGTCGACATGGCTCAGCGTGTCGCCCGACTCGCGAGGGACCTCGTCGAGCGGCATGTCCATGTGTTCAAGCCGCGGCAGCCAGCGCTGCCATTCGGCAGCGGGCAAAGGCGCCAGCAGGCGGTCGATGTTTGGTCCAGGACTGTGGGCACGGCAGGCCTCCTTTGCCCTGCAGCAACTGTGACGCTGGAACGATCTTACTCTGCGCGTTGGCGCACTGAACGCCTTATGACTGATCGCTGCAGCCACCGCTTTGGGCCGATGCGAGAAGCCGGTGCGAACGTCGTGAATGCGTGCTACCGCACAGACCGACATGCGCGCCACGGGCACGCTGGAATGTGGTTGATTTTCAAAGGGCCGCACGGTCGGCAGGAGTGTGGATCATGTTGCGCCAAGCAGGCACGTTAAGCGGATCCACGGTCGATGCGACCGATGGAACCATCGGCCACGTCAAGGATGCCTACTTCGACGACGAGGGCTGGGCGATCCGGTATCTCGTCGTCAACACCGGAAACTGGCTGTTGGGCCGCGGGGTGCTGATTTCGCCATATTCCGTGAAGGCCCCCATCGGCAGTGATGGCGTTGTCGCGGTTTCTCTGACCCGGGGACAGGTCGAGGCGAGTCCCGACATCGACACGCATAAACCGGTGTCGCGACAGCACGAGTTCGAGTATCGCGACTACTATGGCTACGGAGACTACTGGTACGGGGGCGACCTGTGGGGGATCAGCGCCTACCCTGTCTTGCCCTTGCACCCGGCGCCCGGCGAAGCGGCCGGTGCAACGGAGCGCTGGCGCGACGCGCCCGAGGCGACCTTGCAAGACGTCCATCTGCGCAGCACGGAAAGCGTGACCGGCTATCACGTCCAGGCGAGCGACGACGGCATCGGTCATGTGCAGGATTTCATCTTCGACGATGCGTCGTGGGCGATCCGTTATCTGGTCGTCGACACCCGCAACTGGTGGCCAGGCGGCAGAAAGGTCCTGGTCTCGACGCGCTGGATCGACCGCATCGACTGGGCCGACCGCAAGGTCTTCACGAGCCTGTCGCGCGAGGCCGTCAAGGCCAGTCCGGAGTACGACGATTCGGCCACTATCGACCGCGAGTACGAAACGCGACTCCACGATTCGTATGGGCTTGCCGCGTATTACATCTAGACCATCCGCAGGGCGGGTGCCAGGCGGCGGTCCAGCCATTCTCGTCGTCAATGCGGGCTCGTCGAGTATCAAGTTCGCGGTGTTCGGGGCGGAATCGTCGCTGCGCCGGCTCGTCGCGGGCCACATCGAGCGCATCGGCTCGAGCCGGCCGACGTTCAATACAACGGGCCCGGAGCCCGCCGACATTCGCTCGCGCTCGCTCGACGCGCCCGATCACGCCGCCGCCTCCCGAGCGTTGCTGGACTGGCTCGACCAGCGCGGCCTCAAGACGCTGACTGCCGCAGGGCACCGGATCGTCCGCGGTGCGCCGACGTATTCGCAGCCGGAGAGGATCAGCGATGCAATGATCGAGCGCCTGCGCCAGCTCAGCCCGTTCGACGTCGAGCATCTGCAGCGCGAAATCGCACTCATCGAGGCGGTCAAGCAACGGTGCCCCGACCTGCCGCAGGTGGCCTGCTTCGACACGGCCTTTCACGACGCCATGCCGCGCGTCGCGACTTTGTTGCCGATCCCGCGCCGCTACGAGGCGCAGGGCGTGAGGCGCTTCGGCTTTCACGGTTTGTCATACGAGTTCCTGATGGGCGAACTGGCGCGGCTGGATGGGGCTGCAGCGGCGCGCGGGCGCATCGTCCTCGCGCACCTGGGCAACGGTGCCAGCCTGGCTGCCGTGCACGAGGGCCGGCCGGTTGATACCAGCATGGGTTTCACGCCGAGTGGCGGCGTGCCGATGGGGACACGGTCCGGTGACGTCGATCCCGGTCTGCTCTGGTACCTGGCCAAGACCGAACAGCTCAGCGCCGAGCAGCTCAACGATCTCCTCAATTCGCAGTCGGGCCTGCTGGGCGTCTCTGAGTCCAGTGCCGACATGCGCGATCTGCTGGAGCGGCAGTCTCAAGATATTCGTGCCGCCGAGGCCGTCGAACTGTTTTGCTATCAGGTGAAGAAATGGATCGGCTCCTATGCCGCAGCGCTCGGCGGAATCGACACGCTGGTCTTCAGCGGCGGCATCGGCGAGAACGCAGCCGAGGCGCGTTGGCGGATCTGCGCCGGTCTCGGTTTTCTTGGCATCGACCTTGATGGCACTCGAAACGCCGACAACGCCGCCGTCATTTCCGCCAGCACCGCCGGCGTGACGGTGCGCGTGATCCGCACCGACGAAGAGTCGACGATCGCGCGCAGCGTCGCCGTGGTGCTCGGCCTGCCTCTCGAGAAGGAACCCCAACAATGACCCAGACTTTGCCGGTGCAAGCTGCCGACGGCCCGCTGTCGGCCGATCTGCTGCGCCGAATGAACGCCTATTGGCGCGCGGCTAACTACTTGTCGGTCGGTCAGATCTATCTCAAGGACAACGCCTTGCTGAAGGAGCCGCTGACATTGGCGCACGTCAAGCCGCGCCTGCTCGGCCACTGGGGCACGACACCAGGATTGAATTTCGTCTACGTGCACCTGAACCGAATCATCCGGCAGTACGACCTGAACGTGATCGACGTCACCGGGCCCGGACACGGCGGCCCCGGCTTGGTCGCCAACACCTGGCTCGAGGGTTCTTACAGCGAGTTCTACCCAGACATCTCGCGCGACGCAGCCGGGATGCAGAGGCTCTTCAAGCAGTTCTCCTTTCCCGGCGGCATTCCGAGCCACGTCGCGCCACAAACTCCGGGGTCCATCAACGAGGGGGGCGAGCTCGGGTACTGCCTGTCGCACGCATTCGGCGCCGCGTTCGACAACCCCGATCTCCTGGTGGTGTGCGTGGTCGGCGATGGCGAGGCCGAAACCGCGCCGCTTGCCACGAGCTGGCATTCGAACAAGTTCCTGAACCCTGAGCGCGACGGCGCCGTGCTGCCGATCCTGCATCTGAACGGCTACAAGATCGCCGGCCCGACGGTACTGGCGCGCATCCCCCGCGACGAGCTCGAGATGCTTTTTCGCGGCTATGGCTACGAGCCGCACTTCGTCGAGGGCGACGACCCGATGGCGATGCATCGGCTGATGGCCGAGACGCTCGACCGAATCATTGCCGAGATCCGGGATATCCAGAACGACGCTCGCACGAACGGCTTCACGCGGCGGCCGCGCTGGCCGATGATCATCCTGATTTCTCCGAAGGGCTGGACCGGACCGAAGATCGTCGATGGCCTGCCCGTCGAGGGAACGTTCCGCGCCCACCAGGTGCCGGTCGCGGACCTGGCGTCCAAGCCCGAGCATCTGCAGATTCTCGAACGCTGGATGCGCAGCTACAAGGCCGACGAGTTGTTCGACAGCGGCGGGAGGCTCATTGCCGAGCTGGCCGAGCTCGCGCCGACGGGCGAGCGGCGGATGGGCGCGAACCCGCACGCCAACGGCGGCCTGCTGCTGCGCGACCTGGCACTGCCCGACTTTCGTGATTACGCCGTCGAGGTGCGCCGTCCAGGCGCCTCCGACGGCGAGGCGACGCGTGTTCAAGGCGCATTCCTCCGCGATGTCCTGCGGCGCAACGCCGAGGACAAGAACTTTCGCATCTTCAGCCCGGACGAGACGTCATCGAATCGCTGGAATGCCGTGTTCGAGGTGACGAATCGCTGTTCGACGGCCGAAATCCTGCTCGGCGACGACCACATCGCGCCCGACGGGCGGGTGATGGAGATGCTCAGCGAGCACCAGTGCGAGGGCTGGCTCGAAGGCTATCTGCTGACCGGGCGCCACGGCTTCTTCTCCTGCTACGAGGCGTTTATCCACATCATCGATTCGATGTTCAACCAGCACGCCAAATGGCTGGAGGTGACACGCCGAATCGCCTGGCGCCGGCCGATCGCTTCCTTGAACATCCTGCTTTCGTCGCACGTCTGGCGCCAGGACCACAACGGCTTCAGCCACCAAGATCCGGCCTTCATCGACCATGTCATCAACAAGCGGGCCGATGTCGTGCGCGTTTATCTGCCGCCCGACGCCAACACGCTGCTCTCGGTCACCGACCACTGCCTGCGCAGCCGTGACTACGTCAATGTCGTGGTCGCCGGCAAGCAGCCGTCGCCGCAATGGCTCGGCATGGCGGCGGCCGTCCTCCACTGCAGTGCGGGTCTCGGTATCTGGGAGTGGGCCGGCAGTGACGGTGGCGGCGAGCCCGACGTCGTGATGGCGTGCTGCGGCGACGTGCCGACGCTGGAGACGCTTGCCGCGGTCGAAATCCTGCGCGAGCGCCTCGTCGACTTGAAGATCCGTGTCATCAACATCGTCGACCTGATGAAGCTGCAGCCAGAGAGCGAGCATCCGCACGGCCTCAGCGACGCCGACTTCGACAGGCTCTTCACGCTTGACAAGCCGATCGTCTTTGCGTTCCATGGCTATCCGACGTTGATTCACCGCCTCGCCTACCGCCGCACCAATCACGCGAATCTGCACGTGCACGGCTTCAAGGAAGAGGGCACCACGACGACGCCCTTCGACATGACGGTTCTGAACGACCTCGACCGCTATCACCTGGCGGGCGACGTGATCGATCGTGTGCCTGGACTCCAGGCTGGTGCCGCGGCGGAAGCGAAGCAATACTTGGCCGAGCAGTTGATCCGGCACGGGGCGTACATCGAAGAGCACGGCGAAGACATGCCGGAGATTCGCAACTGGCGCTGGGGCGGTGGAACCGCCGCAGCTTGACGGCACTCGTCGTCAGGCCTGGATCCGCTCAGAGGAGCGGGGCGTTCGTCGGTTGATGGGGAAGACCGACGGTGCACCAACAAGCAGCGCAATGGAAAATCTCTCGCGGCTGGCGGTCATCTGTTGGGTGGTGTTGCGCGAGTACCGAACGCTGCGTCGATTCTCCAGGGGTGCGGCAAATATCGGAGCGCCAGCCGAGTTCGCCGCGCGCCTGGTAGCGCTCGGCCCGGCATTCGTCAAATTGGGCCAGGTGCTGAGCACCCGCCCGGACATGCTGCCCCCAGCCTACGTCGAGGCGCTTTCGGCCCTGCAGGAGAAGGGGCCCAGAGTGCCGTCAGCGACGATACGCATCACCGTCGAGAGCGCCCTCGGCAAGACTGTCGAAGAGCTGTTCGCGTCTTTCGACGAAGTGCCCGTCGCCGCAGCCTCGCTGGCACAGGTCCATCGGGCAACGCTCCCGGACGGAACGGCAGTTGCCGTCAAGGTCCAGCGGCCGCACCTGGACCGTTTGGTGGGTCGTGATCTAGACGCAATGGCCTTGGGACTGCGATTGCTCTACCGCGTGGCACCGCGGCGCATGCAACGCACGAATCTGCTCGACTTCTTCTCCGAGTTCCGCCGCTACACGCTACGAGAGCTGGACTTCGCCCAGGAAGGCCGGGTCATCGATCGCTTTCGAGCCAACTTTGCTGGCCGGGCCGACGTCAAATTCCCGAGGGTCCACTTCAGCCATACCAGCCAACGCCTGCTCACCATGGATTGGGTCGAGGGCCTGCGCCTTCGCGAAGCCGCCAGTTCTCTCGGCGACAAGCCACGGGAGCGCCTGGTCACGTTGCTCGTCGACGTCCTGCTCCAGATGTTCGTCTCCGACGGCCTCTTTCACGCCGACCTCCATCCGGGCAACATCTTCTTCCACCCCGACGGCACCTTCACCTTGCTCGATTTCGGGATGTATGGAGAACTCTCCGCGTCGCAACGCGACCGGTTCATCCTGTACTGGTTCGCCGTCGTTCAACGCCAGACCCGCCGCGCCTTCCACCACTTCAAGGCCGAGACGCGCAAGTTGCCGGAGGCGAACGAGGAGGCCTTCTTCGCCCGTTTTGAAGTGCTTGCAACGAAGTTCTATGCGTCCCGCTTGAGCGAGATGAGCTTCACGAAGGTCTACCTGGAGATGATGAAGGCGGGATACGAGTACGGGTTCGTCTTTCCAAGTGAACTGATGTTGCATGCCAAGGCACTCACCACCGCCGAATCATTGATCTTCGTGCTTGCTCCCGACGCGCGATTCGAGGAGTTGTCCCGGCCGTTCATCGCCCGCGAGTACGCTGCCCGCACGGCGTCACTCGATCTTCTCAAGCGGCGCGTTTCGCAACTCGTGCCCGAACTCCTGCTCTTGGGGGAGTTCCTGCCACCGCAAGCCGTGGACGAGACCTGGGACTGGAACGCGACGGTCGAGCTCTTCAACGCGTTGCGTAGCCAATTCGACGGTGTGCTGCAGCGTTCGCTCGAGCGAGGCGGCTTGTGGCAGACGCTCATCGAGCCGCATGCTCGAGCGGTCTTGAAGGTCACGCCGCTCGGCGAGTCGACCGGCGATCTTCTGAAGCAGGCGTGGGATCGCTACTACGAACTGGAACCGTCTATTGCGATCCAGCCGACTGTCGGCGCGGTTTTCACGACCCATTTGGCGGCCGCCACACTCGCCTTGCACGAAGTCCTGCTTCGACACGGAACCTCGGCGGCCGAGTCGCATCGCCTGATCTACGACATCGGCTGGAGGATCTACGTTCAGATGGGCGAGATCCCGCTGGTGGTCGCGAGCGCGGTGACGCGCGATCCGCACAAGCGCCTTAAGCTGGCTACTGACCTGTTTCGAACATTTCCATTCGGCGCGCCGAGCTACGTATGGCGCGATGTCATGAGCACCGACGGCTCGATCGCGTTCGATTGCATCAAGTGCCCGGTGGCAGAGTTCTTCGCAAGGCACGATGCTTCCGAACTGTGCGTCCAGACCTTCTGCCGGCTTGATTTTCCCCTGGCGGAGAAGTGGGGCGGACAATTGCATCGCACCGGAACGATTGCCTCCGGGGCGGAACTATGTGACTTTCGCTGGAAGCCCCGAGAGCCAGGGGACTGGGCTGGCGTTGCGAAACTGCGAGGGTCCGAGTCCTTCCGCGACCTAAACCCCGACGTTCCCGGCCTTGCATCTCATGACGGCTTTCGGCGGCCGGTGTCGTAGGCGTCGAAGGGAATCCAACTTCAAGCTTGCAGAAGAAGCATCGGACTCAGGATGCCTTGGGGGACCATGGCCTAAAGGCTTGACGGGTGCGGCCATTGCTAAGTGTCATAGCGCACAGACGGTGCCCGGGGCAAAACGCAGAGTGGGCTATGAGTGTCAGAGCAGAACCCGGAAAACCTGAGTCAAGAGCGCGGTGGGATACATCCTCGTCGAGCGACGATCCACTAACGCTGCCGCCGGCTTTTGAGAGTCTCAACGGCCACGCGCAGGAGTGCAAAACCGCGAAAGGCAAGTGGTTCGATTTGCTAAGTCGGATCGACGGGGTTCTAGCCTTTGTGGCGCCACGTCCAATCAGCGTCGTGGTCGCGATCCTGGCCCCCACCTTGATGATCCTCTTGCTTTGGAGCCCGCCTTGATTTGACGTCCTGGAGGAGAGCGGGGGGCAGGTCCAGGCGGCAAGTCAGCTATTTCCAGCCACCGTCTGCCCAATCGTCGGTTGCATAGAGCGTTGACGCACAGACGGTTGCGATGCTTTGCGTCATTCTCTGCCCCCGTGCGGGAGATAACGCACGACACGGCTGCCTCGCGGAGTACCCCCTTGCCGCGCCACCCCGCTTGGGCCCCATCCTGACCGTCGTGCGTGTCAAAGGGGGTTTACAACAGAACATTACAGGAGGCACCCGTCCGTCATGATGCATAACTTCCTGGCGAACAATCGCGCTGATCTGATCGCGCGCTGCAAGGCCAAAGTGGCCATGCGCCCCGAGCGGGTTGCCACAGCGGAGCAGCTCCAGAACGGCATTCCGATGTTTCTCGATCAACTGACGAGGACGCTGCAAGCCGAGCAGGGTGGCGAAAGCGAAGAAAGCGTCAGGATCTCGGGACACTCCGCCGGTGCGACGCTGGAGCGGTCAGAAATGGCGATCAGCGCAACCGCGCACGGCAAAGAGATGCTGACGCTGGGATACACCGTCGATCAGGTCGTCCACGACTATGGCGACCTATGTCAGTCCATCACCGATCTGGCCTATGAGAGGGACGCCCCGTTCGCCGTCGACGAGTTTCGGACCCTGAACCGCTGCCTGGACGATGCGGTGGCCGATGCAGTCAAAGAATTCAGCTTCGAAAGGGAAGCTGTACTCGCGCGACGGCAAACACTGGATGCCAATGAACGGCTTGGCTTCCTGGCGCACGAGCTGCGCAACGCACTCAGCGTTGCCAACCTTGCGCTCCGCGCTCTGGAAGCCGGAACGCTACCTGTAGCCGGCGCGACCGGCACCGTGCTCAAACGGAGCCTCACGACGCTCGGAAGTCTGGTTGATCGCGCTCTCAGTGAGGTTCGCTTCACCGCCGGAGGTGGTCCAAAACACTCCATCTTTTCGCTCGCCGCGCTCATCGAAGAGGCGAAGGCGGGTGCCGAACTTATGGCCGGCGCGCAAGGGTGCACTTTTGCCGCCTCTGAAGTCGACACGCTTCTCGGGATCTACGCGGACCGAGATCTCATCATGGAAGCACTGTCCAATCTGTTGCGAAACGCTTTCAAGTTCACCCATCCTCACACCCAGGTGACGTTGAAAGCCTATGCGCTGCAAGAACGCATCCTGATCGACGTGAGCGACCATTGCGGAGGACTCCCTGTTGCAATGACCGCATCGACATTTGCGCCTTTTGCACAGCACGGGAGCGACAGGTCGGGCATCGGGCTTGGGCTGTCCATTGCCCGGCAGAGCGTTGAGTCGCAGAGCGGAACACTGAGCGCGCGGGACGTGCCTGGCATCGGCTGTGTCTTCACGATCAACCTACCGCGATATCACCTCTATTGAACGAGCCGTCGCGAGGCAATCCCTGGCCGCGCAACTGATTCGGGACTGCGGGTACATCGAGGAGCACCGGAAAGACATGCCGCAGATTCGCAACCGGCGCTTGGGAAGCGCAAAGCTCGCGTCGCCATGATCGCGGCATCGCTTGACCGACCGATTCCGAAGGGTGAACTTCTGGCGGTGCTGCTCGAAGGGATCCACTCTTCCGCCGCTGACGCGCTGCGGCGAGACGGCTACACGAGGATCGTCACCCACTCGGAGGCATTGTCGGGAGCGGAGCTGCTATCGGCTGTCGCCGAAGCGCACTTCCTGGGAATCCGTTCACGGACCCAGCTGACGTCCGAGGTGCTGCAGCATGCGTCGCTACTGGCCACCGTCGGTTGCTTCTGCATCGGCACCAATCAGGTCGACCTGAAGGCGGCGATGCGGCTGGGCATCCCGGTCTTCAACGCGCCGTTCTCGAACACCCGCAGCGTTGCCGAACTGGTGCTCGCCCAGATCATCATGCTGATGCGCGGCATCCCCGAGAAGAACGCGGTGCTGCACCGCGGCGGCTGGGTCAAGAGCGCGGTGCATTCGTATGAGGTGCGCGGCAAGACGCTCGGCATCGTCGGCTACGGTCATATCGGTACGCAGATCGGCGTTCTGGCCGAGCAGCTCGGCATGCGCGTGATGTTCCACGACATCGAGGCCAAGCTCTCGCTGGGCAACGCCAGCGAGGCCGCCAGTCTCGACGAGTTGTTGGCCGCCGCCGACGTCGTCAGCCTGCATGTTCCGCAAACGCCAGAAACTGCGAACATGATCGGCGCATCGCAACTGGCTACCATGAAGCTGGGCAGTCACTTGATCAATGCATCGCGCGGAAGCGTGGTCGACATCGATGCACTCGCCGCGGCACTTGAGCGACGCCATCTCCGCGGCGCCGCGATCGACGTCTTTCCTCGCGAGCCGCAAGGCAGCGATTCTTCGTTCGTCTCGCCGCTCATGCGCTTCGACAACGTCATCCTCACGCCGCACATCGGCGGGTCGACCGCCGAAGCCCAGGTCAATATCGGCAAGGAGGTGGCTGCCAAGCTCATCCGCTATGACAACAATGGATCAACGACCTCGGCCGTCAACTTTCCGGAGGTGGCGCTGCCCGAGCACACCGGGCGCAGTCGGATGTTGCATATCCACAAGAACGTTCCGGGGGTGCTGGCACAGGTCAACGAGCGGCTCTCGGCTGCCGGGATCAACATCGCGGCGCAGTACCTCAGCACGAACGAAGAAGTCGGCTATGTGGTGATCGACGTCGACAATACGGGAAGCCGGCCCGTGCTTCGCGCGCTGTGCGATGTGCCGGCGACCATCCGCTGCCGAATCCTTTACTGACCTTCGGGCCCTCGGTAAAGGCCGGCGTCATCGACGTGCCCGATGATCGACGAGCATTCTCGATGAACTTGCCGCGCAACTGTCAATGCTGGCGGCTCAGCGTGATCTCTCCGAGAGGAACTGCAATTGGCGCCCGCTCGGCGCTCACCGTGACAGTGCAGGTTCATCGAACACGAGCGCACGGATCTGTGCCCACTGGGCCTCGTCAGGTGAAGCTTCAGCGGTGATCGAATGGGCCGCGTGCAGGTCGAGCGACCCGTGGGAGTCGAACATCACCCAGCTGCAGGTTTCGTTGACGACCGCGTCCGGGCGACCGTCGATAAGGCGCAGGTACCAGTCAACCAACACAAAGCGGCGACTGGCGAACTCGTGCACGCTGGTTTCGCCGCGGCCGAGTGCGACGTATCGGTCATGGTCGATCGGCTGCACGCCACCCTCGGCGTCCAGGCAGAACACCCGGGACTCGTGGGTGACGGCAGGGTCGGGCAGGGCGTCCGTACTTGATGTGATGCCGGTCATGCCGCTGCGCATCGGTTCGAAGCCGCGGCGCAGGCAGCGGCCTGCGCACCCTGCGTCCCTTCGTAGACCGGCGCGAAGCCGCCTCCGGGTGTGCGGAAGTTGGTGGTCTGGCCTTGGTAGAGACGCGCTGCCACCCACTGCACCTCACCGTTGTAGGCGTAGTCGCGCAAGTCGAACTTCAGTGTTTGCGACGGTGCTTGGGCCGCGACCGCTCGTTCGCCCGGCGCGACCATGGCCTGCGCCACATAGCTGCCGGCCATGATCTCTTCCCAGACGCGTCGCGTTACCTTCTCCCCCCGATAGGCGGCCCGGCTGCCGAACCCGGCGGTCGGCTTGAAGAACAGCCGGCGGCGGTCGCGCCACAGGCGCTCGGCATGTACCGACTCCACCACCTCGGTGTGCGGGATGCCGGCCAGCAGCACTTCCCGCGTTGCCGCCGGCACCCCCAGCGCCTCGAGCCGCTCTGCGTCGCCGAGCAACGCGAGGTTGCGCTTGTCTGCGTACAAGGCATGCGCCTGGGGATGCGGCGTGAGCACGGCGGCACGCTCGAGGTAGGCATCCCGCAGCGTGGCGCTGGCCGGAGCGGCGAGCACGAAGTCCGTCAGGCGGTTGTAGACCAGGTCGATGGCGCAATCGCCGTGCCAGAGCAGGCCCCCGCGAAGGGCGAGCTCCGATGGATCGGCAATGACCGCCTGCAGTCCATGGCGTTGGAAGAGTTGCTGGAACAACAGGAATTCCGGGTATAGGTACTGCTGCTCGGGTGTCTCGTCGACGATGGCGATGCTGCGTAAGGGACGACCGTGACCGGATAGCGACCACTCCTGATGGAACATCGACACGATGCTCTCGTCGAATGCGTCGGCAGTGCCAGAGACGGACATCAATCCATCGATCGCCGGGCAGCATGCGCGTTGTGCTCGCGCCAGCACCGAATTGAGCATGGCGCCACCGGCATTGGTATTGATCTCGATTAACCCGAAAGCGCTTTCGGCGACGTGAAAGTCGTAGCCGAAGAAGACACCCCTGGCGCCACCCGGGTCGTGGCGCGCGATGGTCGGCGATCTGGCGAGAACCTCGGCACGGTAGGCTGGCAGCGCGACAACTTCCTCGACGGCGCCCACGACCTGCGTCATGCGCGACATGTTCGCGTGCGACACGAAGACGGGACGGGCGGCAAAGAGATAGGGACAACGCTCCTGCACCAGGTCGAAGAGACCCGGCTGACCGATTTCCGATTCGAGTGCCGAGCGAAGCGCCTCGTTATCGAGGCTGATGCAGAAACAATCGCTGTTGAGCGCCTCGATCGATTGGCCAACGAATTCCGGAAGAGTTGTCATGAAGATGAACGGGGGTTCGCGCCGAGGGGTCAACGGCGAATTCGGTTATTTTGCGCCGCTGTTCGCTTAGTCGGGGTTGATCTCCGCCACATGGCCCGGCACTGGTGATCACGACCTTCACCCCTCGGGAGGAAGGCCATGCACGATGGGTCCCTCGGCGGGCTTCTCGGCATGGCCGCCGAATTCCTGGCGCATCGCGGAAAGCACCTGGTTGGCGAAGCCGGCATCGCCGCGGGAGCTGAATCGCTCGTACAGCGCCGCGCTGAGGACCGGCGCCGGCACCCCCTTCGTCGATCGCGGCCTGAAGTGCCAGCGCCCCTCTCCCGAATCCGAGACCTCTTCTCTATCGAGATCGCCGAATCGGCCGAGCGGTGCGGCGTTCGGTCATTCCACGGGCGCGCCTGGCTTCCTCGATTTACCGCCTGAGGCCTTGCGCTTGTTCTTGAGGCGTGTAGCTCTCGCCGGCAATCTGCACGATGTGAGCGTGGTGCAGCAGCCAATCCACCGTCGCCGCCGTCAAGATCTGATCGTCCGCGAGGGCGCTCGCCCACGGCGGGAGCGGCAGGTTGCTGGTCAGCACGATGCTGCCACGCTCGCCAGCCTCCCTCCCATTGAGGCAGGAGCAACCCGATAGCCGGCCGAGATGACGAATACGGGGCCGTCAGCCAGACCGGCCGCCAGGGTCGCAGCGCCGGCATCGAAGCAGCCCGTGCCGTCGCCCTCTTCATCGGCAAGCCTGGTGCCGCCAAAAACGGAACCCCGCCACCGAAAGCAGCGCGACACCTTCACGAGATCAGCCGCAGCATCCGCCCTTGGTCCGAGTTGAAGTTGCTTCTTGGCCGGCCACCACCCCGTAGCCAGCCTTCTTTACGGCCGATTGCAGACGCTCCCGAGAGGTAAGCTTTTCGTCGAAGTCGACGGAAGCCTTGCCGGGCAGCGATACATCCACATGCCCAACGCCAGGCACGGCTGTCAGTGCCTGAGTCACTTTGCTGACGCATCCGCCGCAAGTCATTCCGGTCACATTCATTGTTTCTGTTTGCATTTATTTCCTCGATGGTGAAGTGAGGTTGAAGCCAAGTTCTGCACTCCTACACGCTAACTTCGGTGTGCTGGGGTGTCTGTACGCTGCACCACAAAAACTCCAGCCGTCGAGGGCATGGTCGACCCGACTCTGCAAGACCGGAGCATTCGACGAAGCGCGGCATCTGAAACCTCATCGTGCTGCGAACGCCTGACACAAGAGCGTACTTCACGATCAGATTGGGATTGACTGGGTCAGACACTCTGCCACCGGGCGCGACATGCTTCGGCCTTGTCTGTGCGTTGCCGCATTGAACATTCGATTGATGCGGTCACCATGAAGTCACGTTTCGATGTGACGCACGGTGGGTCTTCGCGGCCAGCCGTCCATCAGCATTCCGACGCGCGGCTGCCGCTGCTTCGCAAACATGCGGCAGCCCACTACCCCGACGCGTCGATGCGCGCCAAGCCGGTGTGCATTGGCGAACACAGCCCTATCGGCAAGCGGGTTAGCTCCCTGGGTTCGGTAACACACAGACGGCGCACGCTGCCACGTGCACATTCGTGACGCGCCATTCAGCAGACCTGATGGAGTGAAGCGATGTTGCGCAACATGGAAGATCCCGAGGGCAATGCCATCGGCGCCACCGAAGGCGTCGTGGGTCACGCAAAGGATCTCCCTTCCGACGACGAAGCCTGGATCGTCCGCTACTTCGTCGTTGACACCGGCGGCTGGCTGTCAACCGCAATGGACTCGCCGCCCTTGTTCACACCGCACCCCCTGGACCGTCATCGGGAGGCGAGCCTCTACGAACACTATGGCCGGCGCAGCTACTGGGCGGACGATCTGAAACGCGAAACCGAGATGTCGCGCATTGAGGACTCGCGACCCACATGACGGTCATGCTCATTGCTCAAGTCACCAGGAGAGCAACATATGGCCCGTCGGACAGATGTGCGCACGACTCCGCTGGGGTGTTTGATAGCTGGGTGCAAGACTTCACGCGAAGGCCGGGTCCGCCGCGTGGCTCGGTCTGCCGCGAGATGGAGGATTCGAAGCGGGCCCCCGTGGCCGGCTTAGCGCGGTGGCCCAGCACCTGGCGCAGCATTGTCCGGCGCGTACGGGCGACTGCAACGAATTGCCCGACGAGGCAGGCCTGCTCTGAACCGTTGCAGCGCCCTTTCACCTACCTCGACGCAAGTCCGTCGCGGTTCATGTTCGTACTGCTCGTGCCGGCCACACCGACTGCGGCCGCCGTTCCCGCCTTCATCGGCTTTGCCGTGGGGCGAACGACATTCTGGGGTCCGCTCGTCGCCTTGCGCGACGGCAAGCTCACGCGCGAGGCAGCCGTGGCGGACCTGGCACGTCGCTACCGCCGATGGGCCGAGGTCTTTCAGCAGGCGGCAAAGGGGTCACGGCGAACCCGGGTTTTCGACGTGAGGGGCGTTGCCTGCGATCGCCGGGCCCTGCAATTGCACGGGTGGGCGACATGACAACGGGAGATGGCGCCACGCTGCTCCGCCCTTTGACCGCGCAGCAGAAGATCGATCTGGCGGTTTTTGGAGAAGCCAGGCTCGACGAGCTGCAGCGTCACGCATTCAGCTATTTTCTGAACGAGGCCAACCCCGACAACGGTCTTGTCGCCGACACCTCGCTGACAGGCAGCGTCGCAAGCATCGCCGCTATCGGCTTCGCCCTGGCCGCCTACCCGGTCGGGGTCGAGCGCGGCTGGATGAGTCGCACCGATGCCGTCCGGCGAACCCGGGCGGCGATGCAGTTCTTCTCGACGAGCCTGCAGGGGACGATGGTCGATGCATCCGGGCACAAAGGCTTTTACTACCATTTCCTCGATATGCGCACCGGCCGTCGCGCCGGCCTGTGCGAGTTGTCGACCGTCGACACCGCCTTCCTCATTGCCGGCATGCTTGCCGCCGCTCAGTTCTTCGATCGGGAAAACGAAGGCGAGCAGGAGATCCGGACCCTGGCGGACACGCTCTATCGGCGTGTCGACTGGGCCTGGGCCTGCGACGGTGGTGCGACCATCACCCACGGGTGGAAGCCGGAGAGCGGCTTTCTCTCCTACCGATGGGAAGGCTACGACGAGGCCGTTCTCCTTTACATCCTCGGGCTCGGCTCGCCCACCCATCCGCTGCCCGTGGAGAGCTATGCGGCGTGGACCTCCACCTACCAGTGGAAGGACATCTACGGCTATGAATTTGTCTATGGCGGGCCGCTCTTTATCCATCAGTACTCGCACGTCTGGATCGATTTCCGCGGCATCCAGGATGCGTTCGCGCGCGACAAGGGTATCGACTATTGGGAGAACAGCCGCCGTGCGACTTACGTCCAGCAGAAGTATGCGATCGACAATCCGCTCGGCTTCGCTGGCTATGGCGAGAACTTCTGGGGGCTGACCGCGAGCGACGGGCCCGGCGCGACGACGCTTCGAATCGACGGAGTCGAGCGCACGTTCTTCGACTACCTCGCCCGCAGTGTGCCGTATGGCCCCGACGACGGCACAGTTGCCGCGTGGGCCGTCGTCGCCTCGCTGCCGTTCGCGCCGGAGATCGTGTTGCCGACGGTTCAGCACTTTCAGGATGCGTATCCGCAAGCTTCTGGCGACTACTGCTTCAGATGCAGCTTCAATCTGAGCTTCCCGAACGAAGCCGAACCCGGTGCGGGCTGGGCCTCGCCGCACCACTTCGGCATCAACCTCGGACCAGTGGTCTTGATGTGTGAGAACTATCGCACGGAGTTGCTCTGGCGCCTGATGCGCGCGTGCCCGCATATCGTCACGGGGCTGCGGCGTGCGGGGTTCCGGAACGGCTGGCTATGACCCATCGAGCGCGACCGCGGTCGTGGCGTCACCGGAGCTGACAGTGAAGCAGCACTACGTCTGGCTCGTCTGGTCGAGCGCTTTCCTCATTCCGTGGGGCGTGCTCTACGTGGCCAATCCCGGGCTGCGCTCCGTGATGTGGCGCGTGAGCCTCGTCACCGCGCTGTTCGGCGTCACGGAACCCCTTTTCGTGCCGGCGTACTGGAACCCGCCCAGCTTGTTCGAGTTGGCACAACGGACCGGCTTCGATATCGAAAGCCTGATCTTTGCATTCGCCATCGGTGGCATCGGGGCGGTTCTCTATGACACGCTGACCCGGCGGCAACTGGTCTCGATCGATCCGGCTGAGCGCGCTGCACCGACGCACCGTCTCCACCTGACAGCGCTTCTGCTTCCGTTTGTAGCGTTCGTTCCGCTCTATTTCCTTCCCTGGAATCCGATCTACCCGGTGCTTGTCTGCCTGGTCCTGGGTGCGCTCGCGTCCGTGTGGTGCAGGCCCGAGCTGAAGCGCAAGACCCTCATCGGCGGCCTCCTTTTCTTCGGCCTGTACGCCGTGTTCATGCTGGGGCTGAAGTGGTTCGCTCCGGGCTACATCGAAGCCGTCTGGAATCTCGGCGCGCTGCGCGCCGGGCTGGTCTATGGCATCCCAGCCGAGGAATTGCTGTTCGGGTTCGCGTTCGGTTTGTACTGGTCGGGCGTCTACGAGCATTTCAGCTGGAGCACCCTTCTGATCGGCCGAAACGAGGATGGACGCTTGAGTGACGAAGGCACGCCGCTGGCAAGATGATCCCCCGGGCGCCGATAGCTAAGCGAGTTGCTGCGTCCGGCGTCCGGCGCTTCCATCCATCCGCTCCTGCCCGCGCAGCTATCCCATGTGCTTCTCCGCAACCGCAAGCTTCGTAGCCGGCTCCGCCTTGTGCGTTCTCGGCGTCGCGACCTTGCGCGCGACGCGGCGCAAGGCGGAGGTCGCGTTCGCGGCGATCCCGCTGCTGTTCGGCGTCCAGCAGATCGTCGAGGGCATGCTCTGGCTGTCGTTCAGGTTCGACGCGCCACAGCTGCGGGAGTCGACCACATACGTGTTCTCGTTCTTCTCGCACGTCCTCTGGCCGGTCTACATGCCGTTCGCGGTCGGCTTGCTCGAGACCGTGCCTTGGCGCCGCAAGGTGATCTGGGGCTCCCAGGCGATCGGACTCGGCGTGGGCCTGTACCTGCTCTACAACCTCGTCGAGCTTCCGGTCAATGCGGTCGCGGCCGCGAACATCGTGTACGTCTCGCCGCACTTTTATCAGGTTCCGGTGATGCTGCTGTACCTGGTCGCGACATGCGTCGGCAGCTTCTTTTCGAGCGTCGCGGCGGTCAGATTATTCGGCGCTTTTGCACTGCTCCTGTTCCTGCTCGCTTATGGATTCTTCACCGTCGCGCTGATCTCCGTCTGGTGCTTCTTTGCGGCGGTTCTGAGCTTCATCATCTACATGCACTTCACCCTTCATTCGAAGAGCTGTTCGCCTTCGCGCCAGTATGTCGGACGCCCATAGTGGTCGTACATGACTTCTTCCTGCTGACGGTCCGGCATCGTCTGCGCCACGTAGGCCGGCGACGCCTTGACGGCACCCCGAGTGATGTCGAGCCCGATCGTGGCTTCGAGCCAGCTGATGTCCTCGATCCATTGCGGCGCGATCAGGACCTGATGACCCAGCCACCAGTCGCTCGTGTTGACGACGAGGTAGCGGATGGCCCAAGTCTGGGCATCGATGATGATCCCGTCGACGTGGCCGATGTCGCCGTCGGTGGCATGGATGTGGTACCGGTCGATGGCGCGGCAACTCCGCAGATGCGGATCGTCGCCTCGCTGGCGATGCAGTTTGGCCTGTGCGGCGACGAACTCTTTCTCTTTCGTGCCGGTGGTAGGCAACTTCAGGTTGCCGTAGCCCGCCAAGCTCATGCCGGGTCGCGCGCCGTTGCCCCAGAGATCCGGTTCCCCCCAATAGAAAGGATAGCCGTAGTACCCGTATTGCTCCACCTCGTGCTGGCGTGAAACAGGCTTGTGAGTGTCGACATCCGGACTGTTCTTCACCTGATACTGTGTGACGGAAGCAGACAGCGCGATCGGGGCCGATCCAGAGTCGCGGATCGCCTTCGGCCAAAGCAACACCATCCGTTTAGCCAGCCAAGTACCTGTCTCGACGACCAGAAACCGAACCGTCCACGACTGGTCGTCGAAGAGGAGATCTCGGACCGCACCGATCGGGCCGTCGGTCGCAGCGACCGAGGCGCCGTAGAGATCATTGACGTTGCGCAACATGATGAGCCCAAGGAACGTGCGAGAGGAAGCCTCGTGCCGCACGACGTCTCAATTGGGCCTTCGGGAGCAGGGCCGCACGTCGCGTTGGCGGTACTTCAGGCCATCGCGCGACGGCCTCGTAGGCGAATGTGTCCGCCGCGGACGAACCTGTCTGTGCGCTGGCGCACCCGCCCCCGCTCCAGGCCAAGGTCCCGCTGAAGGCCGATTCGCAGCGTCCAGCTGAATGCCTGCTCACAAGCTGACGCGCCGCGCTTTGCCGATGCTTGGTCGTGGCGATCGCTTGACGGCATGTTCGGCGCCGCACAGATGGCGCGACCTGATGTCGCTAACTTCCATTCGCAGTCTCGACCTGTCGCGCGCTGGCGCAGGTCTGCTTGCCATGCGTCCGCATCGCCGCACCATGGTCACATTGATTGTGCTCGTCGATCGCTTGGCGGTGGTGGGTACGCGGGTTCCTTCGCTTTCCCGCCGAGTGGCGACGCCACGACGCGCGAGACGTGTCTGACGGCATCGTGGGTGCGGAAACGCACAGACGTTCGATCGACATCCGATGAGCATGCGGTGGGCAGCTTGAAAGCTGTCGAAGGTGGCTTGCATTTCACGGGTGAGATAGCCACTTCTTTCGGAGCAACCGCGTCGAGCGCAGCGGGCCCCGCTTTGACGATTCCGAAGACCAATGACGAATTCCCTGCCAGCCGATCCCGCGCGCCGCTTCTGGGTGACCGCCACTTCTGTCTTCGGCGGCGCCGGCCTGGTCGTTACCGCGGTGCCGTTCGTCGCTTCGCTGTCGCCAAGCGAGAAAGCGCGCGCATTGGGAGCACCCGTCGAGTTCGGCTTGCAGAGTCTGCAGTCCGGAGACATGGCGACGGTCGAGTGGCGCGGCAAGCCGGTGTTTGTGGTTCGACGTTCGCAGGCGATGCTCGACTCGCTGGCGCGACACGACGAGCTTCTGGCCGATCCGAACTCGCAGCGAACGAACGAGCCCGACTACGCCCGCAACGGAGCGCGTTCGATCAAGCCCGAGTTCCTGGTGGTGGTAGGCATTTGCACCCATCTGGGGTGCATCCCGGGCTTCCGGCCAACACCTGGGTCGGCGGAACTGGGCGCTTCGTGGCCCGGCGGCTTCTATTGCCCCTGCCACGGCTCGAAGTTCGACCTGGCCGGCCGGGTGTTCAAGAACGTGCCGGCGCCCACCAACCTCGAGGTTCCACCGTACCAGTTTGCCTCCGCTTCGACCCTCCTCGTCGGTGTTGATCAGGCCGCCTGACCTTCATCGTCCGATTTTCTCGGAGAACTTCACCATGCAAACCATGCGCTTCGATGTCCATGGCATGACCTGTGGCGGCTGCACCGGAAGCGTCCAGCGTGCACTCAGCAAGCTCGACGGCGTAAGTCACGTCGACGTCACTCTGCGCCCCGGCACCGCGATAGTGCAGGCCGATCCAGCGCGAGTGACGTCAGGCCAGATCGAACAGGCGATCACCGAGCTCGGCTACGAAGCCGCCGTCCGCCCGCCCGACCCCGCCGGCGATGCAATGGAATGAGCAAGAAGGACAAGGGCAAGCACGGCAAGGACGCGGGCGCGGCGCCGGCGGCGCGCGGTGAGGCCATGTCGAAGCCGCGCCTGGAAAACGGCGGGCCCGGCCAGACCTCGATATCGCAGGACGACTACAGCGCGCAGCTTCATGTCCTGCAGGTCGAACTGGTCAAGCTGCAGCGTCATTTCATCGGCTGTGGCGACAAGATCGTCGTCCTCCTAGAGGGTCGCGATGCCTCCGGCAAGGACGGCAACATCAAGCGCATCGTCGAGTACCTGAGTCCGCGTGACACCAGGGTCGTGGCACTCGGCAAGCCCTCGGAGCGGGACCGCAGCAGCTGGTATTTCCAGCGCTACGTCGCCTACCTTCCGGTGGCCGAGGAACTGGTCCTCTTCAACCGCAGTTGGTACAACCGCGCCGGCGTCGAGCACGTGATGGGCTTCTGCTCCAAGGAGGAGCACGAAGAATTCATGCATTCGGTGCCGAAGTTCGAGGAGATGCTCGTCAATTCGGGCATCAGGCTGCTCAAGTACTACCTCGACATCGACAAGGACGAGCAGATCCGCAGGTTGGCCGATCGGCACCGCGATCCCCTCAAGCAGTGGAAGACGAGCCCGGTCGACGCCGTCGCGGTCAAGCACTGGAAGGCGTACTCCGAGGCCCGTGACGCCATGCTGCTGCGGACCCATACCGCCATCGCGCCGTGGCGAATCATCAAGGCGGATGACAAGCGCCTGGCGCGCCTGAATCTGATTCGCGACATCCTTTCGCGACTGCCCTACGGGGGCAAGAAGGGCAAGTTGGTCCAACCCGATCCGGCGATTGCATTCGAGTTCACGCCGGACTGCATCAAGTCGCAGCGCCTTGCGCGCTAAGCCCATCCACAGGAGCAACCATGAAAACGAGTGTCATCGAAGTCCACGACATGCTGTCGGTGCTGAGCGTCGACGAGGTCGAAAAGCGGATCGGCCAAGTGCCGGGCGTCGGCAGCGTCACGGTGAACTACGCAGGAGGAAACGCCACGGTGCGGTACGACGAGACCCGCCTCGCGATCGGCGATGTCAAGTCGGCGGTACGCGAAAGCGGCTATGAGCCGGCGGCCGCTCCGGCAAAAGCTGACGCAACCGCTCCGGCTGGGGCAGTTCCGGCCGCGGCCGGTGCGGGTCCCGCCAGCGCCGGCTCCGCATCGGCGGACAAGGCGGCGCCGGCAATGCCATCGCCATCCTCGGCGACCGCAGCGGGCGACGCACCTCCGTCCGCACCGAATGCGGCCAAGCCGGACGCCGGTGCGCCGGTTGCCGCGCAGGCTGCCCCTGCGTCAGAGGCAAAACCCGACAAGGCGCCGCCTGAGGCCGTCAAAAAGCCCGACGAGTCGCCGCCTGAGGCCGACGAAAAGCCTATCAAGGCACCGTCCGAGAAGGCATAGGACACCGCCCCTGGCTGCCGCCGAGGCGCGATCGATTCGACGTCGACGAGGTTCGACATGGCGAGTGGTCCGGCCATCAACGGGTCAGCAAAATCCAAGCAGGAGATAGACATCATGACCATCGCCAATGTTTCCCAAGGCAACGCCCGAGGCTTGCCGCCTGCGCTGAGAACGGCGCAGGACGCCATCCACTTTCCAGAGGTGCAAGACATGCTTCGAAGGCTGTCAGCCTACCGGCTCGGCATCTTCATGCCGCACATGCATGACGAGCGCACCGGGCAATTCATGCCGCTCCCCGATGACGTGGTGCAGGTCGAAGCGGGATTGGAAGTGACCTTTCATTCCGCTGAAACGATCGCCGTCGAGCCCGAGCGCTACCTGCCCGTGGGATGGGCGTGGCGTGCCGGTTCCGCGATGCCCGTGGCAGCGTGCGTGATGGTTCGGGACGAAGCGGCCGGCGATGCCGATCCCGACGTCAAGCACAAGATGGCAAGCAACTAAGCGCTCGTTTTTGGTTGGCGTTGCGCGCGGTGAAGGAGACGAAATGAAAACGAGCGTCATCGAAATTGACGGCATGCTGTCGCTGTTGAGCGTCGATGAAACGGAAAAGCGGATCGGCGAGGTGCCGGGTGTCGAAAGCGTCACCGTCAATTTCGCCGCGCGCCGCGCCACCGTGCGCTACGACGAGACCCGGCTCGACATTTCCCACATCAAGGCGGCGGTGCGCCAGCGCGGGTTTGAGCACGATGCGTCGCAGGCGCCGGCAGCCGAAGAGCCTGCAGCTGCCGTCGCAGCTGCGCAGCAAACTGCAGTGCCGGCGGCGAAGCCGGCCGCCGCTGCCGCTGCCGCACCGGAAGCGGCCTCCAAAGCCGCCACTTCGGCAGCAGTGCCAGCACCCCCGCCCGCGCCAATAGCAGCATTGGCCGCGGCAGCCCCAGCAGCCCCAGCATCAGCACCAGCCGCGGCAGCGCCGGAACACGCCGGCATGTCGATGCCTGAAGCTCCGGCCCAAGCCGGCGCCAAGGAGGCGCCGGCGTCGCCAGCGGCGGCAACCGCCGCGGGCCCCGTCGATGCGCCGCAGACGGACAACGCCGAGGCGGCGAAGCCCGGCGCTGCGACAAAACCGGTCCCTGCCGAGGCACCGGTGTCGCTGCTGCAGCGCCTGCGCTCATGGCTCACACCGGCCGATGCCAATTCGCCGGCTGCCGCTCCCGGCGCCGCGCCGTCGACCGACGCCGCCGCTCATCAGGGACATGCCTCCACGGACGGCAAGCCGACCAATTCAGCGGCGATGGCTCAGGAGATGGGCCACGGCGGCAACATGGACCTGCCTGCGATGGTCCGAGACATGCGCAATCGCTTCTGGATCTGCTTGGTGTTCACAGTGCCGATCTTCATCTACTCGCCGATGGGCGATATGTTCCCAGCGCCCACACCGCCCTTCGGCTTGCCGCTGAACCAGTGGCTGTTCGGTCTGGCCAGCGCCGCGGTTGTCTACCCGAGCTGGCCGTTCTTCGTGTCAGCCTGGCGCTCGCTGCTGAAAGGCAAGCTGACCATGGCGACGCTTGTCGTGCTCAGCGCCGGCACCGGTTACCTGTTCAGCGTCGGCGCGACCTTCTTCTTCGAGAGCGATCAGTTCTTCGAAGCGGTTTCCATGTTGATGGTGTTCATCCTGCTCGGCCACTGGCTGGAAATGCGCGCCCGTGCCGGTGCGTCATCGGCCATCAAGGCGCTGCTGAAACTGACACCAGCCAAAGCCTTCGTGGTGCGCAAGGGCGCCGAAGTCGAAGTGGCCACCGCCGACGTGGTGGTGGGCGATATCGTCGTCATCCGGCCCGGCAACAAGATCCCGGTGGACGGCACGGTCGAGTCGGGCGATTCACTGGTCGACGAATCGATGCTCACCGGCGAGTCGATGCCGGTGCAAAAAGGCCCCGGCGCCAAGGTGGCTGGCGCGACCATCAACTCCAGCGGCAGCT
>JBDTPG010000027.1:0-23738 GCA_039932815.1 Caldimonas sp.
TGGTCTCGGTCGACGTCAACTCGGCGCGCTCGACGCGCGGCAGCGACATCGAGGAGACCGCGACCCGCACCAACCTCGAGGCCGCCGACGAGATCGCGCGCCAGATGCGCCTGCGCGACCTCGGCGGCCTGATCGTCGTCGACTTCATCGACATGGAGGAGTCGAAGAACCGCCGCGAGGTCGAGACGCGCCTGCGCGACGCCCTGCGCTCCGACCGCGCCCGGGTCCAGTTCTCGTCGATCTCGAAGTTCGGCCTGCTCGAGATGAGCCGCCAGCGCCTGCGCCCGGCCCTCTCCGAAGGCAGCCACATCACCTGCCCGCGCTGCAACGGCACCGGCCACATCCGCGACACCGAGTCCAGCGCGCTGCAGATCCTGCGCATGGTCCAGGAAGAGTCGATGAAGGACAACACCGCCGCCGTGCACGTGCAGGTGCCGGTGGAGGTGACTTCGTTCCTGCTCAACGAGAAGCGCACCGAGATCACCAAGATCGAGCTGAAGCAGCGCGTCACCGTGCTGCTGGTGCCGAACAAGAACCTCGAGACGCCGAACTACCGCCTCGAGCGGCTGCGCCACGACGATCCGCGCCTCGAGAACCTGCAGGCCAGCTACACGATGGTCGACGAGCAGGAAGAGGAAGTCGGCATCACCCGACGCGAGAAGACCAAGGCCAAGCAGGAGCCTGTCATCAAGGGCATCCTGCCCGAGACGCCGGCACCGAAGCCGGCCGAGCGGCCGCAACCGGTCGCCCCGATCGTGACCGCCGCGCCGACGCCGGCGCAGCGGCTGCCTGTCGCGCGCTCATCGGCTCCGGTCGCAGCGCCGGCGGCGGGCGGTGGGTTCTTCGCCTGGATCAAGGGCCTGTTCGGCGTGCCGACCGACGAGGCGACGACTGCGCCGGCGCTGAAGGCGTTGCCTGCGCCGGCCGTCTCGACGCCCGGCGAATCGCCGCGTCGCGATCGCGGCGATCGAAATGAGCGCGGAGATCGTGGCGGTCGCGGCGGTCGCGGCGGACGCGGACGCGGCGAGCGCGGCGAGCGACCCAACGATCGGGCTGCCGAGGGCGGCGAAGGTCAGGGCCGGGGCCGTCGCGGCGATCGCCCGGCGGAGCCCACCCGGGCCGGCGAAGCCGGCACTGGCGAAGGCCGCGAACCGCGCGAAGCCCGTGATTCGCGTGAGCCGCGCGAACCACGCGAGTCTCGCGAAGGCCGGGGCGGTCGCGGTGAACGCGGCGGGCGCAACGAGCCGCGGGCGGATGAGGGCCGCGGCGAGCCGCGACGCGACGGTCGCAACGGCGGCGCTCCCCGCCTTGCTGGCGAAGGCGCAGCTCCCGCTGCCGACGAGCAGGCGGCGACGCCGATGTTCGTCGACACCTTGCCGAACCCGCAAGGCGCCGAAGGCGAAGCCCAGGGCGAGCGCCAGGGTGGCCGCCGCCGCAATCGCCGCGGCGGACGCGGGCGAGACCGCGACGACGCGCGGCCGGGCGAGCGCGGCGACGGTGGCAACGCAACGACCGAAGCGAATGGCAGCGGTGACGGCGGCGAGACGATGTCGGCTGCGCCGGTCGACGCATCGCGAGACGGAGCCCCGTGGCCGGCGCACGCCGAAGCGAGCCCTGATCGAGTGATCGAGGAGATGGGGACGCCGCGCGAAGAGGGCACCGGTGCCGTGACGGGCGAAGGTGCCGCCGAACCGCGCGGCGAAGGAAGCCGACGCCGGGGGCGCGGCGGCCGTGGCCGGGATCGCGACCGCGCTCCGCGTGACGGTGACGCGAGCGGCAACGTTGCGTTCGCATCGGACGGCGGCGAACACGCAGGCGATCCGATGTTGACTCCCTTCGTCGAGAGCGCCGATGTGCGCAGCGAATCGAACGGCGCAGATCGTCGCGACGAGCCGATGGCGCCGACTCCCGCGTTCGCCGGGCGCGCCTCCGAGCGCACCCCCGAGCGTGACATCGGCGCCGACACATGGCGCCCGGCCGCCGCGGCGCCGCGTGCTGCGCCGGTCGCGGAGCACGCGCCATCGAGCGCTTCGCTCGCGCCGGCTGCGGCGAACCCGGCGCCGGCGACGCCTTACGCGCTGCCGATGGATTCGCTCGTCGCGGTGGCCGAATCGGCCGGCCTGCAGTGGGTGAATTCCGATGCCGGGAAGATCGAGGCGGCGCAGGCGGCGATGGCCGAAGCTGCCGATCCGATTCACGTCGCGCGCGATATCCCGCCGGTGGCCGCCGTCGACGACGGCCCGCTGGTGCTCGTCGAGACGAAGAAGGACCTGTCGCAGGTCAAGCTGCCGTTCGAGACGACGCCGCGCGAGACGCAGGGCCTCTAGCCTTCGCCGTCGTGCGTTGAAGGCGCCGCGGGTTCGCCCGCCGGCGCCTTTTTACTTTACCGGGTGCTCAGGGCAGCCGCTCGAGCGATCGCTGGTACGCAGGATCGTGCATCAGATCGTCCCAGGCGATGGGCACGGTCTGCGGCAGCAGGTCGAGGCGGCGCACGTCGCTGTCGGGATCGGCCTGCCAGCCGCCCGCGGCTTCGGCGGCGACCAGCTCGTCGAGCAAGGCGTCGACGGCGGCGCCGCCGTCGATCGACTGGTTGCACAGGAGGACCAGGTCGCAGCCGGCAGAAAGCGCGAGGGCGGCCGCCTCGGCGTAAGTCACTTCCACCCCGCCGACCCGCCGCGCGCCGGCCATGCTCAGGTCGTCGCTGAAGATCGCGCCGTCGAAGCCCAGCTGGTTGCGCAGGATCTCGCGCAGCCAGCGCGCCGAGAACCCCGCCGGCCGCTCGTCGACGCGCGGATAGATGACGTGTGCCGGCATGACGCTCGCCAGCGCACCGCCGAGCCACTCGTACGGCCGGGCGTCGTCGGCGAGGATGCGATCGAGCGGCCGGTCGTCGATCGGAATCTCGAGGTGGCTGTCGGCGCGCACGTAGCCGTGACCGGGGAAGTGCTTGCCGCAGTTGTGCATGCCCGCCTGCAGCAGGCCGTGGGCCAGGCTGCGCGCCAGCGCGGCGACGACGCGCGGATCGCGATGGAAGGCACGGTCGCCGATCACGCCGCTGCCGCCGTGATCGAGGTCGAGCACCGGCGTGAAGCTGAGGTCGACGCCGCAGGCGCGCAGCTCGGCGGCGAGCACGTGGCCGGTCGCGCGCGCCGCCTCGAGCGCGCGCATCGCGCCGGCGCCGCGGCCACTGTCGCCGTCGTCCATCCAGATCTCTCCGAGCGCTCGCATCGGCGGCAGCGGCGTGAAGCCGTCGTTGCGGAAACGCTGGACGCGGCCCCCCTCGTGGTCGACGCAGATCAGCAGGTCGGGGCGGATCGACTTCATCTCGGCGACCAGCTCGGTGAGCTGCAGGCGGTCATGCCAGTTGCGCGCGAACAGGACGATGCCGCCGGTGAGCGGATGGGCGAGGCGGCGTCGATCGTCGCCGTCGAGGGCGAGTCCGGCGACGTCGAGGATGACGGGCGCGTGAGCGTTCTTCATGGGGTCGGCTCCTGTTCGACGACGACGAAGCTGGCTGCATAGTCGGCCTCGTCGGTCACGCTCACATGGGCGCGCAGGCCGCGCGTCGCGAACCAGTCGGCGAGCGGGCCGTGGAGGCGGATCTCGGGCTTGCCGCTCGGCCGCTTGACGACTTCGCAGCCGCGCCACGTCATCGGCATGCGCATCCCCAGGCCGATCGCCTTCGAGAACGCCTCCTTGGCCGAGAAGCGTGTCGCCAGATAGCGCACGCCGCGCTCTTCCAGCTGGGTGCGGCGCGCGTGGAAGACTTCGATCTCATGCGGCCCGAGAACGCGCTCGGCGAAGCGGTCGCCGCGTCGCGCGAGCACGGCGCGGATGCGGCGCACGTCGCAGAGGTCGGTGCCGATGCCGAAGATCATCGGCCCGGCAGGCTCGGTGAGACCGCCTCGGTCACGGTGTCGACGCCGATTCGATGACCCGACGATAGGCGCGGACGGCCTCGGCCATGCCGAGCTCGAGCGCGTCGGCGATGAAGGCATGCCCGATCGAGACCTCGAGGACGCTCGGCACGGTGGCGAGGAACGCGCCGAGGTTGTCGCGATTGAGGTCGTGGCCGGCGTTGACGCCGAGGCCGAGCGCCTGGGCGGCTTCGGCGGCGGCGCGAAAGCCGCTCAGCACCCGTGCCTGCGACGCGGTTGCCCAGGACTGGGCGTAGGGCTCGGTGTAGAGCTCGACGCGATCGGCGCCGATCGCCTGCGCCTTCGCCATGGCGCCCGGATCGGCGTCCATGAACAGGCTGACCCGGATGCCGAGCGAGCGCGCCTCGGCGACCAGCGGCGCCAGGCGGCCACCGTCGCCGGCGAGATCCCAGCCGTGGTCCGACGTTGCCTGGGCAGCGTCGTCGGGAACGAAGGTGCACTGCTGCGGGCGCAGCTCGCGCAGCATCGGCATCAGGTTCTGGTACGGGTTGCCTTCGATGTTGAGCTCGGCCTCGGGCCAGTCTTTCAGCAGCGCGGCGAGCTCGCGCACGTCGCCGGCGCGGATGTGACGCTCGTCGGGACGCGGATGGACGGTGATGCCGTGCGCGCCGGCCTCGAGGGCGATTCGCGCCAGGCCGACGACGCTCGGAATCGCCAGCGGACGCTGGTTGCGCAGCAGCGCGATCTTGTTGACGTTGACCGAGAGCGCGGTCGCGTCGCGGCGCCGGTCCTGACCGGTGGTGACGAGGGGGTTCATCGTTCCAGCGCCTGCGCTTCGATCATCACCTGGCGCGTGCGCAATTGCGAAGTGCCGAGATGATAGTGAAGCTGAGCGCGCAGCAGCGGCCGCAGCTGCGCGAGCGCGCCGGCGGCGACCCGCTGCAACGAGGGCAGATCGGCGGCGAGCGCCATCTCGAGCGCGGCGAGCGTCGCGCCGCCGACCGTCGCCTCGTTCTCGTTGTCGGTCTCGACGACGCCGGCGTCGGCGAGGACGAGGTAGCGCCGCTCCGCGCGCACCGGGCGGTGCGACGCCGTCTCGGTGCCCAGATCGGGGAGCAGGCCGATCTCGCGCAGGAGGACGAGCTCGAACGCGCGCAACGCCGCCTGGGTCGCGGCCTCGTCGCCCTTCGCCAAAGCGGCGATCGTGCCGTCGTAGGCGTCGAACAGCAGCACATGCGGGTCGTGGCGGGCGAGCAGCTTCATGAGCAGCTCATTCAGGTAGAAGCCGCTGAAGAGCGCGGCACCGGTCAGCATCGGATGACCGCCGGCCCATTCGGCAGCGCGCAGCGTGTGCACCTCGCGCGAATCGTCGCCCGGCGGTTGACGGCCGAGCGAGACCTGCAGTCGCTGGAACGGCAGCAGCACGCTGCGCAGCTGCGAGAACGGCCGCTTGGCGCCCTTGGCGGCGACCGCGATGCGGCCCTGCTCGCGCGTGAACAGGTCGAGAATGAGGCTCGACTCGCTCCAGTCGTAGTGGTGCAGGACGTACGACGCCAGGGCGGCGCCGCGGGATGGGCGGCTCGCCACGTCAGCGCCAGCGCCGCGCGGCCGGCTGCCGCCGGCGGCTACTCATAGCCGTACGAGCGGAGATGCGCTTCGTCGTCGGCCCAGCCGCTTCTCACCTTCACCCACAGCTCCAGGAAGACACGCGCGTCGAGCAGGCGCTCGAGCTCCTGGCGCGCTTCCGAGCCGATGCGCTTGAGCTTCTCGCCGCCCGCACCGATGATCATCCCCTTGTGGGCGTCGCGCTCGACGACGATCGTCGCGGCGATGCGGCGCAGGTTGCCTTCTTCCTCGTACTTGTCGATGACGACGGTCGAGGTGTAGGGCAGTTCGTCGCCGGTCAGGCGGAACAGCTTCTCGCGCACGACCTCGGCGGCGAGGAAGCGGTCGCTGCGATCGGTGAGGGCGTCTTCCTCGTAGAGCCAGGGCTGCTCGGGGAGATGGGGCTCGACGATCGCGAGCAGCCGTTCGGCGTCGGCGGGCCGGGTCGCCGTCATCGGTACGAACTCGGCGAACGCGTGGCGCTCCTGCATCTGCTGCAGCCAGGGTGCGAGGTCGGCACGGCGGGTCACGGTGTCGAGCTTGTTGGCGATCAGCAGCACGGGCTTGGCGGCGTCCACCAGGGCCAGCACGGCGTCGTCGGCCGGGCCGAAGCGGCCGGCCTCGACGACGAGCAGGACGACGTCGACGTCCGAGAGCGTCGCGGTGACGGCCCGATTGAGCGAGCGGTTGAGCGCGGCCACATGGCGCGTCTGGAACCCCGGCGTGTCGACGAACACGAATTGCGTCTCGCCGCGCGTGCGGATGCCGGTGATCCGGTGCCGAGTCGTCTGCGCCTTGTCGGAGGTGATGCTGATCTTCTGCGCGACCAGCGAGTTGAGCAGGGTCGACTTGCCGACATTGGGCCGGCCGACGATCGCGACCAGACCGCACTTCACGAGGCCCCCACGCTCACTTCGTTCGCTGCCCCCCGAGGGGGAGCGGCCGGGCTTGGGAGCGGCCCGGCGCCTGGCCGAAGCGATTCACGACTCACGAGCGAAGCGGGCTTCCCGGCTCGTCGCTGGCGCGCAGGGCGTCGAGCATCCGGCGAGCCGCTTCCTGCTCCGCGGCGCGACGCGACTTGCCTTCGCCGGTTTCCTGCAGGCTGAGCGCCGGCACCGCGCACTCGACCTCGAAGGTCTGGGCATGCGCCTGGCCGCGCGTGGCGATGATCCGGTAGCTCGGCACCGGGATGCGCCGCGCCTGCAGCCATTCCTGCAACTCGGTCTTTGCGTCCTTGGCCCAGTTGGCGACCTCGGTGGTCTCGATCACCTCGCCGAACAGGCTGTGCACGAGGTTGCGGGCGGCCTTCAGGCCGCCGTCGAGGAACGTCGCGCCGATCAACGCCTCGAGGGCGTCGGCCAGGATCGACGAGCGCAGCGCGCCGCCACCGCGGGCCTCGCCCTCGCCGAGGCGAAGCGCCTCGGGCAGGCCGAGCTGGAGCGCCGCGCGGTACAGGCTGTCCTCGCGGACCAGGTGGGCGCGCACTCGCGTCAGGTCGCCTTCGTCGGAGTCGCCGAGGCGGTCGAAGAGAAGGCTCGAGACGACCAGGCTCAGGACGGCGTCGCCGAGAAACTCGAGGCGCTCGTTGTGGTCGGCGCCGTAGCTGCGATGCGTCAGGGCCCGCTCCATCAGCGCCGGGTCGGCAAAGCGATGGCCGATCTTGTGCTGCAGTGCGTCGAGGCTGGAATCCATGCGTGAAAACGGCTCCGTTCGATGGCCGGGCCGCGAGACTAGTTCGAACGGCCCTCGAACTTGATGAGAAGGAAGACGGGCTTCACAAGTTCCACTTCCTTGTCGTACGCGAACGAGACGACGACCTTTTCATTTTCCTTGGTGATGATCAGGTCCTTGCCGGTGATCGAGACGATCGAGTACTCGATGTCCTTTTGCTTCTCGAAATTGGCGCGGATCTCGGGCACGGTCGAGCCTTCGGACGCGATCTTGACGATCGTGCGCTTGATCGTGAAGTATTCGTTCAACGCCGGCAGTACCCGCATGCCGATGAGCGCCAGGAAGCCGACGATCACGGCCCAGAACAGCAGGCCGAACAGGGTGACGCCGCGCTGGCGGCTGGCTTTGTCGACTTGACCGATCATCCGCCCTCCTCGTCCTTTGCCCGGCGGCCGGCGCCGGCTAGCGGAACGACCCGATCCGCTTCAGGTCGCCGAAATTCATCCAGATGAAGAACGCCCGACCGACGATGTTCTCGTCCGGAACGAACCCCCAGTAGCGCGAGTCGAGCGAGTTGTCGCGGTTGTCGCCCATCATGAAATAGTTGCCCGGCGGCACCTTGCAGGCGACGCCTTCGGCACTGTAGCGGCAGTTCTCGCGGAACGGAAATTGATTGTCCTCTTGGCTTTTCCAAAACTGCGTGGATTGAGGATTAATGAGGATACCGTGCTCGAGGTCGCCGAGCTTCTCCTTGAATTCGGGAGCGTAACGACGTGATTCCTCGTCGTAGAAGCCGGGCGGCGGCAGGGCCTGCGCCGGCACCGGCTGACCGTTGAGGAACAGCTGCTGGTTGCGGAAGACGACCTCGTCGCCGGGGATGCCGACGACGCGCTTGATGTAGTCGATGCTGGGATCTTTCGGGAAGCGAAAGACCATCACGTCGCCACGCTGCGGGTCGTTGTTGGCGATGATCTTCTTGTTGATCACGGGCAGCCGCACGCCGTAGTGAAACTTGTTGACCAGGATGAGGTCGCCGACGAGGAGCGTCGGCATCATCGAGCCGGACGGAATCTTGAACGGCTCGAACAGGAACGAGCGCAGCAGGAAGACGACCAGGATCACCGGGAAGAGGCCCGCCGTCCAGTCGAGCCACCACGGCTGGAGCATGAGCGCCTGGCGCGTCGCGGCCACGTTGTCGTCGACCCGCGTGATGCCCTGGCGGGTGAGCTGTTCGCGCCGGGCCGCGTCCTGCTGCTCGAAGGTGGCGACCGCGGCGAGGCGGCGCGGCGCGAAATAGAAGCGTTCGGCCAGCCAGTAGGCGAACGTGATGACGGTGAGGACGAACAGAAGGAGCGAGAAGTTGCCGGACCACCGGTTGAAGTACCAGCCCAGGCCGAAGATGGCCAGGCAGGCATAGAGCACACTGGTCAGCAAACCCATCAATCGTCCACCTGGAGAATGGCCAGGAACGCCTCCTGCGGCACCTCGACGGAGCCGATCTGCTTCATGCGCTTCTTGCCGGCCTTCTGTTTTTCGAGCAGCTTCTTCTTGCGCGTGATGTCGCCGCCGTAGCACTTGGCGATCACGTTCTTGCGCAGCGCTTTGATTGTCTCACGCGCGATGATGTTGGCGCCGATGGCCGCCTGCACGGCGACGTCGTACATCTGCCTGGCGATGAGCTCGCGCATCTTCGAGACCACGGCGCGCGCCCGGTACTGGCTCTGGCTGCGGTGGACGATGATCGAGAGGGCGTCGACCTTCTCGCCGTTCAGGAGGATGTCGACCTTGACGACGTCGGCGGCGCGGTACTCCTTGAACTCGTAGTCCATCGATGCATAGCCGCGCGAGACGCTCTTCAGCTTGTCGAAGAAGTCGAGGACGATCTCGGCCAGCGGCATCTCGTAGGTCAGCAGCACCTGGCGGCCGTGGTAGGCCATGTTCTTCTGCTCGCCGCGCTTCAGGTTGGCCAGCGTCATCACCGGGCCGACGTGCTCCTGCGGCATGTAGAGCTGGACGGTGACGATCGGCTCGCGGATCTCGGCGATCCGGCCGAGATCCGGCATCTTCGAAGGGTTCTCGATCTTGATCAGCTCGCCGCTGTTGAGCTGGACCTCGTAGACGACCGAGGGCGCAGTGGTGATCAGGTCCTGGTCGAACTCGCGCTCGAGGCGCTCCTGGACGATCTCCATGTGGAGCAGGCCGAGAAAGCCGCAGCGAAAGCCGAAGCCGAGCGCCTGGCTGACCTCGGGCTCGTAGCGCAGCGACGAGTCGTTCAGCTTGAGCTTCTCGAGGGCGTCGCGCAGCTGGTCGTACTCGCTCGCTTCGGTCGGGTAGAGGCCGGCGAAGACCTGGGGCTGGATCTCCTTGAACCCCGGCAGCGCCTCGGTCGCGACGCCGGCGTTGTTGGGCAGCTTCTTCTCGAGCGTGATCGTGTCGCCGACCTTGGCGGCCTGGAGCTCCTTGATGCCGGCGATCAGGAAGCCGACCTCGCCCGCCGAGAGCTGCTCGCGCTGCACCGAGCGGGGCGTGAAGACGCCGAGCTGGTCGGCGCCGTAGACCGCGTCGCTGGCCATCAGGCGGATCCGCTCGCCCCGCCTCAGCTGGCCGTCGACGACGCGCACCAGCATGACGACGCCGACGTAGTTGTCGAACCAGGAGTCGATGATCATGGCGCGCAGCGCCGCGTCGGGGCGACCGCGCGGCGCCGGCATGCGGTGCACGACCGCCTCGAGAATCTCGTCGATCCCCTCCCCGGTCTTGGCGCTGCAGGGGATCGCGTTGTCGGCGTCGATGCCGATGACGTCCTCGATCTCGGCGCGGGCGCGATCGGGATCGGCCTGCGGCAGGTCCATCTTGTTCAGCACCGGAACGACCTCGACGCCGAGATCGAGCGCGGTATAGCAGTTCGCGACCGTCTGCGCCTCGACGCCCTGGCTCGCGTCGACGACGAGGAGCGCGCCTTCGCAGGCCGACAACGACCGGCTGACCTCGTACGAGAAGTCGACGTGGCCGGGGGTGTCGATCAGGTTGAGCTGATAGATGCGGCCGTCGCGAGCGGTGTATTCGAGCGCCGCCGTCTGCGCCTTGATGGTGATGCCGCGCTCGCGCTCGATGTCCATCGAATCGAGCACCTGCGCCTCCATCTCGCGGTCGGAGAGACCGCCGCAACGCTGGATCAGACGGTCGGCAAGGGTCGATTTGCCATGGTCGATGTGGGCGATGATCGAAAAATTGCGGATCTGATCCATGCTCACGGCGAACGACTAAGAACGGCAGCGGTCAGCACCGGCAGCCTGCAATCGGGCCAAAGGAGAGGCGTTCATCGCCGCGATTCCGGGTCGAAAACGCACGCCGACAATGGCCAAAAAAAAGGCACGTCGAATAGATGACGCGCCTTCCAACAAAACGTATGGCAACTGCTTGTTGGGTCTTCATTGTAGTCAAAACACCCTGGGCGCAAGCCGCGCCAAGCCTTGATTTCTCTACGTTGCAGCGCGCCAACACGAAATCTATCCACAGATTGTCCACAAATGGCTGTGGACGCCCTGGGGGCAATTTTGCCGCTCGAACGGATCCTCCCCGCTCGCTCGCGAACCCACTAATAGAAGCAGTTCAAAACGCCGTCTCACGATGGAGACTGGCGTATGTTAGCTAGCGCTCACAATCTACTGACGAGCTGGTCGAACGATGATGAACCGGGCGGCGTCGCCCTGTCGGATCAGCATCGTGACCGGCTTGGCCTTGTCGAGCTTCGCGACGATCGTCTCGAACTGCTTGGCGCTCGTCACTTCGACGTTGTCGACGCCGAGGATGACGTCGTTCTCGCGGATGCCGGCGCGCGCCGCGGCACCCTCGACGGTCTCGACCTTGACGCCGTTCTTGACCTTGAGCTCGCGCTTCTGCGCGTCGGTCAGGTCGGCCACGGCGACTCCGATGCTGCTGACGGTGGCCGGCGGCTTGGCGCTGTCTCGCTCCGCCGGCTTGCGCGCGACCACGCGCTCGGGCTCGAACTCCGCGACGACGACGCTCAGGTCGCGGGTGCTGCCACGCCGGAACACCTGCAGAGCCGCTTTGGTCCCGGGCTTGATGTTGCCGACGATGCGCGGCAACTCGACCGAGCTCTCGACCGTGCGGCCGTCGACCTTGACGATGACGTCGCCCGGCTCGACGCCGGCCTTTTCGGCCGGACCGCCCGCCTCGACCGACTGGACCAGGGCACCGACCGGCTTGCCGAGGCCGATCGACTCGGCAACTTCGCGCGTCAGCCGCGCGATGACGACACCGATGCGGCCGCGGATGACCCGCCCGCCGACGCGCAACTGTTCGGAGACGCGCGTCGCCTCGTCGATCGGGATCGCGAACGAGATGCCCATGTAGCCGCCCGACCGGCTGTAGATCTGCGAGTTGATGCCGACGACCTCGCCGCGCATGTTGATGAGCGGGCCGCCGGAGTTGCCCGGGTTGATTGCGACGTCGGTCTGGATCAACGGCAGCAGGTCGCCGGTATCGCGCGACTTGGCGCTCACGATGCCCGCGGTGACGGTGCTTTCGAGCCCGAACGGCGAGCCGATGGCGATCACCCACTCGCCGACCTTCAACTTCGAGACATCGCCGAGGCGAACCGTCGGCAGGCCGCTCGCCTCGATCTTGACGAGGGCGACGTCGGAGCGCTTGTCGGTGCCGATCGTCTTGGCCTTGAACTCGCGCTTGTCGGCCAGTGTGACGATCACCTCGTCCGCGCCGTCGACCACGTGGGCGTTGGTGAGGACGTAGCCGTCGGCATTGAGAATGAACCCCGAGCCGACGCCGCGCGGCTGCGGATCGCCGTCGGGCTGTTGCGGGTTGCGCGGATTCGGTCGGTTGGGTTGGCCGGGAACGCCGAAGAAGCGGCGGAACAACTCCGCCATCTCGTCGTCCTGCTCGCTGCCCGACCCGCCGCGCGCCGCCCGGGCGCGCTCGGTCGTCCGGATGTTGACGACAGCGGGGCCGACCTTCTCGACCAGGTCGGTGAAATCCGGCAGACCCTGCGCGGCGGCCGGCAGCGGCGACGAGGCGAACAGGCTGAACGACAACACGAGCGCCGCGTACGCCAGACGTGGGGCGTGCGAGCAGGGCGAAAACAGAAAGAGAGGCATGGCGTGGGTCCGTCGTGAGCGACGCGGTTGCGAAGGCGAATCGGGGCTGGGGCGCAGCGGAAGCCTAGGGCTTTTTCCGCTCGAGCGCTGCAGCGAACATCTTGAGCGTCGACGGCGGCGTGTCGCCGACGATCGTGACCCACCAGTCGCCGTGGCGCTGCGCCAGGGTGGAGGTCGCGCCGATGGCAGCGAACATCGGCCTGGAATGACGCGTCGGTCGAAACGGCTCGATGAAGACCGAGACATAGGTCAGGCCGTCCGAGTAGATGCTCTGGATCACCGGCGGCGCCGTCGGCTCGCCGCCGGCATCGCCGGGCGATTCGATCTGCCGGCTGACGCAACTCACGGCGCGAAATCCAGGCGCCAGCTGGCGCATCGTCCAGCCTTCGGCCTCGAGCCGCGTCGGCGTGAGGACGGGCCGAACGACACGGTGCCCGTCGAGCTTGCGCATCGCGCTCAATACGCTTTCCGGCTGCGGCCGGATGCCGATCACCACGTCCGAGAACGCCGATGTCTCGAGGACGTCGCCGCGCTCGCCGACGACCTCGGCACGCAGCAACAATCCCGAAGCGCGATCGGCCCAGAGCCGGTAGCCGTAGCGAAGCGCGTCTCGCGCGCGGATCACCAAAACGGTGGCCTCGTGGCCGGCGACCCGTTCACTGCCCTCGGCGCGTACTTCGTACCACTCGGCGATGCCGTCGTCGCCCGCCTGCAGAAGGGCCGGGAACGAGCTGAGCATGCTGCGCTGCTCGATCATCGTCACGTGGCTGGCGGGCCAGACGGTCTGGACGACGTCGTTGTGGCGATAGACCCGGCGTTGACGACCGTCGAGCGATTCGATCCGCTCGTACTGGTTGGGCCCTTCGCAGAAATGCGCGATCCGCGCGCTGGCGACGTTGCCGCCGCCGCTGACGACGAAGGTTCCCTGGAAGTTGCGCCGGCTGGCGGCGTCGTGGATCCGCAGCAGCCAGGCGCGCATCTCGCTGGGCGCCGTCGGATTGGCCGCGGCAACCGTCTGGCCGCACGCCGGCCCGGCATGCGCCAGCCCGGCCCAGGCGAAGGTCAGGACGGCAGCAGCGCGGAGGAACACGGGCCGACGCCCTCAGCGCGCCGCGGAATCGACGGTCGCGCTGCGCAGGAACGCGGACGGCACGCCGAGCGCCGACGTACCGGCGAACTGCTTGTGCGCCTCGAGATAGCGATCGAGTTGCGCATCGCGGATGAGTCTGCCGTCGGCCAGGACCATCTCCGGCTGGACCTGCACTGGAACGACCGGCGCTGCAGCGACGGCGGAGACCGCCGGCGCGTCGCCCACGGCCAAGCGGGGCGAGACGGGGGCATCCCAGGGGCGAACGATGGCAAACGTGCCAACGACGAGCACGACGCCGGCGGCGACGGCTCCGGCTGCCCGCCACGGCCGGCGCTGGCCGTTGCCGACGAGCCGACCCACGGCGGCTGCGGGCATGGCCGACGGTGCGAGTACCACCGGTTCCTTCTCCAGCCGCAAGCGCACACCGGCGCAGAAACGACGATCGCGGGCCGGATCGGCCGCCAGATCATCCGAGCGCAGGACATCGCCGATCAGGTGCCATGCGTGCCAGTCGCCGCGAAGCTCCTGGTTTTGCGCCCACCCGCCACACGACGCGGCGGCGCCCGCCGAGTCGAGCTCGCCGTCCACGAGAGCCGACAACCGCTCTCTCGAAGAGTCTTCAACACCGTCTATCGACATCTCATCTCTCCGAATCTGTAGCTAAAGTGGTCCCGACTCCGGGCTACCACCGGTCGCCCTCCCGGGTATCCAACAGGGGCCGCAGCTTGGCGGCGATGGCTTCGCGCGCCCTGAAAATGCGCGACCGCACCGTGCCGATCGGACAGTTCATGAGCTCGGCGATCTCTTCGTAGCTCAGGCCCTCGATCTCGCGCAGCGTGATCGCCTGCCTCAAATCTTCCGACAACGCTTCGACCGCAAAGTTCACCGCCGCCGCGATTTGCTTGCTGGCCAGGACCGCGTCCGGAGTGGCCGCGTCGCTCGGCTCGTTCTCGATCCGCGGATTGTCGTCGTCATCGTCACGGCTTGCCCGTGCCGATTCGGTCACGAGCGGGTCGCGCTTGAGCTCCATCAGGGATTTCTTGGCGGTGTTGACCGCGATCCGGTAGAGCCAGGTGTAGAAGGCGCTGTCGCCGCGAAACTGGGGCAGTGCCCGGTAGGCGCGGATGAAGGTCTCCTGGGCGATGTCGGGGACGAGATCGACGTCGCGAACCATTCGACCGATCAGCCTTTCGATCCGGCGCTGGTACTTGACGACCAGCATCTCGAAAGCCTTGACGTCGCCTTGCTTGACGCGCTCGACGAGCGGCGCGTCAGCGTCCGGGGCGTTCATTCGGACGAGAGCGGCGAGGCCGACGGCGCCCCGGCGGCTGCGGGCGGTGGGCCATATACCGCGCAGCGCAAGGCGTGCCATTGCGACTCCAGGCCGCGACGCTGCACCGGCAGCCAGACGCTCGCCCGGCGCCCTTCGCCGAGGCGAATCAGCAGGAAGGCCCCCAGGTCGATGGCGACCTCCAGCGCGCCGGTGCGGACGGCACCCGCGTCGGGTGCAAACGTCCAGACGCCTTCGCGGCAAGCGAGCAGGCCGGGTTGCGCACGCGCGAGCGACACCGCGATGGCCGCCGTTCCGGCGCCGAGAACGATGGCCAGCGCGACGACCGATGCCCGACCTGAATTCGACTGCGAGTCCAGCATCGCCATCGCCCACGCCGCGAGCGTGGCGATCGCGATCGCCGCAACGACGGCAAGGGCCGCCCGCCAGACATCGAAGCGGCGCAGCCTCACCTCGGAGAAGACGCTTTCGCGCATGGCAGCCGGCGCCGAAGCGAGCGCTCAGGCCCGCTTGAAGACGAGGGTACCGTTGGTGCCGCCGAATCCGAAGTTGTTCTTGACCGCGTGCTCGATCTTCATCGGCCGCGCCTCGTTGGCGCAGTAGTCGAGATCGCACTCCGGATCCTGGTTGAAGATGTTGATCGTCGGCGGCGAGACCTGGTCGCGCAGGGCCATGACCGTGAACACCGATTCGATCCCGCCCGCGCCGCCGAGCAGGTGGCCGGTCATCGACTTGGTCGAATTGACGACCAGCTTCCTCGCGTGGTCGCCGAAGGCGAGCTTGATGGCGTTGGTCTCGTTGACGTCGCCGAGCGGCGTCGACGTGCCGTGCGCGTTCAGGTACTGCACCTGGTCGCCGTTGAGCGCCGCGGAGCGGAGCGCCGCCTGCATCGAGCGTTTCGGCCCCTCGACGTTCGGCGCCGTCATGTGGAAGGCGTCGGCGCCCATGCCGAAGCCGATCAGCTCGGCGTAGACCTTGGCGCCGCGCCGCTTCGCGTGCTCGTATTCCTCGAGCACGAGGACGCCGGCGCCCTCGCCGAGAACGAAGCCGTCGCGATCCTTGTCCCACGGCCGCGACGCCGTCGCCGGGTCGTCGTTGCGGGTCGAGAGCGCGCGCGCCGCGGCGAAGCCGCCGATGCCGAGCGGCGAGACGGTCGCCTCGGCACCGCCGGCGATCATGACGTCGGCGTCGCCGTGCTGGATCATCCGGCCGGCCATGCCGATCGAATGCAGCCCGGTCGTGCAGGCCGTGACGATCGCCAGGTTCGGGCCCTGGAAGCCGAACATGATCGAGACGTGCCCCGAGATCATGTTGATGATCGACGCCGGCACGAAGAACGGCGTGATCCGGCGCGGCCCGCGCTTCTCGAGCTCGGCCTTGGTGTCCTCGATCAGCGGCAGGCCGCCGATGCCCGAGCCGATCAGGCAGCCGATGCGCTGCGCTTCCTCGGCGCCGAGCTGGTCTCTGGTGGGCAGGCCGGCGTCGCGGACCGCCTGGATCGAGGCGGCCAGGCCGTAGTGGATGAAGGCATCCATGTGACGCGCTTCCTTGGCGGGGAAGTAGTCTTCGACGTTGAAGCCCTTGACCTCGCCCGCGAAGCGGCAAGCGAACGCCGAGGCGTCGAACTTGGTGATGTCGGCGATGCCGGAGCGGCCGGCGAGCAGGTTCTTCCAGCCTTCGACGACGCTGTTGCCGACCGGGCTGATCAGGCCGAGGCCGGTGACGACGACACGGCGCGAATTCATCGAGACGACAGGAGCCGTTCGCTCAAGCCGCCTTCTGGTGCTTGGACGCGTAATCGATGGCGAGCTGGACCGTGGTGATCTTCTCGGCCTCTTCGTCGGGGATCTCGATCCCGAACTCGTCTTCGAGCGCCATCACGAGCTCGACCGTGTCGAGCGAATCGGCGCCCAGGTCGGCAACGAACGCCTTCTCGTTCGTCACGTCGGCCTCGGGGACTCCGAGTTGCTCGGCAATGATCTTCTTGACTCGTGCTTCTATGTCGCTCATGACTCCTCCGGGAGCTTTTGTGAAAAAGTAGACGCGGATTCTAAAGGCTGGCGATTGCCTCGCCCGGGTAAGGCAACCCCGCCTCAGGACATCAGCATGCCGCCGTTGACGTGCAATTCGGTGCCCGTGATGTAGGACGCTTCCGGCGAGGCGAGAAACGCCACCGCATGCGCCACCTCGTCGGCCTGGCCCAGCCGGCCGAGCGGGATCTGGGCGAGCAGGGCCGCCGACTGCGCCTCGGGCAGCGCGCGCGTCATGTCGGTCTCGATGAAGCCCGGCGCGACGCAGTTGACCGTGATGCCGCGGCTGCCGACCTCGCGCGCCAGCGATCGTGTCATCCCGGCGACACCCGCCTTGGCGGCGGCGTAGTTCGCCTGGCCCGGGTTGCCGCTCGCGCCGACCACCGACGTGATGCTGACGATCCGCCCGTAACGCTGTTTCATCATCGGCCGCAATGCCGCCCGGCTGGCGCGAAAGACGGCCGTCAAGTTGGTCGCCAGGACCGCGTTCCAGTCGTCGTCTTTCATCCGCATCGACAGCGTATCGCGGGTGATTCCGGCGTTGTTGACGAGAACGTGGAGGCCGCCGCCGTCGCGAACGACGGCGTCGATGGCGGCGCCGACCGCGTCGCCGTCGGTCACGTCGAGGACGATGCCGCGGCAACCCGCGTGAGCGGCGAGCGCTTCGCCGATGCCGGCTGCGCCCGCCTCCGTCGTCGCGGTGCCGACGACGTGAAAGCCCTTGGCGGCGAGCGCGAGCGCGATCGCCCGGCCGATGCCGCGCGAGGCGCCCGTGACGAGGGCGATCTGGCTCGGCGGGTCGGCGCGATCGCTCATCGCAGCAGCGACGCGGCCTCGGCGAGCGACGCCGGATCGAAGACCCCGGCCGACACCGCGTCGGGCTCGATGCGCTTGACCATGCCGGCGAGGACGCGGCCCGGGCCGCATTCGAAGATGTGGGTGATGCCGCGGGCGCGGATCGCCTGGATCGTCTCGGCCCAGCGCACCGCGCCGAACGCCTGGCGATAGAGCGCGTCGCGGATCGCCGCCGGCTCGCTCTCGCTCCTGACGTCGACGTTGTCGATCACCGGGATGAACGGCGCGTCGATCGGCGTCGTCGCCAGCCTGTCGCGCAGGCGCTCGGCGGCGGGTTTCATCAACGCCGAGTGGAACGGCGCCGAGACCGCCAGCAGCAAGGCGCGCTTCGCACCCGAGGCCTTGAGCAGCTCGCAGGCCTTGTCGACCCCCGCCTTGGTGCCGGCGATGACCGTCTGCTTCGGGTCGTTGAAGTTCGCGGCCTGGACCGTCTCGCCGGTGTCGCGGGCGGCCTGCTCGCAGCCGGCGCGCACGGCAGCCGCGTCGAGGCCCAGGATCGCCGCCATCGCCCCGGTGCCGACCGGCACGGCCTCCTGCATGGCCTGGGCACGGAAGCGGACCAGCGGCAGCGCGTCGGCGAAGCTCAGCACGCCGGCGACGACGAGCGCGCTGTATTCGCCTAGCGAATGGCCGGCGACAACGTCGGGCGCTGCCTTCGTCTCGGCGAGCCAGGCGCGATAGCAGGCGATGCCCGCGGTCAGCATCACCGGCTGGGTGTTCGTGGTCAGGTCGAGCTGCTCCCTCGGCCCTTCGCGAATCAGGCGCGCGACGTCGAGGCCGAGCGCCGCGGAGGCCTCGTCGAGGGTCTGGCGCACGGCGGGATGGTCGCCCCAGGCGTCGAGCATGCCGACCGATTGCGAGCCCTGGCCGGGGAAGACGAAAGCGAACGGAGTCATCGAGGGGCGGATCAGTAGTCGAGCAGCGCCGCGCCCCAGGTGAAGCCGCCGCCGACCCCTTCGAGCATCACCGTGTCGCCGCGCTTGATCTTGCCCTCGCGCACCGACTCGTCGAGGGCGAGCGGGATCGACGCCGCCGAGGTGTTGCCGTGGCGGTCGACGGTGGCGATCAGCTTGCCCGGCGCGAGCTTCAGCTTCTTCGCCGTGCTCTGCATGATGCGGATGTTGGCCTGGTGCGGGATCAGCCAGTCGATGTCGGCGTCCGTGCGGCCGGCCTTCTCGAGCACCGATCGCGCGACTCTCTCGAGCACGCCGACCGCGAGCTTGAAGACCGCCGGGCCGTCCATCTTCAGGAGCGGATCGCCGATGACGCTGCCGCCCGAGACGTGGCCCGGAACGCAGAGGATGTCGACGTAGCGGCCGTCGGCGTGGAGCTCGGTGGCCAGGATCCCGGGCGTATCGCTCGCCTCGAGGACGACGGCGCCGGCGCCGTCACCGAAGAGGACGCAGGTCGTCCGGTCCTTGAAGTCGAGGATGCGCGAGAACACCTCGGCGCCGACGATGAGCGCCTTCGACGCCGCGCCGGTCTTGATCATCGAATCGGCGACGGTGAGCGCGTAGACGAATCCCGAGCAGACGGCCTGGACGTCGAACGCCGGGCAGCCGGCGACGCCGAGCTTGGCCTGGAGGATGCTCGCCGCCGACGGGAACACCATGTCCGGCGTCGACGTCGCAACGATGATCAGGTCGATTGCGCCCGGATCGCAGTCGGCGGCCTCGAGGGCGCGGCGCGATGCGATCAGGGCCAGGTCGCTGGCGGCGACGTCGGGCGCGGCGAAGTGGCGAAAGCGGATACCCGTGCGCTCGACGATCCACTCGTCGGAGGTCTCGACGCCATCCTTCGCGAGCCGCGCCGCGAGGTCGGCGTTGCTGACACGGTCCGGCGGCAGGTAGCTGCCGGTGCCACGGATGCGCGAGTAGCGAGGGAGGACGGTCGTCATGCGGACTGGATCGAGCCGAAGGCCGTGGTGTCGCCGAAGAGGGTCGTATCGCCGTGCGGCGTCGCGGCGGGCATCGCCGCGAGCGTGGCGCGAATGCGGAGCTGGACGCGATCGAGCAGGCCGTTTCGCGCCGCATCATAGGCGCGGTTGAGCGCCTGCTCGAAGGCGAAGGCATCGGCCGAGCCGTGGCTCTTGAAGACCAGGCCGCGCAGCCCGAGCAACGCGGCGCCGTTGTAGCGGCGCGGGTCGACGCGGCGCTTGAACCGATTCAGCACCGGCAGCGCGGCCACCGCGGCCAGCCTCGTGAGCGGCGTGCGCGTGAATTCCTGCTTGATGAAGGTCGTCAGCATCGAGGCCAGCCCTTCGGCGGTCTTCAGCATGACGTTGCCGACGAAGCCGTCGCAGACGACGATGTCGGTCGTTCCCTTGAAGATGTCGGTCGCCTCGACGTTGCCGTGGAAGTTGACGAAACCCGCCGCCGCAGCCTGGCGCAGCAGCTCGCCGGCGGCCTTGATCGATTCGCTCCCCTTGATCGCTTCCTCGCCGATGTTGAGCAGGCCGACGCTCGGCTCGTCCTTGCCCGACACGGCGGCGACGAGGGCGCTGCCCATCACCGCGAACTGGAGCAGGTGCTCGGCGCTGCAATCGACGTTGGCGCCAAGGTCGAGCACGGTCGTGAAGCCGTCGCGCTCGTTCGGCATGACGGTGGCGATCGCCGGCCGGTCGATGCCGTCGACGGTCTTCAGCACGTAGCGCGACACCGCCATCAGCGCGCCGGTGTTGCCGGCGGAGACGCACGCCTGGGCGAGCGAGGCGCGATCGGCATGCGGCTTGACCTGGCTCACCGCGACGCGCAGCGACGAATCCTTCTTGCGGCGCAGCGCAGTCTCGACCGAGTCCGTCATCTCGACGACCTCGCTCGCGGCGACACGCGTGCAGCGCGGCCAGCCGGCCGCCTGGGCGATGGCGTCCTCGCGGCCGACGAGGACGAGCTCGGCCTCGGGGTGGGCGGCGAGGAAGGCGCGACACGCCGGCAGCGTCACGGCGGGGCCGTGATCGCCGCCCATCAGGTCGACAGCAAGGCGGATCGGTGGGGCGGAATCGGCCGCCATGGGGCGCTGCGTGACGGTCGCGTCGGGATCGGCGGCCGTGGTCGAGCGAACGGCTGGACCCCGGCTCCCGGTCAGGCTTCCGCTTTGGTCTTCAGCACTTTGCGGCCGCGATAGAAACCGGTCGGGCTGACGTGATGACGAAGGTGCGTCTCGCCGGTGGTCGGCTCGATGGCGAGGCCCGGCTTGGCGAGCGCGTTGTGCGCACGATGCATGCCGCGCTTGGAAGGCGACTTCTTGTTCTGTTGAACGGCCATGGAATTCTCCTGAAACCCGCCCTGGACCCGACCCGGGGCGGGCGGCGCGACCGGGTCGCCGGCAGGGGCCGGGCAGTCGCGTGAAAGCCGGGCATTGTAGCAGCGGCACCCTCCGCCAGCGGTGGCGTCAGTTGGGCCGCGGCCCGCGCTTCAGGGCCGCCAGGACAGCGAACGGATTGTCGGCCGGATCGTTCGGCGGGCTGTCCTCGACGAGGGCGCGCGGCAGCGGCACCGGGCAGTGCTCGTGGCGCGGCACGAGGGGCAAGGCCAGGAGCAACTCGTCTTCGATCAGCTCCGCAAGATCGAGCGCCGGCGCCAGCGCGAGGACGTCGTCCTCGCTGTCGGCGTCGAGGGCGGCCGCCTCATCTTCGCCGTCGACGAAGAAGATCCGCCGCGTCGCCCGCAGTGGGACACGCATGGGCTGCAGGCATCGCTGGCACTCGAGCGTCACGTCGGTCTCGGCCTCGATCGCGAGCGAGGGCTGCGTTCCGGCGCCGACGAGGCCGCGGCGCTCGCCGCTCGCGCGCCAGGTCACCCCGGGCCGCGGCGTGCCGTCGTCCGGCGCCAGCGTCGCGGCGAGGAGTCGGGGCAGTCGATCCGCCCGCCAGTCGCCGGCGAGCTCCGCACCCGCAGCGGAGAACGCGGCGACGTCGAGACGACGCGGGTCGAGGTCGCGTGAAGAGGAAGCCATCGGTCCAGTTTAGGTCGCGACGCAACCACCCACGGCGGCGATGGAAAATGCCGGATGCCCGGCCGCCGCCTCGTCCTCGCTTCGACCTCGCCCTACCGCCGCGAGCTGCTCGCGCGCCTGCGCTTACCCTTCGACGTCGAGTCGCCTGCGGTCGACGAGCAGCCGCGCCGCGGCGAAACGCCCGCCGCGACCGCATCGCGCCTCGCCCTCGCGAAGGCGAACGCCGTCGCCGCGCGCGATGTCGACGCCGTCGTGATCGGCTCGGACCAGGTCGCCGAGCTCGACGGCCACGGCGTCGGCAAGCCGGGCGACCACGAACGCGCGACCGAACAGCTGCGCGCCATGCGCGGCCGCGTCGTCGTCTTCCAGACCGCCGTCGCGGTCGTCTGCCGAGCGAGCGGCTTCGCGGAATCGGCGCTGGTGCCGGTGACGGTGCGCATGCGCGACCTGAGCGACGCCGAGATCGAGCGCTACCTGCGCGCCGAGACGCCGTACGACTGCGCCGGCAGCGCGAAGATCGAGACGCTCGGGATCGCCCTCGTCGAGAGCGTCGGCTCGGACGATCCGACCGCGCTGATCGGCTTGCCGCTGATCGCCACCTGCGCGCTGTTGCGGCGCGCCGGCATCGACCCGCTCGGCGCGCCGGCAGCGATCGCGGGCACATGACGACCGGGGGCACGCTCTACCTCGTGCCGAACGCGCTCGACGTCGGCACGGCGGAGGTCGACGTCGATCTCGGCGAACGCCTGCCACTCGGCACCCTGCACGTGGCGGCGCGGCTGCGACATTGGGTGTGCGAGAACGCGAAGACGACGCGCGCCTTCCTGAAGCGCGTCGATGCCGTCTGCACGCTCGCCAGTCCGCTGCAGCAGATCGCGATCGTCGAATTGCCGCGCCCGCCCAAGGGGCGCGCCGACACCGCCGCCTTCGACGGCGAGGGCCTTCTCTCGCCGGCGCTGGCCGGCAACGATCTCGGCTTGATTTCCGAAGCGGGGTTGCCGGCGGTGGCCGACCCGGGCGCGCGCCTCGTCGCGGCAGCGCACGACGCCGGTTTGCGCGTCGTCGCCCTGCCCGGAGCGAGCGCGATCACTCTCGCAGTCGCCGCGAGCGGGCTCAACGGCCAGAGCTTTTCCTTCGTCGGCTATCTGCCGATCGAGGCCGACGCCCGCGCGACGCGCATCCGCGAACTGGAGGCGACATCGCGACGCCTGGCGCAGACGCAGGTGATGATCGAGACGCCTTACCGCAACCCGGCGCTGCTCGCTGCGCTGCTCGCGCAGTTGCAGCCGGCGACGATGCTGTCCGTCAGCGTCGGCCTGACGCTCCGCGGCGAGTCGACGCGGAGCGATCGCGTCGAGCGCTGGCGTGCCGACCCGGGGACCGTGCCCACCGACATCCCGGCGGTGTTCTCGTTCCTCGCGCGCTGACGCGCGTGGCGCTCAACTCTCGGCCGGCTCGGGGACCTTGCCGCCGAACAGCGCCGCGACCTTCTTCTTCTGCTTGATATTGGGCGAGAGGCCGCGGCCGACCGGCGCAGCGCGCGGCTCCCAGGCCGGCTCGGCGGCAGTCGCCGTCGGCTCGTAGGGCTTGTCGAAGAACGGATCGCTCGACCGAGCCGGCTCGCGGCCGGGACCGCGCGACGATGGCGAAGAGCGCGGTTCGCGCGACTCGCGCGCCGCGCGAATCTCGCCGTCGGCGCGCGTCTCGTCGTCGTCGCGGCGAGCGCGCTCGCGAAACGGCGGCCGCGACGGCTCGTCGAGCTCCAAGGGCTCGAGCTCGATCTTCTTGTGGATGAGCTTTTCGATGTCGGCGACCAGCCGCGAATCGTCGCGCGCGACCAGCGTGATCGCCAGCCCCGAGGCGCCCGCGCGAGCGGTGCGGCCGATGCGGTGGATGTAGTCCTCGGCGTTGTACGGCACGTCGAAGTTGAAGACCGCCGGCAGGTCGACGATGTCGAGGCCGCGTGCGGCGACGTCGGTCGCGACCAGGACGTCGACCTCGCCCTTCTTGAACGCCTCGAGCGCCTTCAGCCGCTCGTCCTGCGACTTGTCGCCGTGCAGGGCGTTGGTGCGCAGGCCGTCGCGCTCGAACGAGCGCGCCAGGCGGGCGCAGCCGAGCTTGGAGTTGACGAAGATCAGCGCCTGCGAGATCGAGCGCTCCTTCAGGATCTTCAGGACCGCGCGCCGCTTGTCGTCGGTCGCGACGCTGTAGAAGTGCTGCTCGACGTTG
>JBDTPG010000028.1:0-23674 GCA_039932815.1 Caldimonas sp.
CGCACGGCAGCGCCGGCGCGCCGGATCAGGTCGAGCGGCAACTGCAGGCGCAGGTGAGCACGCCATGAAGCGGCTCCTCGCCACCCTGGTCGCTGCGCTCCTGCTCGCGCCGGCGCTCGCCGGCGCCGCCAGCGCCGGATTCGTCGGCTTCGACAACTTCACGGGCGGCAGCTGGAAGGGCGTCTACGGCAGCGACGGCTACCAGGTCGTCAACGACTCGCAGAGCCTGCCGTCGTACGCCACCGTGACGCCGAACTCGGCCCTGCTCTACACCTGGGCCGGATCGACGAGCGACCCGCGCGGCGCGCAGAAGGCCGCCTCGGCGACCGACCGCATCGCCGCCTGCTGGTACTCGAGCACCTCGTTCTCGCTCTCGGTGGCGATCAGCGACGGCCAGACGCACCAGATGGCGATCTACGCGCTCGACTGGGACAACTACTACGGCCGCACCGAAACGATCGAGGTCCGCGACGCCGCCACTAACGCCCTGCTCGACTCGCGCAACCTCGCCGGCTTCACCGGCGGCGTCTGGGCGGTGTGGAACGTCTCGGGCAACGTCAACGTCGTCGTCGTCAACACCAACGGCCCCTCGAACGCGGTCGTCTCGGGCATCTTCTTCGCACCGGTGCAAGCCGCGGTGCAGTCGGCGAGCCAGGCGACCTTCGTGCGCTCGGACACGACCACCCAAGGCAGCTGGAAGGGCGTCTACGGCAGCGACGGCTACAACGTCATCAACGACGCGCAGAGCCTGCCGTCTTACGCCACGCTCTCGCCCGGCGCCAATCTGGTCTACACCTGGGCGGCCTCGACCAGCGACGTGCGCGGCCTGCAAAAGGCGGCGTCGGCGACCGACCGGATCGCGGCCTGCTGGTACTCGGGCTCGAGCTACAGCGTCAACATCCGCATAAGCGACGGCCAGGTCCATTCGCTCGCTCTCTACGCGCTCGACTGGGACACCTACACCGGCGGCCGCACCGAGACGATCGAGATCCGCGACACCGGCACCGACGCGCTCCTCGACAGCCGCGACCTGACGAGCTTCGTCGGCGGCACCTGGCTGGTCTGGAACATCGCCGGCAACGTCACCGTCGTCGTCCGCAACACGCGGGCGCCCGCGAACGCCGTCGTCTCGGGGTTCTTCTTCGGGCCGCCGCAGTCGCCGCCGAACCTGATCGCCAACGGCAGCTTCGAGGTCGGTGCGACGACGACCGGCAACTACGTCTACGGACCGGCCGACCAGCCGCCGTGGACCTGGGGCGCCGGCAGCGGCGTGACCGGGGGCGGCAGCGCCTTCACGAACGGGAACACCGGCCCGCCCGACGGGCGCCTCGGCGCCTTCCTGCAGAACACGGGGGCGGTGACGCAGACCTTCAGCGCGCCGAACGCCGGCAACTACGCGGTCTACTTTCGCGTCGTCAACCGCGGCAACTACGGCGGGCAGCAGACCTTCGCCGTCGACATCGACGGCAGCACCGTGCTGGCGGCGCCGGTGCCCGCATCGCCGATCGCCGGCACCTGGATGTACGTCGCGACGCCGACCTTCGCGCTCGCCGCGGGCAGCCACACGCTGACGATCCGCGGCGCGGTCGCCGGCCCCGACAGCACCGCCTTCATCGACGACGTCCGCCTGACCGCGGCGACCGCGTTCGCAAGCACGACGATCGCCGGCAGCTTCGAGGAATGGCAGATCGGCGCCCAGAACTACCACTACAACCCGGGGGCGCAGCCGTGGGCGTTCGCCGTCGGCTCGGGCCTCACCGCCAACGGCAGCGCCTTCTCCAGCCCGAACGCGCCGCAAGGCGCGCAGGCCGCCTTCGTCCAGAACGGCGGCCACATGACGCAGACCTGGCTCGACGCCGGCAGCACCTACCAGCTGACGTTCTCCGCCGCCGGCCGCATCGCCTACGGCGTGCCGACCCTGACGGCGAGCGTCGACGGCACGACGATCGGCAGCTGGACGCTGAACAACGCCGGCTACGCGACCTTCAGCGCGCCGCTGACGCTGGCCTCGGGGCCGCACACGGTGCGCTTCGCGAGCAGCGGCGGCGACTCGTTCGTCGACGACGTTCGCCTCGTCGCCGCGGCGCCGCCGAGCACGCCCGGCGGCTTCAACGTCTTCGAGAGCGGCACCGCGGTGGGATCGATCACCGGCTTGATCCACACCAAGGTCGCAGGCATCGCGTTCGCGCTCGACGTCGTCGCGCTGAACGCCGCCCGCAGCGCCGTGCTCGCGGCCTTCACGGGCAGCGTCAAGGTCGAGCTCCTCGACGGCAGCGACAACAGCGGCGCGCTCGATGCCGGCGGCTGCCGCGCGAGCTGGCCGGCCGTGCCCGGCAACGTGCCGGTGACGCTCGCCTTTGCCGCGGCCGACGGCGGCCGCAAGGCCGTCACGATGGGCGAAGCGAATGCGTGGCGCGACCTGCGCGTGCGCATCAGCACGCCGGCGACCGGGGCACCGACGACGGTGGCGTGCTCGGGGGACAACTTCGCGAACCGGCCCGCGAGCTTCGCCGCCTTCGCCGCCACGGATGCCGATTCGGCCAGCGCGGGAGCGGCACGACCCCTTGCCAATGCGGTCGCGACGGGCGGCAACGTGCACCAGGCGGGCCGCCCGTTCACCGTGCGCGCGACCGCCGTCAACGGTGCCGGCGCGACCGCCACCAACTACGTCGGCACGGCAACGGCCCAAGTCGCCGCCTGCGTCGGCAGCGCCTGCATCGGCAGCGCCGGGACGCTGACGCTGACGGCGACGGCGGTGGCCGGCGTCATCGACCGCACCGCGAGCTACGACGAGGCCGGCAGCATCTCGCTGCAGCTCGTCGACAGCAGCTTCGCCGCCGTCGACGCGGCCGACGGCTCGAGCGCGGCCGAGCGCACCGTCGTTTCGGCGCCGATCGTCGTCGGCCGCTTCGTTCCCGATCACTTCGACCTCGTCGCGCTCGCCCCGCCGACGCTGCGCACCTTCGGCAACGGCGCGTGCGCCGCGCGCTCGTTCACCTACGTCGGCCAGCCGTTCGGCTACGCGACGACGCCGCAGGCGAGCCTCTACGCACGCAACGCGGCGGGGTCGACGACGGCCAACTACAGCGGCACGCTCTGGAAGCTCGGCGCGGCGACGCAGTCGTGGTCGGCGCTGCCGGCAGCGCCGGCGCTCGACGTCGCCGCAGCGACACTGCCGGCGATCACGAGCAACAACAACGGCAGCGGCCTGGTCGCCGCCCAGGCCGGCGATCGCTTGCGCTTCGCGCGGCCGGCGAACGCGCCGGTCGCGCCGTTCGACGCCCAGATCGCGCTGACCTGGACCGTTCGCGATTCGAGCGAGAGCGCGGTGCCCGGCAATGCCGCCATCGCCAGCGCGCCGCTGGTGTTCGCGAACATGGCCTTCGACGCCGGCGCGCAGTTCCGCTACGGCGTGCTGCGCCTGGTGCCGGCCTACGGCAGCGAGCTCGTCGACCTGCCGGTGCTCGTCGAGGCGCAGTACTGGGACGGCCTGCGCATGGCGACGCACGGCGCCGACCAGTGCACGCCGGTGGCACCGGCCAGCGTCGCCCTCGGCAACTGGCAACGCAGTCTCGCGGCCTGCAAGACGGCGGTCGCGGCAAGCGCGCCGACCCTCGTCAACGGGCGCGCCTTCCTGCGAATGGCCAGGCCCGGCAACGGCAACGGCGGCAGCGTCGACCTCGGCGTCCAGCTCGGCGCCGCGGCCGCCGGCCAGACCTGCCTCGCGGTCGGTGCCGCGCCGACGCCGGCGGTCGCCGCCAGCCTGCCGTGGCTGCAGGGCAAGTGGAGCGGCGCCGGCGCCTTCGACCAGAACCCGGCGACGCGGGCGAGCTTCGGCCAGTACCGCTCGCCCTTCGTCTACCAGCGTGAAATCTTCTAGCGACCGGGCCCAAGGCACGCGCGGATGGCCGCCAAAGGCCGCCCTTATCGAGCGAACGACCGCGTGACGCCTGCCTAGCATGCCGCAACCCCTTCCCTTCCCAACCGAGGCCCAGCGCGCGCCGATGTTCAATCGATCTTCCCGTCCGGGCTGGATGGCCGTCGATCTGCAGCCGAAGAGCGTCCGCATCGCCCATCTCGTGCGCGGTCGCGCCGGCCGCGCGACCGTCGCCATGCTGCGCGAGTTCGACCGCATCGGCAGCGATTCCGACGACCTGCTGCGCGCCAGGAAGGAACTCTCGCTCGCCCGCCTGCGCTGCACGACTTCCCTCGAGGCGAGCGCCTACCACGTCGCCCAGCTGCCGGCGCCTGCCGTGCCGCCTGCCGAGGCCAAGGACGCGTTGCGCTGGGCGATCAAGGATTCGATCGATTTCGCGGTCGACGAGGCGATCGTCGATTCGATGCCCGTCCCGGCCGATGCGACGCGGGTCGGCCGGCCGGCGCAGATCATCGCCGTCGCGGCGAAGCGCGACCGCGTCCGCGCGTGCATGCGGGCATTCGACGACGCCGGCATCCGCCTGGCCGCGATCGACGTCGCCGAGGTCGCGCAGCGCAACGTCGCCGCCCTCTACGAGCAGCCCGACCGCGGTCTCGCCTTCCTCGCATTCGGCGAGCACGGCGGCCTGCTCACGTTCACGCGCAACGGCGAGCTCCACGCACTGCGCCACCTCGACGTCGGCGCGCGCGCCCTCGGCCCCGACGGCGCCGCCGGGCCGCGCCAACAACTGCTCGACCGCGTCACCCTGGAGCTGCAACGCTCGCTCGACAACTTCGACCGCCAGTTCAGCCAGGTCGCGCTGCAGCGCCTGGTCGTCGCGCCCTTCGCCGGCCGCGACCGCCTGGTCGCCGCGCTCGAGGACATGCTGTCCGTGCCGGTCGAGGCGGCCGATCTCGACGACGCGTTCGATTTCGAAGGCGACAGCGCCATCCGCGGCGAGGCGGCGCAGGCCGGCTGGCTGCTCGCGCTCGGCCTCGCCTTGCGCCAGGAGGGCGCGCCGTGAGCCACAACATCAATCTCTACGACGCCTCGCTGAAGACGCGGCGCGACCTGCTCGAGCCGGCGCCGGCGCTGGCGATGGTCGGCGTCGCCGCCCTCTGCCTGGCGCTCGCCGTCGGTTGGGCGCGCGGCGCGGCGACGCGGCTCGGCCCGATCGCCGAAGAGGGCGCCGCCACCTTGCAGTCGCGCCAGTCCGCGCTCCAGGCCGCGGCCGATTCGGCCGCCGCGAAGAAACCCGACGCCGACCTGCAGAGCGGCGTCGCCGACGCGCAGCGCACGCTGCTGCAGCGCCGCGCCGCGTTGCAGATGCTCGCCGCGAGCCCGATCGATCGCGAAGGCGGCTTCGCCGCCCGGCTCGAGGCGCTGGCGCGGCAATCGGTCGACGGCCTCTGGCTGACCGGCATGGTCCTGCGCCAGGACGACGTCGTCCTCAAGGGCCGCGCGCTCCAGCCGCAGCTCATCCCGGTCTACGTGCAGCGCCTCGATCGCGAGCCCTCGCTGCAGGGCCGCGCCTTCAAGGCGCTCGAAGTCGTGCGGCCGATCGACAAGGCGGCGCGCAGTGCGTCGGCTGCCGAGGGCGACGTCGCCGCCGCGCCGGCGCACAGCGCCTACGTCGAGTTCATCCTCAGCGGCGCCGCTGCGGAACCGGCCGGTGCCGACGGGGAGGCCCGGCCATGACGGCCGCCCTCGTCGCGGCGCGCGGCCGCTGGATGGCGTTGCCGCGACGCGAGCGCGCGTTGCTGATCGGCGCGGCGATGGTCTGCCTGCTCGGTGCCGGCGACCTCGCCCTGCTCGAGCCGGCGCTGAAGGACCGTGCCCGCCTGCTGCGCCAGATCGACGACCAGAAGGCCGCCCGCGACGCGCTCGAGGCGGCCGCCGGCACCGGCGCCCGCGACCCCGATGCCAGCGCGAAACAACAGCTCGCCGCGTTGCGCACGCAGCTGCGCGCGACCGAGCGCGAGTTCCAGTCGCTGCAGAACGGCCTGGTCCAGCCGCAGCAGATGGGCGCGCTGTTGCAGTCGCTGCTCGCCGAGCAGCGCGGCCTGCGCCTGCTCGGCCTGCGCAGCCTGCCCGTCACCGCGCTCGGCGATCCGGCGGCGGCGACGAAGAAGACGAGCGGCGACAAGGCCGCAGCGGCCGACAGAACGTCGCCTGCGGGTGCGGCGCGCAACGAAGAGGCCTGGCTCTATCGCCACGCCGTCGAAGTTCGCGTCCAGGGCAGCTACGCCGACATGCTCGCCTACCTGCGCGCCATCGAGGGCCTGCCGCGGCACGTCCGCTGGGGCGACGTCGAGATCGACGCGCGCGCCTATCCGGCGAGCACGATGACGATCACGCTCTACACGGTCAGCCTCGAAAAATCCTGGTGGGTGCTATGAACCGACTCCTCGTTCCCTTCGCCTTCGGCAGCGCGATCTCGCTCGGCGCCGTCGCCCTCGGCGTCGCCGCCGAGCTGCCCGACCCGACCCGGCCTCCCGCCGCGCTCCGGGCCGCGCCGACGACCGGCACGCCCGCGGCCGCGCCCGCGCCCGCGCTCGTGCTGCAGTCGGTGCTCATCGGCGAAGGCAGGAAGCCCACGGCCATCATCAACGGGCACGTGCTCGAGCTCGGCGACTCGATCGACGGCCTGAAGCTCGTCCGCGTCTTCGACACCGGCGCCCTCCTCGCCGGGCCGGGCGGCGCCACGACGCTGGCACTGACGCCGGGCAGCGAAAAGGTGGCGGTCGGCGGCGCAACGCCGGGCCAGCCGATGCTGGCGATGACCAAGCCCGCGCCGCGGCGCGACGACGCGCCGGTGATGGTTCGCACTGGAGCACGGAAATGAAAACGAACGATCGTTGCCGCTGCCTCGGCGCCGCGATCGTCGCGCTCGGCGCGCTCGCCGGCAGCGCCTGCTCGACGGCGCCGACCGCGGCGAACGCGCCGTCCTCGACGATGGAGCGCATCCGCGACGAGCTGCGCCAGGCCGCTCGCCCCGAGGCGAGGACGACGCCGCGTCCGGACGCCGTCGAGCGCGCCCTGTTGCCGCCGCTGCAGATCGAGCCGCGTCCCGCGGCCAGCGCCGAACCCCGCTTCGATCTCGCCGTCTCCAACGCACCTGCCGCGCAGGTGTTCCTCTCGATCGCCAGCGGCTCGCGCTACAGCATCCTGGTGCCGCCCGAAGTGACCGGCGTCCTCAGCGCCAACCTGAAGAGCGTGACCGTCAGGGAAGCGCTCGACGCCCTGCGCGATCTCTACGGCTACGAATACCGCGTGCAGGGAACCCGCATCACGATCCAGCCGAACACCGTGCAGACGCGCATCTTCCAGGTCAACTACCTCGCCGGCAAGCGCCAGGGAACGACCGACATGCGCGTCACGTCGGGATCGATCACCAACGCCAGTAACGGCACCGCCAACGGCAGCGCGACGGCGGTGCCGTCGGCGACGACGCAGCCGGCCGGCGCCGCGACCGCGAGCGGCCCGCCGAGCAGCCGCGTCTCGACCGAGAGCAACAACGATTTCTGGAACGAGCTGCGCGACACCCTGACCTCGATCGTCGGCAGCGACGCCAGCCGCAAGGTGATCGTCAATCCGCACTCGGGCGTGATCGCCATCCGCGCCCTGCCGTCGGAGATCCGGAACGCCGAGACCTACTTGCGAATGACGCAGCTGATCATCGAGCGCCAGGTGATGATCGAGGCCAAGATCATCGAGGTGCAGCTGAGCGAGGGCTTCTCGAGCGGCGTCAACTGGGCCGCCTTCCGCGGCTCGCGCGGCCGCCTCTCGGCCGGCCCCGTCGCCCCCGGCACCGCGCTCGCGCCGACCGGCCCGATCGGCACCGGGGCGACCGGCGTCGACCCGATCACCGGCGCCCTCACCGATCCGCTCCTCGCCGCCACCGCCGGCGTCAACCTGATCAGCGGCGCCGCCAACCTCGGCACCATGTTCGGCCTCGCCTTCCAGAGCAGCGATTTCGCGGCGCTGCTCCAGTTCCTCGAGACGCAGGGCAACGTGCAGGTGCTGTCGAGCCCGCGCATCGCCACCATCAACAACCAGAAGGCGGTGCTCAAGGTCGGCACCGACGAATTCTTCGTCACCAGCGTGAGCACGAGCACGACGAGCTCGGCCAACAACAACGTCACCTCGCCGACGATCAACGTGCAGCCGTTCTTCTCCGGCATCGCCCTCGACGTCACGCCGCAGATCAGCGAAGGCGACGCGATCATCCTGCACCTGCATCCTTCGGTCAGCGTCGTCGCCGAGAAGCAGAAGAACGTCAACCTCGGCTCGCTCGGCAACTTCCAGCTGCCGCTCGCGGCGAGCACGGTCAACGAGAGCGACAGCGTCGTGCGCGTCCAGGACGGGCAGATCGTCGCCATCGGCGGGCTGATGAAGCAGCGCGAGTCGGGCGATGCCTCGGGGCTGCCGGGAACCACCGGCTCCGCCGTGCTCGGCACGCTGTTCGGCCAGCGTGCGCGGTCGAGCACCAAGAGCGAGCTGGTGATGCTGCTGAAGCCGACGATCATCCGCGGCGCGGGCGACTGGGAGCGCGACGCCGCCGACCTGCAGCAGCGGATGCAGGGCCTCGAGCCGCTCGCTTCCGCGGCGTCGCGGCGCGACGCGGCATCGCGCTGACGAACCGGAAGGCGCCGCCCTTAGCCGCGAGCCGCCCATGTACCTCGCCCACTTCGGCCTCGCAGAGCCGCCGTTCGCGCTGACTCCCGACACCGCGTACACCTTCTCGACGCGCGCCCATCAGGAGGCGATGAACACGCTGTTGGTGGCCGCCGAGGCCGGCGAAGGATTCATCAAGATCACGGGCGAGGTCGGCACCGGCAAGACGCTGCTCTGCCGCCGCTTCCTCGCCGCCCTCGAAGTCCGCGGTGACGCGTACGTCACCTGCTACCTGCCCAACCCCAACCTGACGCCGCGCACGCTGATGCTCTCGCTCGCCGAGGAGCTGGGCGAGACGCTGCCGGCAAGTGCCGACCCGTACACGCTGCACAAGACGATCAACCAGCGCCTGCTCGAGCTGGCCTCGGCGAACCTGCGCGTGATCGTCTGCATCGACGAGGCACAGGCGCTATCGCTGGAAAGCCTGGAGGCGCTGCGGCTTCTCTCGAATCTCGAGACCGAGAAGCGCAAGCTGATGCAGGTCGTGCTCTTCGGCCAGCCCGAGCTCGACAGCAAGCTGCAGCGCGACGACCTGCGCCAGCTGCGCCAGCGCATCGCCTTCGCCTATCGCCTCGGCGGCCTCAGCGCGAGCGAGCTCGGCGTGTACCTCGAGCATCGGCTGCGCGTCGCGGGCCATGTCGGCCCGCCGGTGTTCACCGCCGCTGCCGTCGCACGCCTGCACCGGGCCAGCCGCGGCACGCCGCGCGTGGTCAACATCCTCGCCCACAAGACGCTCCTCGCCGTCTTCGGCGAAGGCGGCGCGTGCGTCGAGCGGCGCCACGTGTGCGCCGCCGAGCGCGACGGCGATACGAACTCGACGCGGCAGCGCTGGCTGAGCTGGAGACCGCGGTGAGTCTCATCAACCAGGTGCTGCAGGACCTCGATCGGCGCCGCGCCAGCCAGGCTGCACTGCCTCTCGCCGGCCACGTGTCGGTGCCGCTCGGCGATCGCGGGTATCGCCACCCGCACGCCCAGGCGATGCGCGCAGCCCTGCTGATCGGCGCCGTCGCGGCGGCGGCGCTGATCTGGCGCCAGACGGACGTGTTCGGCCCGACAGCGGCAGCTGCGCCGCTGAAGATGGCGATCTCCACACCGATCGCGAGCCAGCGCACGGTTGCCGCCCCGATCGATCCGCCGGAGCGCGCCACCGGCGAGCCTTCGCCCCTCGCGTCGCCGTTGCCGGGCGAGCCGAGCGTTGGCGCCGTGGTCGATGGCGCTGGCACGAACGCGGCCCTCGTCGCCCTGGCGCGCCCATCTCCCGAAGTCGCCGACGTTTCACTCGCGGCCGCGGCACGCGCGGACGACAACGTCCGGAGTCCCCCCCCGGCACCGTCGCTGCCGACGTCGAGCGAAGCCGCGCTCGCGGCGCCGGCTCGGGTCGAGAAGAGCACGCCGCCGCTCTCGCCGGGAGAGCGGGCCGAAGTCGAATACCGACGCGGCCTCGACCTGCACGGGCTCTCGCGCGGCAACGACGCGGAAGCGGCATTCGCCGCTGCGCTCCAACAGGACGGCGGCCACGCGCCGGCACGCCGGGCGCTGGCCCTGGAGTGGATCGACCGCGGCCGGCTCGAGGAAGCAGCGCGACTGCTCCGCGACGGTCTGGCGCAGAACGGACAGACGCCGCAACTGGCCATCGTCCTCGCCCGCCTCCAGGCACAGCGCGACGACCTGCAGGGCGGGATCTCGACCCTTCGCATGTTGCTCGACGCGAGCGTGTCGGCGCCTGCCGAGCAGGCCGAGGCGCGCGCCCTCATGGCGACCTTGCAGCAGAGTGCCGGTCAGCATCGCGAGGCGATCGACAGCTATACCGCGGCCCTGCGCCAGGTTCCTCAAAAAGGCGCGTGGTGGGTCGGCCTGGGCCTGTCGCTCGCGGCGGAAGGTCGGCCGGCGAGCGCGGCGGAGGCCTTCGAGCGCGCCCGCGCGACCGGCACGCTCTCGCCCGAATTGCTTGTCTACGTCGAGCAGCGCCTGGTCACCCCGTTGCGCTGACCCGTTCGCGATTTCGGCCGTGTGACTCGCTTTGTGGCCCCCGACCCGGCGGCACCGCTGGTCCTTTCCGACTACGCAGAAGCCGTGCGCCGCAGCTATGCTTTGAGCCTTGAAAGGCACTCGAATGCGGCGTTTCAACCGGGCTGTGCTGGCTTGTGCTCTCGCGATCTTCGTTGCGAGCTGCGGCGGCAGTTCCATCAGCGACCACTCTGCCTGGGATGCCAAGGCATTCTGGGATGCGTCTAATTGGGAGTAGGACCGATGAAGAGGTTCGTGTTGATCGGCGGATCGCTGTTCGCGGCGATGGTTGCCGTTGCCGCCTCGATCCCGTACACCTTCATGCCGGGGACGACGATCAAGTCCGCGGAGGTGAATGCGAATTTTCAGACCCTGCAGGCGGGCTCCGACGCGCAGGCGAGCACATTGCAGGCATTGCAGACAAGCACCGGCGCTCACGAGAGCAGGCTGCAAGTTCTGGAAGCCGCGTTCGCGGCGAAGCCGGCGGATCAGCTGGTCTGCGTCCTTTGGCCGTTCTGGGCCGTCGACGGTACGGCGTTCCCCTGTGTTCAAGCGTCCAGCCCGAACACGACCCAGTCGCTGTCGATGCCACAGATCCTTGCGGCCGGTTGGATCTCTGTCTCCACGGGCGGTTCGGATCCGCGGACGATCATGACATTCCGGAAGTAGTAGTCCAGGTCGTGGGAGGCGTTTGCAGCGTCCTCATGCCTGCGCGGCTCGGTCCCCTGAACCGCTTCCCAGCAGCTGGTGCCGGCTGTCCGAATCTGGGGACGCGGCGACCGCGCACGCAGGGCGATGGGCCCGCGTCACAGAGCAACCAGGGGAGACGCTGCCGTCGTCGGGTCTGCCTTCATTGACACGCTACAGACCGGATCGGACGATTCCATCGTCACCAACTCTGGACGTGCCCGATGCCAACTTCAAGACCTGCCGCGCCTAAGACAACATCGACGTGGCCAAACGCCAAACGACGACTGTCGTTCATCGGCGCACTGACATTGGGGCTGCTCTCGGGGCAGGCCGCGAACGCGCAGACGACGCCCGTGAGCGGCTATATCACCCGCCTCGAAGTTCACGTTGGCGCCGCACACGTCCGCTTTCGCGTCAGCAACGCGCCCGGCGACAACGGGGGGCACTATGGCCAGTATGTCTGCGGCTCCTCACTCGAGGCGTATTTCCCGCTCGCAGCGTCAACCGTCGTGGGCACCTACACGTACGCGCAAACGGTGATCGACGCGCTTCGTTCCTCGGTCTATCTGGCACGGGCATCGCAGGGCCAAGTCGACGTCTACACGGTCCCGGACGGCGCCTCCTGCGTCGTTACCGACATCGTTGTGAGGTAGCGACGGACGCAGAGCAGGCAGTGGCCTTGTCGTGGCCGTCTCGTGGACGTGGTGCCGGCTGTCCGAATCGAACGGACGACCTTCCGCTTACAAGGCGGGTGCTCTACCAACTGAGCTAAGCCGGCCGGGGCGGCGCGTCGAGTCGCGCGCGAGGCGAGGCAGTATAGGTGCGTGGCTACGCGACGGCGCCCGCGCAGTACGGCTTACTTCACGCGCTTCAGCGACGGCCGCTTCGGGCTCGGCGGATCGCTCGGCGGCGGATCGTGCGGAGGCTCCGAATGGGGTCGCGTCGCCGGACCCGGGCTCGGGCTCAGCGTCAGGGCGGTGCCGCCCTTGCGTTGCGACGCGCCCGCCGGGCCGGCCAGGCGCGGCCCGCGCGACGGCGTCGGAGCGGCCTCGGGCTTGTCGGCCTCGCCGACGTCACCGCCGGTGGCATCGCTCGGCATCGGGAACGCCATGCCCTGGCCGTTCTCGCGCGCGTAGATCGCGATCACGTGATCGATCGGCACCGCGATCTCGCGCGAGGTGCCGCCGAAGCGCGCCTTGAACTCGATCAGCTCGTTGCCGAGCTTGAGCGCGCTGGTCGCCTCGAAGCCGACGTTGAGGACGATCTCGTTGTTCTTGACGTACTCCTTGGGCACCTGCACGTGCTCGTCGACGAAGACGGCGATGTAGGGCGTGAAGCCGTTGTCGGTGCACCAGTCGTGCAGGGCGCGGATCAGGTAGGGCCGGGTCGAGGTGCCGGCCGTGGCGGGGGCGATGGGCGAGGTCATCTCGACGAGGCCCCGAACCGGCCGGCGCCGGGCCGCCCCAAGCCGGCCGGCGCCCCCTTGGGGGGCAGCGAACGAAGTGAGCGCGGGGGGCTCATGACTTTACTTGCGCATCACCTTCTCGGACGGCGTCAGCGCCTCGATGTAGGCCGGCCGCGAGAAGATGCGCTCGGCGTACTTGAGGAGCGGCACGGCGTTCTTCGACATGTCGATGCCGTAGTAGTCGAGCCGCCAGAGGAGCGGCGCGATCGCCACGTCGAGCATCGAGAAATCGTCGCCGAGCATGTACTTGTTCTTGAGGAAGATCGGCGCGAGCTGGGTCAGGCGGTCGCGGATCTGCGAGCGCGCCTTCTCGAGCTGCTTGTCGGTTCCCTTGACGCCGCGGCCCTCGAGGACGTTGACGTGCGCGAACAGCTCCTTCTCGAAATTGAAGAGGAACAGGCGCACCCGCGCGCGCGCGACCGGATCGCCAGGCATCAGCTGCGGATGCGGAAAACGCTCGTCGATGTACTCGTTGATGATGTGCGACTCGTACAGGATGAGGTCGCGCTCGACCAGGATCGGCACCTCGTTGTACGGGTTCATCAGCGCGATGTCTTCGGGCTTGGCGAACAGGTCGACGTCGCGGATCTCGAAGTCCATGCCCTTTTCGAAGAGCACGAAGCGGCAGCGATGCGAGTAAGGGTCGGTGGTTCCGGAATAGAGGACCATCATGATCGAGAACTCCCAGGGAATGCGAAAAAGCGGAAGGCGAAGCGGGCTCGTCGCCGGCTTCGCCTGGAGGACGCGCCGCCTCTCGAGGCGGCAGCAGGTCTAGCGGACGGTTCTCCAGTACGCCGAGTTGAGGCGCCAGGTGATCACGATGAGCAGGCCGAGGAAGATGAGCACGCCGACGCCGATGCGCACGCGCGTGCCCTGCGCCGGCTCGCCCATCCACTGCAGGTACGCGACCAGGTCGCCGACCGCGGAGTCGTACTGGCGCTCGTCGAGCGTGCCCGGCGTGATCTGCTCGAAGCCGGCGAAGCGATGCGTCGTCTTCGACGGGTCGTGCGCGTCCTTGACCTCGACGAACCTGGCGCGCCGCTCGCCCTGCAGCTGCCAGAGCGCGTGCGGCATGGCGATGTCGGGAAAGGCGAGGTTGTTCCAGCCGGTCGGCTTGGCGTCGTCGCGATAGAAGGTGCGCCAGAGCGTGTACAGGTAGTCGGCGCCGCTGCCCTTGCCGATCTCGGCGCGCGAGCGCGCGATCACCGAGAGATCGGGCGGCGCCGCGCCGAACCAGTCTTTCGCCTGGCGCGGGTCGAGCGTCGTCTTCATCGTGTCGCCGACCTTGTCGGTCGCGAACAGCAGATTCTTCTTGATCTGGTCGTCGCTCAAGCCGATGTCGTGCAGGCGGTTGTAGCGCATGTACGTCGCCGCGTGGCAGTTGAGGCAGTAGTTCGTGAAGATGCGGGCGCCGTTCTGCAGCGCCGCCTGGTCGGTCATCTTCGCGCGCGGGAACGGATCCCAGGGGTAGCCGGCCTCGTTGGCCGAAGCCGACGCGAGCGGCAGCACGAAGCCTAGGACGACAAGCAGGCTGAGCAGGATCTTTTTCATCGGGGGGCTCTGCTGCGCGATCAGTGGGACTTGAACGTGACGCGGTCCGGCACCGGCTTGAAGGTGCCGAGCCGGCTCCACCACGGCATCAGCAGGAAGAAGCCGAAATAGACGAGCGTTCCGACCTGCGATACGTAGTTGCCCGCGGCCGAAGGCGGCTGCGAGCCGAAGTAGCCGAGGGCGAGGAAGAAGATCACGAAGACGGCGTAGATGTACTTGTGCCAGTCGGGCCGGTAGCGGATCGACTTGACCGGGCTGCGGTCGAGCCAGGGCAGCACGAACAGGATCAGCACCGCGCCGCCCATGACGACGACGCCCCAGAACTTGGCGTCGAAGGTCTTGAGCAGGAACACCGCGACGACCGCTATCACCGCGATCGCGACCTTGGCCGAGGCGCGAAAGCCGCCGCGCAGGATCGCCAGCGCCGCGCCGATCGCCAGGATGATCGCCAGAATGTTGACCATCAGGTCGGTGGTCGCGCGAAGCATCGAGTAGTAGGGCGTGAAGTACCAGACCGGGGCGATGTGCGGCGGCGTCTTCAGCGGGTTGGCCTCGATGAAGTTGTTGAACTCGAGCAGGTAGCCGCCGCCCTCGGGCGCGAAGAAGAGGACCGCGCTGAAGATGAACAGGAACACGCTCGCCGCGTAGATGTCGTGCACCGAGTAGTACGGGTGGAACGGAATGCCGTCGACCGGGTGGCCGTCGGCGCCCTTGGTTTGCTTGATCTCGACGCCGTCGGGGTTGTTCGAGCCGACCTCGTGCAGGGCGATGATGTGCGCCGCGACCAGGCCGAGCAGCACCAGCGGCACGGCGATCACGTGGAAGCTGAAGAAGCGGTTCAGCGTCGCGTCGCCGACGACGTAGTCGCCGCGGATCAGCAGCGACAGGTCGGGGCCGATGAAGGGCACGGCGGAGAACAGGTTGACGATCACCTGCGCGCCCCAGTAGCTCATCTGGCCCCAGGGCAGCAGGTAGCCCATGAACGCCTCGGCCATCAGGCACAGGAAGATGCCGCAGCCGAACAGCCAGACGAGCTCGCGCGGCTTCCTGTAGCTGCCGTAGAGCAGGCCGCGGAACATGTGCAGGTAGACGACGATGAAGAACGCCGAAGCCCCGGTCGAGTGCATGTAGCGCACCAGCCAGCCCCACGGCACGTCGCGCATGATGTACTCGACCGACGCGAACGCCTTGGTGGCATCGGGCTTGTAGTGCATCGTCAGGAAGATGCCGGTGAGGATCTGCATCACCAGCACGAGCAGCGCCAGCGAACCGAAGACGTACCAGATGTTGAAGTTCTTCGGCGCGTAGTACTGGCCCAGGTGCTCGTTGTAGAGCTTGGACAGCGGGAAGCGGTTGTCGACCCAGGTCAGCAGCCGCCGACCGGCGCCTGCGCCGGCGGGCGCGGTTTGCATTTCAGCCATTCATCGAGCTCCTGGAGATGGTTCGCCGCTCAGGCACGCTTTTCCTCGCCGATGAGGATCCGGCTGTCCGACAGGTACACGTGCGGCGGTACCTCCAGGTTGTCGGGCGCAGGCTTGTCCTTGAAGACGCGGCCGGCCATGTCGAATGTCGAGCCGTGGCACGGGCAGAGGAACCCGCCCTGCCAGTTGTCGGGCAGCGAGGCCTGCGGCCCGGGTACGAACTTGTCGCTCGGCGAGCAGCCTAGGTGGGTGCAGATGCCGACCGTGACGAGGTACTCGGGCTTGATCGAGCGGTTCTCGTTGCGCGCGTAGGGCGGCGTGAGCTCGTCGGCGTTGCGCTTGGAATGCGGATCGGCCAGGAGCGGATCGAGCTTCGGCAACTCGGCGAGCTGCTCGGGTGTGCGCCTGACGATCCAGACCGGCTTGCCGCGCCATTCGACCGTCATCTTCTCGCCCGGCTTCAGGGCGCTGATGTCGACCTCGACCGGGGCGCCGGCGGCCTTGGCGCGCTCGGAGGGAGCGAAGCTGCTGACGAAGGGCACTGCGACGAAGCCGGCGCCGAGGGCGCCCGCGCAGCTCGATGCAATGATCCAGGTGCGCTTGCCACCGTCGATCTTCTGGTCGGTCATGTTCTTGTTCACCTCGGTCGCCCTGCGAACGCTCGAACGCGACGCGGGAAGTCAACCCGGAATTCTAGCGGACGCGTCAAGCGCGAGCCGCCGCCGGCGCCGTGCCTTGACTTGGCGCAGGGGCCGGCAATACTCGCCTCGCGCCGATCCTGGCGCGGGCGGGTCGACACCGGAAGAAGAAGATGAGTTTCATGAGCGAGTTCAAAGAGTTCGCCTCGAAGGGAAACGTCGTCGACCTGGCCGTCGGCGTGATCATCGGCGCGGCCTTCGCCAAGATCGTCGATTCGCTGGTCAAGGATCTCATCATGCCGATCGTCGGGCGCATCTTCGGCGGCCTCGACTTCTCGAACTACTTCGTCACGCTCGCCCCGCCGCCGGCCAACTACACCGGGCCGATGACCTACGAGGCGCTCACCAAGGCCGGCGTGCCGCTGTTCGCCTACGGGAACTTCATCACCGTGCTGATCAACTTCCTGATCCTCGCCTTCATCATCTTCATGATGGTCAAGCAGGTCAACCGGATGCGCGAGACCAAGCCGGTGGTGGTGGTGGCGACTCCGGAAGACGTCGTCCTGCTGCGCGAGATCCGCGATTCGCTCAAGCGCTGAGTCGCCGAGCCGGCACGGGCGCCCTGCCCGGCGCCATCCCCCGCCCGAGCGTGACGCAGTGCCCGGGCGAGGCCCGATTTTTAGCCCCATACTAGGAGAATCTTCGCCCGCTCCCCGAGGAAATCCGCCGCTCCACGGCTCGACGCAGAGATGAATCCGATCGAACCGCGCGCCCAGGCCACGCTCGACGCGGCCATGAACCTGATCCGTACGGCGGTAGCGTCGGCGGCGATGCGCGTGGCGGAAAACCTCGGCGTGGCGGCGCAGGCCGCGACCAAGATTTCCGAGCGCGACCAGCTCGCCGTCGCCCAGCAGGAGCTGCGCCGGAATCTCGGATCGTTCCAGAACGCGTTCTTCGAGTCGCTGCGCGAGAAGGTCGCCAAGGACGTCGCGCCGCGCGTCGACCACAAGCGAAAGCTCGAGTCGGCCGACTGGCAGACGCTCTCTCTCGTCGGCGAGCGGGAGGTCGAGGAGCAGATGCACTTCGTGCGCCTCGGCCAGATGATCTCGCACGAGTGCGAGTGGCAGCTGCGGGATCTCGCTCCCTACATGGGGGCGCTGCTCGGGCTCGGCAGCGCCGCCGACGACCGCAATCCGCTGCGCGCCGAGATCGTCGGCGCGGCGCTCCACAAGGGCATCGAGGCGATCTCGGGCGAACGAGAGAGCCGCCGCATCCTGGCGCGCGACATCGGCCAGGCGGTCGCGCACGTCATGCCCGAGTGCTATTCGGAGATCGTGCGCCTGCTGCAGGAGCGCGGCGTGCGCCCCCTCAACCTGACCGTGCGCACGGTGGAGGGGCCCGGCAACCAGCTCTCCGCCAACTCCGGCTACGCCAGCCTGCCGCGCGACGGCCACTCCTCGTCGCGCGGCGGCGCGTACGGCGAGATCGAGTCGCACTCCGGGCCGGGAAGCGACATGGACCTTCTCGCCGCGCACCGGCGCGCCCTCGCGACCGCTTTTCCCGGCCGCGCCGAGGCGATGGACAGCATCCGCGATCCGCTTCCCTCGGCGCGCGGCAGCAACGTCGCCCGCGCCCGCGTCAACGCCGCTGCCGACCAGCAGCTGATGACGCTGCTGCGCCGCCTCACCGCGATCGCGAGCCAGCCCGGCGACCTGAGCCCGGCGAGCCTGCTCGGCCCGGTCGGCGGCGCCCGCGCGCCCGCCATCCCGCGGCAGAGCGCGTACGCCGCGGCGCGCCAGGCGGGCGGCAGCCTCAGCGGCGCGGAGAAGGGCCCGATCTCCTCGCGCAGCGGTCTCGGCGGCGATTCGTCACGCAACGCCGGCATGGGCGACGTCGGCAGTGGCGGCGGCGGTGGCGGCGGGCAGTTCAACGACGGCCTCACCGGCCTGATGGCGGTCAACCTGATCCGCGCCCACCGCGAAGAGCTGATCCAGGCGTCGACCGGCAAGCTCGACCACATGGTGATCGACGTCGTCGGCAGCCTGTTCGACCAGATCCTGTCCGACTCGCGGGTGCCGCCGCAGATGGCACGCGAGATCGCCCGCCTGCAGCTGCCGGTGCTGCGCGTCGCCCTCAGCGACGCCACCTTCTTCTCGACGCGGCGCCACCCGGTACGCCGCTTCATCAACCGGATCGCCTCGCTCGCCAACGCCTTCGACGATTTCGACATCGGCCCGGGCGCGAAATTCCTGACCCGAGTCCGCAAGCTCGTCGACGAGATCGTCGAAGGCGACTTCGACCAGATCGAGCTCTATGCGGCGAAGGTCGCCGACCTCGAGCGCTTCATCGCCGAGCAGAGCGAGGTCGCGGTCGAGCAGTCGGGCGCGGCGGTCGTGCTCGACCAGAAGGAATCGGAGCTGCGCGTCCAGCAGCGCTACATGCTGCAGCTGCAGTCGGCGCTGACGCCGATGTCGCTGCCGGCCTACATGCAGGAGTTCCTGGCCCAGGTCTGGAGCCAGGCGCTCGTCCTCGCGGTGCGTCGCGACGGCGCCGATTCGGACCGGGCCAAGCGCTATCGCCGCGTCGGCGTCGACCTCGTCATGAGCATCCAGCCGAAAGGGTCGCCCGCTTATCGCAAGAAATTCCTGATGCAGCTGCCGCCGCTGATGCGAGACCTCAACGAGGGCATGAAGCTGATCGGCTGGCCCGAGCAGGCGCAGAAGGAATTCTTCGGCAAGCTCCTTCCCGCGCATGCCGAGTCGCTCAAAGGCCAGGCGCTGACCGAGCTCGATCACAACCTCCTGGTCAAGCAGCTCGAGTCGGTGTTCGCCATGCCGGTGCCGCTGGCGGAGAGCTTCGCCCGCGTCGAATCCGTCCCGGACGTTCCGCCCGAGGTGATCGCGCGCCGCTTCACTCCGGAGGAAGCGAAGCAGGTCGGTCTCGTCAACGAGACCGCGGTCGACTGGACCGAGCCGGTGGCGAGCACGGGCGTCGACGGCGTCGACGTCGATCTCGGCGAGGCGACCCAGGCGCCGGCGCTGCCTTCGCCATCGATCGTCGCCAAGCTCGACCCGGCCGCCGCCGATCAGCTCGGGCCGACGACGTCGGAAGCCGGCGAGCCGAGCGAGCCCTCGCGCGGGCCGCAGCTCATCGATCACATCAAGCTCGGCTTCGCCTACCAGATGCACCTGAAGGACGAGTGGCAGAAGGTGCAGCTCGCGCACGTCAGCTCCGGGCGCAGCTTCTTCGTCTTCACGCGCGGCGGCAAGCACCAGGAAACGATCTCGATGACCTCGCGCATGCTCGCCCGCATGTGCGAGACCGGGCGCTTTCGCGCGGTCGAGAGCTCCTACCTCATGGAGCGCGCGACGGTGCGGGCGAGAAAGCAGCTCGCCCAGCTCAAGGCGCCGACGCGCCACTGACCGGGGCCGGTTCACCGGCCGGTCCCGCGGCGCCGGCCAACCGGCGTGCCATGCGCACCGCCGCAGCGAAGCTCGAGGGATCCGCGCGGCCGCTGCCGGCGATGTCGAACGCCGTGCCGTGATCGGGGCTGGTGCGAACGAACGGCAGGCCGAGCGTGACGTTGACGCCGTGCTCGACGCCGAGGTATTTCACCGGGATCAGGCCGTGGTCGTGCGTCATCGCGACGACGACGTCGAACTCGCCCGGGTGATCGGCGGCGTGGCGGGCGCGCATGAATACCGTGTCGGGCGCGAACGGGCCGCTCGCGTCGATCCCTTCGGCGCGCGCCGCGCGCACCGCGGGGGCGATGACGCGCATCTCCTCGTCGCCGAACAGGCCGCCCTCGCCGGCGTGCGGATTGAGCCCGGCGACGGCCACGCGCGGCCGGCCCGACGCGAAGCGCCGCGCCGCGGCGTCGGCGATGCGGATCGTCTCCAGCACAGCGTCGTAGGTGACTCCTTCGATCGCCTGGCGCAGCGACGTGTGGATCGTCACCAGCACGGTGCGCAGCTCGTCGTTGGCCAGCATCATGCGCACCGGCGGGGGCGCTCTTCCCGGCGCGGCCGCCAGCGCCTGCAGCATCTCGGTGTGCCCCGGGTAGCCGATGCCGGCGGCAGCGAACGCTTCCTTGTGGATGGGCGCCGTCACCAGGGCCGAGGCGGAGCCGGCGCGAACGAGCGCGACGGCCTGCTCGATGCAGCGAGCCGCAGCGGCACCGGCGCGTGAGTCGACGGCGCCGAGCGGGGCCCCGACCAGGTCGGGCGCGAGGCCGTCGGCCTGCAGCACCGGGATACACCCCGGCGGCAGCGTCGCGACGTCGGCAGCGCGCTCGATCCGCGCCACCGGCAGCAGGCCGCCGGTGAACCCGGCGGCGCGCCGCATCACGGCGACATCGCCGACGACGAAGGCGCCTGCCGCCTCGGGCGAGCGGAACCAGGCGGCGATGATTTCCGGGCCGATGCCGCAGGCGTCGCCCATCGTCAATGCGAGCGGCGGGTGCCGAGACGAGTCCATGCGCCATTGTCGGCGCGAGGCGCCGCGATAATGTCGATCCCACTTCGGCGACGACGATGCGCAAGGCCTGGCTTCTCTTTTCCCAGACGGTGACCATCGCGGTCGCGCTGCTGTTCGTCGTCGCGACGCTCAAGCCTGCCTGGCTCAAGCGCACGCCCGACGCGGTGGCGGTCGCGGCCCAGCCGGTCGTCCCGTTGCCGGCCCCGGTGCAAAGCGTGTCGCTGATCGGCACGGGGACGGCGGCGACGAGCTATGCCGCGGCGGCCAAGCGCGCCTCGCCCGCCGTCGTGAGCATCACCGCCAGCCGCGGCGCGACGCAGCGGCCGCGCAACGAAGACCCGATGTTCCGCTTCTTCTTCGGCGACCGCGCGCGGCCGGGGCCCGAGGAGCGGCAGGTCGGCCTCGGCTCGGGCGTGATCGTCTCGCCGGCCGGCTACCTGCTCACCAACAACCACGTCATCGAAGGCGCCGACGACATCGAGGTCGCGCTCGGCGACGGTCGCACGGCGCGCGCGAAGCTGATCGGCACCGATCCCGAGTCCGACGTCGCCGTCCTCAAGGTCGACCTCGACAAGCTGCCGGTGCTCGCCTTCGGCGATGTCGATCACGTGCAGGTCGGCGACGTCGTCCTGGCGATCGGCAATCCGTTCAACGTCGGCCAGACGGTGACGTCGGGAATCGTCAGCGCGCTCGGTCGCAACGCGCTCGGCATCAATACCTTCGAGAACTTCATCCAGACCGACGCCGCGATCAATCCGGGCAACTCGGGGGGCGCCCTCGTCGACGTCGCCGGCAACCTGATAGGCATCAACACCGCGATTTTTTCCCGGACCGGCGGCAGCCTCGGCATCGGCTTCGCGATCCCGGTCAGCACCGCCCGCCAGGTGATGGAGAGCCTGATCAGGGAAGGCCGCGTCACGCGCGGCTGGATCGGCGTCGAGCCGCGCGACCTGACGCCCGAGATCGCCAAGACGCTCGACCTCTCGGTCAAGCAGGGCGTCCTCATCACCGGCGTCGTGCAGCGCGGGCCGGCGAGCGAAGGCGGCCTGCAGCCGGGCGACGTCGTCCTCAGGATCGCCGGAGCGCCGATCAGCAACACGCCGCAGTTGCTCAACGCCGTCGCCGCGTTGAAGCCGCGCGAGACCGCCACGGTCAGCGTCCAGCGCGGCGCCAACGCGCTCGACATCGAAGTCACCGTCGGCCAGCGCCCGCCGTCCCGGCCGGCGAATCTCGACCGCTAGCCTGCGCAGCGCGGCGCCACCGGCGCCGGCCCCTTCCTCCCGGAGGAAGGGGTTGGGGACGGAGCGATCCTGTCAGGCGCAGCGCGACTGATTCAATCGCCCGCGCCGCGGGCGATTGAATCAGGAGCCTGAGTGTGTCGTATGAAGATCTGCGCCGCCCAGATGCCGACTTCGTAGAGCAGGACCATCGGGATCGCCAGCGCCAGCTGCGAGACGACGTCGGGCGGCGTCAGGATGGCGGCGATGATGAAGGCGAGGACGATGAAGTAGGAGCGGAACGCCTTCAGCTTCTCGATGCTGACGATGTTCAGGCGCGCCAGCACCACCACCGCGATCGGCACCTCGAAGGCGGCGCCGAAGGCGATGAACATCGTCATCACGAAGCTCAGGTAGGCCTCGATGTCCGGCATCGCGGAAACGCTCTTCGGCGCGAAGCTCTGGATGAAGGTGAAGACCTTGCCGAAGACGAAGAAGTAGCAGAAGGCGACGCCGGCGAAGAAGAGCAGCGTGCTCGAGACGACGAGCGGCAGGACGAGCTTCTTCTCGTGCGTGTACAGGCCAGGTGCGACGAAGGCCCAGGCCTGGTACAGGACCACGGGCAAGGCGATGAGGAACGCCGCCATCAGCGTGATCTTCATCGGCACGAGAAACGGCGAGATGACGTTGGTGGCGATCAGGGTGCCGCCCGCCGGCAGGTGGGCGACGAGGGGCGCCGCGAGCAGGTCGTACAGCGCCGACGGCCCGGGATAGAAGAACAGCACCGCCGCGCACACCAGGACCGCGATCGACGCCCGGATCAGGCGATCGCGAAGCTCGACGAGATGCGAGACGAACGGTTGCTCGGTTCCCGCGAGCTCGTCGGGATCCTTGTCGGAAGCACCGCTCATCTAGGCGGAGATTCGGGGAGGGCGGAACCGCGCGACGCGCGCGGCGCCCGACTGGGCCCGGCCGCGGACGCCGTTCTTCTGCTTGTACCACTGCGGCATCGCGCCGCGCTTCAGGCGCCAGTTCTTCTTCGGATGCCGGTATGCCGTCGGCGTGGTCAGGGGGCTGTCGCTGCCGAGTGGTGGCACGGTGTCGGCCGGCGGCTGCCAGGCATTGGCGAGGTCGGAGGTCGTCTGGTTCACCTCGCTCGAGACCGCCTGCTCGACGTTTCGCGCGGCGTCCTCGAACTCCGTCTTCATCTTCTTGAGCTCTTCGAGCTCGATCGAGCGATTGACCTCGGCCTTGACGTCGGCGACGTAGCGCTGCGCCTTGCCGAGCAGCGTGCCGACCGTGCGGGCGACGCGCGGCAGCTTCTCGGGGCCGATCACCACCAGCGCGACCGCACTGATGAGCGCCAGCTTGTCGAAGCCGAAATCGATCATGGCGCTGGGCCCTCGGCGCGCGAGATCAGTTGCGCGTCGTCTTGGTCTCGACGTCGACGGTTCCCGGGTCGAGCGAGCGCTCGGTGCCGACCCGCTGCGTCGGCGCCGCAGGGTCGGCCGGCGACGCGGTGCCGTCGCGGACGCCGTCCTTGAAGCCCTTGACGGCGCCACCGAGGTCGCTGCCGATGTTCTTCAGCTTCTTGGTGCCGAAGATCAGCACGACGA
>JBDTPG010000029.1:0-23359 GCA_039932815.1 Caldimonas sp.
CGTACCCCATCGCGCCGACGGTCCTGACGACCGGGGCGCAATACACCGGCTTCCATACGCGGCCGCGCGCTGCTGCCGGCACGTACAACGTCGCGGACGCGGCACACCCGAGCAGCGGCGACTGTTCGCAGTGCCACAGCGGGACGAACTTCTTTACCGGCACGATCAAGCCCAGCGGGCACATCCCGACGACGCTGACCACGTGCTCGACGTGCCACGTCGTCGCCGGCGATTTCTCGGTCGCGGGGCTGACGACCAACGGTGCGACCTTGCACACCGGCATCACCAGCAACTGCATTTCCTGCCACTCGGCAGGAAGCGGTGCCGGTCCTTTCGCGGGCTGCGCCACCCAGGCCGCGTGCGCGTCGCCACCGCCGATTACCTACCAGCCGAAGCCGACGCCATTGGCGGCAAACGGCTCGCCGACCACGCCGTCGTCGCAGACGCACGTTCCGACGATCGGCATCACGTGCGAGAAGTGCCACGCGGCGTCGGTCTTCACTTCCTTTGCGGGCATGAACATGAAGGGCAACACGCCGGCGCACACCGCGGTCGGCGCGGCGACCTGCCAAAGCTGCCACGAGTTCGCCTACGCTTGGTACGGCGTCAGGATCCGGACTCCTGAATCGACCGTCCACCATGGCCGCCGGGCCGGGCAGGACTGCATCAGCTCAGGCTGTCACAACCGCAGTTACTCTGCGTTTGTCACCCATGCGAGGGTGCGCCCGGTGCTGCGTGCTGCCGTCGCCGGCGCGAACACCCGCTTCCTGCCCGACGGCACGGCACTGCCTTCGCGTGGCGCCGGCTTGGTCTTCGACCACCAGGGCGTGCTGCCGGGCCAGTGCCGCACCTGCCACAACGGCCAAGCGGCGAAGGGCCAGCCTGCGAAGCACCTGGTGACGCGCGCTTCCTGCGACACCTGCCATCGCACGACCGCGTGGACGCCCGCGCACTTCAATCACCAGGGTGTTCTTCCCGGGCAGTGCCAGACCTGCCACAACAGCAGCTCGGCCGCCGGAAAGACGACGGGGCACTTCGTCACGGCGCGCTCGTGCGACACCTGTCATCGAACGATCGGATGGGTACCGGTTTCGTATTCGCACCTGTCGGCGCTTTATCGAGCGTCCGCCGACAAACCGCTTTGCGTCAGCTGTCACGTCACAAACGGCGAGATCATTCCCCGACAGCTGCGCGGCGGACCCCGGCCGCGCCCCGTTCCTGGACCGTGAACGCCAGCAACGGCCGCGGCGTCCGCGCTAGCTACCGACGTGCGTCGCACGGCGGAGTCTGGCGGTGGCTATTGGGTGCTCTGCTTGCCCTGGCCGCCCTGGAGAGCCGGGCCCAGACCATCAACGATGTCGTCGTCATCCCGCAGGGCACTGACACCGTCGTCCGGATCACTTTCAACGCCACGGTGCGCTTCCTGCGCCAGCAGCCGGCCGACGCCTCGACGCTTCATCGGATCACCTTCGATGTCGTCGCCGCCGACGAGACAGTTATCAATCAGACCTCGGAAGAGTCGAAGCGGCTTGCCGCTGCCGGCTCGGTGCCCGAGTTCACCCTGACCTATGTGCCGGGGCGCGGCCGCCGCGTCCGGGAGCTAACGCTGCAGCTGCGCGCCGCGGCCGCCATCCTCGCCAGGCAGGGGCCATCGTCCCGGGCGATCGATATCGTTTTCGCGGGACGCGGCGACCAGGCGCCGCCGCCGGTCGCGGAGCCGCCGACCGTTGCCTCGCCAGCGTCGCCGGCGGCGGTCGCGCCGCTGGCGGCGCCTTCACTGTTGGGCACGGTCGAAGTGGAGAGCCGCGCCAGGGAGCTGATGGCGCTGGCGCGTGAAGCGCTCGCGGCGCGCCGCTATGAGGCGGCAATCGACCAGTTCAACCGGTTGCTGCTGCTGCCGCCGAACTCGCTGTCGCAGGAGGGCCAGGAGCTCGTTGGCCTGGCCTGGGAACGCGCCGGCGACATGCGACGCGCGCGCGTCGAATACGAGCTGTACTTGAGGCTCTTTCCACAGAGCGAAGGGGCTCAGCGCGTGGCGCAGCGGCTGGCTTCTCTTGAAGGCGCGCCGGCGGGCGCAGCCGCTACGGCCGGCGCAGGGGTTGCGGCTGCTGCGGCACCGGCGTCGGCGTCGGCACGCGCCAACCGGTTCACGGGCAATATCGCGCAGTACTACTTCGGTGGACGGGCACGCAGCCAGTCGCTCGTCAACCTGGCCTCCGGGATCGACCAGGCAACGCTGACGAAGACGACCGAGTCGGCCCTCGTCACCAGCGTCGACCTCGGGGCGCGTTATGCGACTGCGGATTCCGAGACGCGTGCCGTTGTACGCGGCACGGCCTCGCGCAATCTGGTCGCGTCTTCGCACAACACCAGTCTGCTCAACGCCGCCTATCTCGACTACAAACGCAACGAAAGCGGCCTCGCGGTGCGGCTCGGCCGCCAATCCTCGATCAGTGGCGGCCTGCTCGGCCTTTTCGACGGCGTTTCTGCGACCTATCCGGTGACCACGGGATGGAAGGTCGACCTGATGGGCGGGGTGCCGGCGAATCGCCTGGTCTCGGCGCCGTCGGAGCGGCTGCTCGCGGCGATGGTCGAGGCCGATGGCATCTTCGATCGTTGGGGCGGCAATGTCTACATCATCGACCAGACGACCGAGGGCATCGCCAACCGGCGCGCCGTCGGCGTCGAGACGCGCTATTCCGACGATCTGTTGTCGATGTATTCGTTGGTCGACTACGACGTCCTGTTCCGCAAGGTCAATGCCGTCTCGCTGCAGGGCTCCTTCCAGGCGCCTGCGCAAACCACCGTCACGGTGCTGGTCGATTCGCGCAAGGCGCCCTCGCTGCAGATGACGAACGCACTCATCAGCTCGGGCGCGACGTCGCTGAAGCAACTCCTGCAGATGCAGACGTTGGACGAGATCCGCGCCTCTGCCGAGGCGACCTCGGCACAGGCCAAGCAGGCCCTTGTCAGCCTCTCGCGGCCGATCACTGCCAAGTGGCAACTGGCGATGGATTTGCGCTACAGCGCCATCGGCGCCTTGCCGGCCGTGGGCAATTTCGAGGCCACGCCGGCCACCGGGGCGCAGTACGGCGCGACGCTGCAGTTGACCGGCTCCAACCTCTATTCGCCGCGCGACATCAACAACTTTAACCTCAGCGTGCTCAAATCGCCCTTCTTCAAGGGCGCGCAGCTTTCGTACAGCAACCTCACCGGCCTGCGCGACAACGACATCACCCTTGAGCCGTCGCTGCGCTACTACACGCAGCGCGACACCCAGGGCGTACGGCTGAACCGGATTTCGCCGGGAATGCGGATGTCGTATCGGTTGTCGCGCCGGGCCAGCGTCCTCGGCGAAAGCATCGTCGAGCATTCGAAGACTGACGGGCCGTCCAACAGCGACACTACGAACTCCATCTTCTTCTATGTCGGCTATCGCTACGAGCTGTTCTGAGGTGTCCGATTGACTCTCGACGAGTGGCTGCCGATGCTGGCGATCGCCGCGATGGTTCTTGTCTTGGCCGCGTTCGCGTGGTGGCTTCGCGCCGGGCGGCAGCGCGTTCGCCAACTCGCGCCGGTGCAGGCTCGCGTCGCGGCATCGAGGTCGGACCTGCGCGAGCTCGACCGCCGCCTCGCCGCCGAAGCGATCACGCCGGAAGCCTTTGCGAAAGAACGGGGGCTCATCGTCACGAGCTTGCTCGAAGCCACGTCGCCTGCAGCCGTCCCGAGTTCGCGGCCGCCGCTGGTCTACGTGGTCATCGCCAGCGCGATTGCAGTAGCCGCGGCCGGCGCGTTTCATCTCTGGGCCAGCCGTGCCGGTGATCGATCGCCAGCGCCGGTCGCCGCTGCGTCGGTCGCTGACCTCGCCTCGCCGGCAGCGTCGGGCTCGGGCGAAGGCAAGCCGCTGCACGTCTTGTCGGAAGAGCAGCTGCAGCGGGTGATCAAAGATGCCGGCGAGCAAACGACGAAGACACCGGGGGACGCGGCGGCGTGGGCCATGCTCGCCCATTCCTACGACATGCTCGGCAAGTTCGCCGAGTCGAGCAAAGCCTACGCGACACTGGCCAGGCTGTTGCCAAAGGACGCCCAGGTCCTCGCCGACTACGCTGATGCTCTCGCCGTCGCCAACGGCAGAACTCTTGCCGGGGAGCCGGCTGAGCTCGTGAAGAAGGCGTTGCTCATCGATCCGAAAAACGTCAAGGCGCTGGCACTGTCGGGAACGGCCGCGTACGAACGTGCCGACTATCCCCAGGCCGTCGACTTCTGGGAGCGGGCGCTCGCGGCTGGGCCGGATCAGTCCTTTCGCCAGCAGATCGAGAGCAGCATCGCAGCGGCGCGGTCGGCCTCGCCCGACAAGGCCGCGAGCGCGGCGGAGGCCAGGATCTCCAGAGCCGCTCCTGGGGGGGCGGGAGGTCCGGCCGTCGTCTCGGGCCGCGTGACGCTCGCCGACGATCTGGTCGCCAAGGCTTCCGCCGATGCCACCGTCTACGTCTTTGCCCGACCTGCCGATGGGTCGCGCATGCCGGTCGCCTTGTTGCGCAAGCGCGTTCGCGACCTCCCTCTCGAGTTCAGACTGGACGATTCCAACGCGATGGTGCCGGACGTCCGCCTTTCAACGGTACAGACAGTGGTCATCGGCGCGCGCATCTCGCGACATGGCGACGTCATGCCGCAGCCCGGTGACATGCAGGGCTGGTCTGCGCCGGTGCCGGTCGGCACGCGCGGTATCCGCCTCGAGATCAGCGAGGTGCTCAAATGACGATCGAAGTCGCTCGGCGGCGCGGCGCCGCCGGGAACTTGCCGACACTCGCCGTGACGCTGCTGTTCGCGGCGTTTCCCGCGCACGCAGTGCTCGGCGGCGACGTGTCGACGATCGCCGACGATCAGGCGCGGCTGCGTGGCACGAAGCACACCGCAACCATCGCCAATGTGGCAATGCGCGCCCACGAAATCACGCTCGCGGACGGCTCGACCATCCGCGAGTTCGTCACGCCCTCGGGTCTGGTTTTCGCCGTCGCTTGGAGCACACGCCTGAAGCCCGACCTTGCGTCGCTGCTCGGCGCACACGCCGGCACCTACGCCGCGGCAGCAACCGAGGTTCTGCGGCAGCCCGGCATCCGGCGTCACGTCGAGTTGCGCCGCGGCGATCTTGTCGTGCACGCGACGGCGCACCTCAACGCGCACGTCGGCAGGGCGTGGCTGCAATCGCTCGTGCCGCAGGGGGTCGGCGTCGATGCGCTGCGCTGATCGCTGTGGCGCAGCGCTTGCTGTCGCGGCCCTCACCTTGGCGCTGGCGAGTTGCGGCGGCAACTCGTCGGTGACGACGATCACCGGCGGCGACATTGCCGGCGGCACGGGCGGCACCACGGTTACGCTCGACACGCCAACCGGCCCAAACACGACCGAGGTCGTGGTCGACAGTGGTCCGGCGTCGGGCTTCTCGTTGGGCGCCGCGAACATCCCGTACGTGACCGTCACGGTCTGCGAACCGGGCTCGGCGACGCGCTGCGTCACGATCGATCATGTCTTTCTCGATACCGGTTCGGTGGGCTTGCGCCTCCTGAAGAGCAAGGTCGCGGGCCTCAACCTGCCGAGTGTCGCAGTGCCGGCCGATGCGACGACCGGAACTCCGGCCGGTCGCGCCCTCGAGTGCTATCCGTTTGTGCTCGGCGCCGTGTGGGGACCGCTGGCGAGCGCCGATATGAGGATCGCCGGCGAGGTGGCCACGTCGCTCTCGGTGCAGGTCATCGACGATGCTGCGCCGATGAGCGATGCCGCGCCCGCCGACTGCGTTGCGGCCGCCAACGGCGGCTTGCAGAACTCGGTGTCCTCGCTGCAGGCGAACGGTCTTCTCGGCATCGGCATGCTCGCTTATGACTGCGGTCTGTCATGCAGCCGCGGCGACTATTCGAGCGGCTACACGCTGTACTACTCTTGCCCCGGGACAGCGGGCTCGGCGTGCGCGCCCGCCGCGATACCAAGCGCCCTGCAGACGCAGAACCCGGTCGCCCACTTCGCGGTTAACAACAATGGGACGATCCTGGCGCTGCCCGCGCTTCCCGATCTGGGCGCGGGTGTCGCGAAGGGCAGGCTCGTTTTCGGCATCGGTACGCAGGCGAACAACCAGATCCCACCGAGCGCCAGGATGATCTTCGTCGACGCCAACCCGGCGAGCGCGAGCTACCTCTACTTCAAGACGGTGTCAGGCACGACGAGCTATCCCGACAGCTATATCGACAGCGGCTCGAACGCGCTCTTCTTTGACGACGCCGCGCTGCCCATGGGATGTCAGAGCTCGACGGCGTCAGCGAGCGGCTGGTACTGCCCGCCGGCGGTCTTGCGCCGCACGGCGACCGTCACCGATGCCTTCGGTACGACGGCATCGGCCGATTACGCTTTGGCCAGCGCCGACGTCCTGTTCGGCTCTTCGAGCGTGGCCTTCGCCGATCTCGCCGGGTCAGCGGGGCAGGGCGCCAACACCTTTGTCTGGGGCCTGCCGTTCTTCTACGGCCGCAGCGTGTTCACGTCGATCTGGGGCCAGGCGCTGTCGCCGAATGGCCCTTGGAACGCTTTTTGAAGTGGAGACGAGGACTTGATTCCGGAACTCGGCCAAATCGCGCTGCTGCTCGCGCTGTCGGTGGCGTTTGTCCAGGCGACGCTGCCGCTCGTCGGCGCGGCCCGCGGAGGCGCAGACTGGATGGCCTTCGCGCGGCCCGCAGCGCAGACGCACTTCGTCCTCGTCGGTGCCGCCTTCCTGTGCCTCGCCAGCTCGTTCGTTCGCAATGATTTCTCGGTGCTCTACGTGGCGGCCAATTCGAACAGCGCCTTGCCTTTGGCCTACCGCATCGCCGGCGTCTGGGGCGGTCACGAGGGCTCGCTCCTACTTTGGCTGATGATGCTGAGCGGCTGGATGCTCGCGGTAGCCCAACTCAGCAGGAACATTCCCCAGCCGGTCATTTCGCGAATCTTGGCCGTCATGGCGATGGTCAGCGTCGGCTTCCTGCTCTTCATGCTCACGACGTCGAATCCGTTTGATCGCCTTTTCCCCGTGCCGCCGGATGGCCATGACCTGAACCCGCTGCTGCAGGACCCCGGCATGGTGGCCCATCCGCCGATGCTCTACATGGGCTACGTCGGCTTTTCGGTCGCTTTCGCCTTCGCGGTTGCCGCGCTGATCGGTGGCAACCTCGACGCGACGTGGGCTCGCTGGACGCGGCCATGGACGCTCGCGGCATGGACCTTTCTCACGATCGGCATCATGCTCGGCAGCATGTGGGCGTACTACGTCCTGGGCTGGGGCGGCTGGTGGTTCTGGGACCCGGTGGAGAACGCGTCCTTCATGCCCTGGCTCGCCGGCACTGCGCTGATCCATTCGCTCGCCGTGACCGAGAAGCGCGGCGCCTTCAAGTCGTGGACCGTGCTGCTCGCCATCGTCGCGTTCTCGCTGTCCCTGCTCGGCACCTTTCTGGTCCGCTCGGGCGTACTGTCGTCGGTTCACGCGTTCGCCACCGATCCGCGCCGCGGCCTCTTCATCCTGCTGTTTCTTGTCGTCGTCATTGGTGGCTCGCTGACGCTCTATGCATGGCGCGCGCCGAAGGTCGGCCTCGGGGCTCGGTTCGGCCTCGTTTCGCGCGAGACCCTTCTTCTCGGCAACAACGTCCTCTTCGTCGTCGCCATGCTGTCGGTGCTGCTCGGGACGCTTTACCCGCTTCTTCTCGACGCCCTCAACCTCGGCAAGATCTCCGTCGGGCCGCCGTACTTCGACACCGTGTTTGTGCCCCTCATGACACCAGTAGTTTTCCTCATGGGTGTCGGGCCTCTGGCGCGCTGGAAGGCTGCGGAAATCCCGGACCTGGCGCGTCGTCTCCGATGGGCGGCCGCCGTCGCGGTGGTCGCGGCCCTGGCCACGGGCTGGATTGCGGGACGGGTCTCCGCCGGGGCGACGCTGGGATTCTTGATGGCGTTCTGGATCGTCGGCTCGATCGGCACCGATCTCTTTGAGCGAGTGCGGCCAGCGGGCTCTGCACGCGTCGACATGCTCAGCCGGCTTCGGCTGCTGCCCCGGGCGATGGTCGGCATGATGGTGGCGCATCTCGGCGTCGCCGCCTTTGCCTTCGGCGTCAGCATGGTCAAGACCTACGAGATCGAGCGCGACGTGAGGATGGGCGTCGGCGACACGAGCGAGATCGCCGGCTATGTGTTCACATTTCGCGGCGTCAAGGAGATCCGGGGCCCGAACTACGATGGTGTCCGCGGCCTGCTCGAGGTGACCCACGACGGCAAGGCCGAGGTGGTCCTGCAGCCGGAGAAGCGTGTGTATCGTGTTCAGCGCAATCCGATGACCGAAGCGGCGATCGACCCGGGACCGACGCGCGATCTCTACGTTTCGCTCGGCGAAGAAGTGGAAGGCGGTGCCTGGATCGTGCGTCTCTACTACAAGCCTTTCATTGACTGGATATGGGGCGGCTGCCTTCTGATGGCGATCGGCGGTGTGCTGGCGCTGAGCGACAAGCGCTATCGCGCTCGTCGGCGCCAGGAACGAGCGGCGCCGGCGGCCCTGCAGGGGGCCGCGTGAGGCGGCCGCAAGGGCAGCCATGAGCGCCTTCTACATCAGCGCCGCGGCACTGGCCTTGCTGGCCACGGCCATGCTCGCCAAGCCGCTCTGGACGCGCGCTGCGTTATTCGGCGATAGCGCGGCGAGCGATGAGGTACGGACTTTGTCTGGCCAGCTCCGGCAGCTTGATGAGCTGCATCGCGCCGGCGCACTCACCACGGAGCAACATGCCGATAGCAAGACGGCCGTTGAGTGCAAGCTAATCGCGTTGTTGGGAGATACGCCTGGGGTAGCGTCCCCGCCGCGGCCGGCGCCGCGCCTCGTCGCCGCCCTCGCGCTCTTCGTTGTCGCTGTCGCCGGCGCCGGCTACGCGTGGCTAGGTTCGCCCCAGAGCCTGGGCCTCGGACCGGGTTCGGGCGTCGCCATCCTGGCAGGTTCCGAGGCTCGCGGCGGTGCCGATGCAGCGGTCGAAGCACCGCATGCGCTCGTTCCCGGGCAGGTCGCGGCGATGATCGAGCAACTCGCGAAGCGCCTCAAGGACCAGCCGGATGATGCCGACGGTTGGCTGATGATGGCGCGCTCGCAGGTCGTGCTGGGCAAGCATGCGCAGGCGGTGGAGGCTTTCAAGCAGGCGGCGCGCCTGCATCCGGACGATGCCGGCCTGCTCGCCGACTATGCCGACGCCTTGGCCGTGGCTCAGGGCCGCGGCCTGGATGGCGAGCCCGCAACGCTGATCGAGCGCGCTCTTGCGGTCGATGCGTCGAATCCGAAGGCGTTGGCCCTGGCCGGCACCGCTGCCTTCGATCGCCACGACTATGCCGGCGCCATTCGCCACTGGGAGAAGTTGGTCGCGCTCGAATCGGGAGATGACGCGTTCACGCAGCAGATTCGCGCCGGCATCGCCGAAGCGCGCGAGCTGGGCGGGATCGCGGCGACATCGGCACCGCCGATGTCGACTGCGCGCGAGGCGCGGCCGGCTGCGAGCGTCAGCGGAACGGTCACGCTCGCGGCGACGTTGCAGGGCCGTGCCGCCCCGGACGACACGCTCTTCGTCTTCGCGCGCGCCGCCGACGGCAGTCGGATGCCACTGGCAATTCTGCGCAAGCGGGTGCGCGATTTGCCGCTCCAGTTCATTCTCGACGACGAGATGGCGATGTCGAACTCGGCCAAGCTCTCCGGAGCGCAACGCGTGGTCGTCGGTGCTCGCGTCTCGAAGAGCGGCGATGCGATGCCCCAGAGCGGCGACCTCCAGGGAACGCTCGGCGCGGTGGTCGTCGGTTCTGCCGGGCTCAAGGTCGAGATCGATCGGGTCGTGGCGAAATAGAGTGGCTAGCGCCAACGGCATGCAGTACTTTGCTATCTACGCGATCGTCCTTCTCGGCCTCCTGTTGCTTTACGTACGACGGCAGAAGCGAAAGGAGCGCGTCCACGCCGACGACTTGAAGGAGGCGATCGCACTCGGCCTGTCCGAGCCGCAGTCCTTGCATCCCGTCGTCGATCCCTTGCGCTGCATCGGCTCAGGCTCGTGCGCGCGCGCCTGCCCCGAGCAGGCGATCGGCATCATCAACGGCAAGGCCGTGCTGACCAACGGTGCCGCCTGCATCGGCCACGGCGCTTGTCTTACCGCGTGTCCGGTCGAGGCGATAAAGCTCGTCTTCGGCACCGAGAAGCGCGGCGTCGACATTCCAAACGTCCGGCCGAATTTCGAGACCAATGTGCCTGGGATCTTCATCGCCGGCGAGCTCGGCGGCATGGGTCTGATCAGAAAGGCGGCGGAGCAGGGGCGGCAGGCGGTCAATTCGATCCGGGCGCGAAAGGTCGCCGTCGCCGCCGCCGACTACGACGTCGTCATCGTCGGCAGCGGCCCGGCCGGCCTGTCCGCTGGGCTCGCTGCGATCGAGCACGGCTTGCGCTACAAGCTCATCGAGCAGGAGGACTCGCTCGGCGGCTCGGTCTATCACTATCCTCGCAACAAGATCGCGATGACCGCCGTGCTGAAGCTGGCCCTGGTCGGCTCGGTCCGCATGGGCGAGATCCAGAAGGAGAAGCTGCTTGAGTTCTGGCACGACGTGGTCAGGAAGACCGGTCTGCAGATCACGTTCTCGGAGCGAATGGACGGCGTTGAACGGCAAAGCGACGGTGGCTTCGTGCTGCGCACGAGCAAAGGCAGCTACTCGACTCGATCGGTGCTGCTCGCGATCGGTCGTCGCGGCTCGCCGCGCAAGCTCGACGTCCCAGGCGAGGAATCGTCAAAGGTCGTCTACAGACTGATCGACCCCGAGCAATACCGCGGTCAGGGGGTGCTCGTGGTGGGGGGTGGCGACAGCGCTCTGGAGGCGGCGATTGCGCTGTCTGAGCAACCCGGAACGCGGGTGGTCCTCAGCTATCGAGGCGACGCCTTTGCCCGAGTCAAGGCGAAGAACCGGGAGCGCCTCGGCGAACAGCAGGGCTCGGGTCGAATTCGCGTCGCCCTCGGGTCACGGGTCGTGTCGATCCAGCAAGCGAACGTGCTCCTCTCGGTCGACGGGCGCAACGAGGAGATCGCCAACGACGCGGTCATCGTCTGCGCTGGCGGCGTCTTGCCAACGCCACTGCTGCAGAAAGCCGGCATTGAGTTCGAGACCAAGTACGGGACGGGCTAGGCCTCAGTCGTCGAGCTTGATCTTCGTCGCTACCAGGGCGAGGCCGACGAAGGATCCCTCCACCTCGATCGACTTGCCGGAGAGCGTCGCCGGCGTCAGGCCGTTGCCGAAGTAGGTCGTGTCGGTCCACTGAACGGTCACCGGCCCTCCTTGCGACGGCGTGAGGATGAAGGCGCGCGTCGCGGCGTCGACGCCACTCCCGAGGCCTTGGCGCTCGACCGAGCTTCCCGCAGCCTCTGATTCGCAGCGGATGGTTGTCGCGGCGACCCCACTGGACGCCAGCGTCCCGGACACGTGCACGTAAAGGCCACTCGACAGGCCGGTGGCGGGGCAGCCCTGCAGCGTCGCGGCCGAAGCATTGACCAAAACGCCGCGCAGCATGAAGGTCCGGGCGACGCTGTCGAAGGCGACGATGTTGCCGCTCAGTTCGGAGTCGTCTTCCGTTCGGCTGTCGCGCACGTTCACGCTCGCCGCCACCAACGTGCCGTCGATGCCGACCTGGCCCCGGACCTGCACGTAGCTTCCGTTCGAGAGCGCTGCACCCGTGGGCGAGAAGATCGCGCCGCCGTAACTGACTCGCTGGCCACCGAGCGTGAAGGTCTTGGCTGCGATGTCGAGCGCGGAGATCGACCCGCTCAGAAAGCCGTCGACGCTGCTCGGCTGCAACAATGCCAAGCGCACCTGGGCGGCTCGCAGTCGAGGTGCGCCGACTCCGGAGGCGACGTAGGTCGAAGGCACCGCCAGAACCGTCACGACCGCTTCATTGGCCAACACGGCGTCGGCCGGCAGCAAAGGCGCTCCGCTGGCGGTGACCGCCAAGTCGCCGATCAAGAAGTTTGTCGACCCTGCCGCCAAACCGGCAACGACGCCGGTGACGCGAAGGTAGTCAGGCAAGGTAGGCAGTTTGTCGATCCGGGTCGCGGAGACGATCCAGGTCGCCCCCTGCTGGACGAGCACGCCGCTGACATCGACCGCATCACCGACCGCAATGTCGGATGCCCGCAGATAGCCACCGCCGAGCTGCGTCGTCGGGCCCGACCCGCCGGCCGTGATGATCGCTACGGTCTGGCCCAGCACGGTGAAGCGACCGCCCGAAGGCGCGGCTGCCACCGGCCCGGAGAGCGCGGTCTCGATGCGGATGAGGCTGGCAACTCCCGCCTCCGTGGAGGCCACGGCAACGCGTTCGCCGAGGCGGACTTCAGCCGGTGAGTCGATGCCGGGCGCCGTCTCGGTGACGACGCGAGCATGAAGGTCGTCGAATGCGACGCCGTCGACGATGACGCTGCCGAAGCCGCTGACGGTGCCAACCGAGTACGCGGTAGGGGGTGCGCCCGTGCCGCCGGACCCGGTCACACCGCCACCGCAGGAGCCGAGAACGGTCAGCGCGACCAGGGCCGCGCTGACCGCGGCGGAGCGTATCGAGAGGTTGGGTTTCTTGTTCATGGCTGGACCTTCTTACTCACGCTGCGCTTCGACAGCGCCCGAGTCCGCGGGCGCGCCCGTTCGTCGGCCGGGGGAGTGCGCTGCGCGCTGAAGAAATAGGAGCCGAAGCGGACTCGCAAGTCACCGTCGCTCGCCTGATCGTGGTCGACTCGATCGCGCGCCAGGGCCATGATGGCGTCGAACGCGGCTGCCCATGCCCGTCTTGCCGCAGCGTGAAGGAGTTCGGCCGATTCCGCCGTGAGCCCGTCGGCGTAGATGCTCTGCTCCAGGAAGGGCGGCGCTTGCGAGGTGAGATTGCTGACGGCGGCGGCGATGTGATCGCCGACGTTGGCAGAGAACAGCGCCGTCATCTCGTCGAGACGCGGTGAAGGGACGAAGAAATTGGCGCGGACGACGACTTGTTCCCCTTCGAGGGCGACCTGGCCGAGCCGCAGCAATTCGTCGAGGACCGTGCGAGGGTGAACGTCGTTCGACAGCTGGCGAGAAAGGGTTTCGAACGTGCGTCCGGGTCCGGTTCGCGGAAGCGCTCGTGGCTTGCCGTCCTTGCCGCGATAGTTGCTGTCATGCACCCAGCGGGTGAACACCTGCGCCGCGAGCGTGGGCCGTGCCGACCGCGGGGCGGTAGCCGGGGCGTCTGAAATGATGCGAACGTCTTTGCGGTGCACCCCCGACAGCAGGCTCAGCGCCGATTGGGTTGGTTTCGCGGCGCCCCGCTGGAGTTCGGCCTGCGCCGCCGCCACGAAGAGGGGCTTGAGCAGATCTACCAAGGCAGGAAAGGAGACGCCGTTCCTCAACAGCCATAGGACGACGGGGGCGAGGAACACCGCAGCCTCCCGCAGCGCCAGTTCGGCGTGCTGCGGCGCCACCGGACTCTGATCGTCGGCGCGGCCACTTTGCGGCGGTAGACGCTTCATGCCAAGGTCGTGGTTTCGGGTGGCGCGAGCATGGAAGATTCCCACGCATGGGAAAAATTTCCACGTATTGTCGCCTATGAAGGCCGTCGCGCGGAGGCCCCGGTCGGGGGGTCGGGACGGCCGAACTGTTACCACTCGCGTCCGTCACCGGATTCTTTCAGTAGCGGCCGGAGTCTGGTCGGGTCATGCCGACCCCAAGGGGTGCCAACGCCAGCCGTTCTGCGGGTGAAGGAAGGCACCGTTGGGTGCCCGGCGGCGCAGGGAAGGCGGATGACGGCCATCGCGCCTCCCAAGATCGACGAAGCACTCACGTAGGCCAGTCCGCCGTGGATCTGCGCGATGCGAGCAACGAGGGGAAGGCCCAACCCGGCATTTGCGGAGTCCCGGCGATCGACCTTGAAAAACAAGGAAAACATCCGGTCCTGCAGATCCCGCTCGACGCCCGGTCCATCATCGTGGACACGAAGCAGACCTACCCCAGATATCGGGTCGTGCACCACTTCGACGAGGACCGTGCCGTATCGCGGGGCAAACAACGCGGCGTTTTCGACGATGCTCCGCAGCGCTACCGCGAGAGTCCCGCGATTGCCCGACACCCACAGGCTCTGTAGCGCGCCGGTGCGGCGGATGAAGAGGCCTCTTTCGGAAGCCATTGGAGAGAACTCGTCGATCACGATTTCGGCGAGCCGAACGAGATCGATCTTCTCGGAAAGGTCGACCGCGTGCGGCTCGCGGTCGAATCGGGCGAGACGGAGCAATTGGTTGACAAGTTCAGACGACCGCCGGATCACGGCGTCCATCGATCCGAGCGCCTCGGCCCGCTCCGTCTCGTCCTTGGCAAGCTGCAAGTTGCGAACGAGGATTTTCAGGCTGCTGAAAGGTGTCCGCAGCGCATGCGCTGCGTCGGTGGCGAATCGGCGCTCCTGCCGGTTTGATCGGTCGACGCGGCTCATCAGGCCGTTGAACGCTTCGATGACAGGTCCGATCTCGGGCAGCTCGGTCGGCGTTTGGATCGCCGACAGGTCCCCAGTGGTCTTGTCCGCAAGCTGGCGGGCGGTTGATTCGAGCGGCGAGAAACTGCGCTCGAGCTGGCGTCGAACCAGGAACAGGAACGCCGCGAAAGTCGCGAAGAGCGCCAGGGACAGCGCCGCGGAAAGAAGGATGAAAAAGGCGTTCTGGCGATCGCGAAGCATGGCGATCCGGACCTGGAACGTTTGCTGCGGGTTCCAGGCCGTGAACGCTCGGTAGGCGACGCCGTTGATCCTGGTGGACTGGAGGCCGGGAACGCCGGAGCTAAACCCGGCGTCAGGAGCGCTTGCGCTGCGATAGGCGAGAGTGCCGTCCGCGTTCCAGACCTGGTAGAGGAAACCGTCTTCGTTTTCCTTGTCGAGATCGTGCGCCGGGGGAGGGCCGCCGCCGACGCGAATCTCCGCCAGTTCGTGATCGATGACGGCGAGGATGGTCAGACCCGCCTCCCGCAAGATTCGGTCGAACATCGCGGTCGATTGCCTTTCGGCCAGGACGATCAGGCAGATCGACGATACGAGCCAGATAACCGCAGCGAGGCGTGCAATGCTGGTGAAACAGCGACTCTTCAAACCGCGCGAGCTCGGCTCCATCGCCGTGCCGTCAGTGAAGAGTTCGGGTCGACAGAAGTCGCCATCCCCGGTCGCTCTGCTCGACGCGCATGTCAAGCTTTTCCTGCAGCAGACGCAGGTAGGCGAGAACGACGTCCTCGTCGACGTCCTCGCCCAGGATGTCGAGATGACGAGCCGCCTTCGAGAGCGAGACCTCACCCATCCGCATCAGGAGTCGAAGCAGCGCAAACTCAGGCGGATGAGGAGCAATCGGTCGCCGGTCTACGGTCACGACATGCTTCCTCGGATTGAGGGCCAAGTCTCCCGCAATCATCGTCGTGACGCGCTCGCGGTCGAATTGCCTAGTCCAGTGCAGGATTTCAAAACCACTCATGTCCGGAAGACTGAGATTCAGGATCGGCGCGGCGTAGCGGCGCCGAACACGATTCCAGAGCGCGTCGAGCCCGTCGCTTGTCAGTTGCATCTTGTCTCCCGTCGGCCATCCTTTCACGCAGATGCCATCGACGAATCAGTCTGACGCAATAGTGAAGGACTGGAAAGTGCGCAGGACCAAAACGGGGGTGCAACCCCCCTCCGGTACGTGGGTCGACCCGACTACTGGACGGGTCGACGTAGGTAGTGGTATGCGCTGGGGCCGCTGTCGAACCGGGGACTGCGGAAAGTCCGCATCGCGTGCGGGAGAAACGTACCGCGGCTGCGTGCGCCTGTGAGTTCTTAGAACACCTGCACTACCCTTCACGCCCTCGGTGGATTTCCTGACATAACCGATCGCGCCAGGCGCTGCCTTCACAAATGCGATCACCTCGGCGTCGCTGCCCTTGACGGCTGGACGGTGAGATCTTCACGGAACCGCTTACGGGTCCAGCGTGGGTAGTACTTCTGATTGTCGGCCTACAGGATCTTCGACAGGAACTCGATCCTGGATCTCGCTGTTGTCGACGGGTCGGCAATCCAGTTCGAAACGAATATGGACTCATTGAGCGAGACGTCGCGCCGTCAAAACCTCTGCAGCGCCCTTACCCCGGGCGCAGAATTCCTCACGTACCCGATTGCACCTCGGGTCGACCTAACGAACGCGATCACCTCAGCGTCGCTGCCCTTCAGTGCGGGTGCAGCAATGCCTTCCCGGAAGGATTTGCGTGTCCAGCGCGCGTAGTACTTCTGGCTGTCGGTCTGCAGGACCTTGGCGAGAAACTCTTCCTGCAGTAAGGCGTTGTCGACGGGAACCAGGCGGGTGTTGCCGGCCAATTGCTTTTCGCCCAGAAAGACATCACGGATCTCTTCCGCTGTCAATGTGACGCTGTCGTTCACGATGACTTCGCCCGCTAGAACGCTCGCCGGTGCCAGCAGGGCAAAAAGTATGACGACGCAGAGCGCCCGTGAGTTCATCGGCTTCAGAAGGCAATCGAATACTGAAAAGCTGCGCGCTGATACTTCGAGCGCGGCGTCAAGACGATGCCCGTTCCGTCGTATTGGTTGAGCGCTGCTTCGTCGGTGCGACTCAGCTCGAACTTGACGGACGATCTGGCGTCTAGCGCATAGCGCGAGCCGACGACTTGGCGCGTGTACGAACGACCGGTGCGTTGGCTATTGAAATAGATGTCCGTCGGATCGAGCGAAACGCGTTCGTAGCGCAGATAGGGTGTCAGCGTGCCGAAGGTTCGCCCGGCGTGGATAAAGCCCGCATGGCTCTTGTGTCGGACATCACTGAGGTCGTCCCGATTGAAGAAGCGGTAGTACTCCGCGAATATCTCCCAGTCCTTGGCGTCATACGCCGAGTAGGCGCCCGCCATTTGCAGGTGCGAGCGATTGACGACCGCATCCGATGCACTGTGAACTGCGACGCGCGAGGTGAAGCCATGCAGCCCTGCGCTCAAGCCACGCAGGACTCCGGAAGGCTGGAAGCCAAAGTTGACGCCGAACATCTTGCGGTCGTCGGCGTCAGTGAACGGATGGAAATCAAGCTCGCGATCGCGAATGCTCGGACCGTTGGAGATGTACACGTCATACGTGAGCTTGCCGGCGCCGACGTCCGCTTTGCCATTCCCCCAGAGCCCTACGGAGTGGGCCGGAATGATCCCTCCGCGATCCTCGAACTCGATAAAGCGAGGTCGATAAATCGATGTCTGGAGGTTTGCGCCGTGATGGAACGACGTGTTCCACACCCCAAAGGGCGTGTGGAATCGTCCCATCCAAAGCGTGAGCTCGTCGGATACCGTGTATCCCAGCTGCAGACGCTCCATGTCGATGGCGGTGCTGCGAGTGCCCGGTTCGTACTCCACTGCGATCTCGATCAGGGAGCGGATGCGGTTGCCGAACTGGGGCGTGAGATAAAGATCTAGGGTGCCGCCATTGAAGCCCTTCAGGCGCAGCGGGTCGGCCGCTGAGGACGCTGCGGCCTGGACATCGGCGAAGCCATGGATCGGAAGGCCGAAGTCAAACCCGCGCAGGCTGAGGCCCTGATTTATCTGGTCGATTTCCTCCTGAAGCGTTGCGATCGAGGTGGAGGGACGCTCAGGAGGCGGCGAAGGCTCCGTGATGGTGGCCGTCGCCGCGCTGCCCGGAGGGACCTTCTTTTCAAGCTCACCGATCCGGTGGGTCAGTTGCTCGATCAACCTCAGGCTGCGCTCGAGCTTCTGCTCCAGAGCCTTCACCCGATCGACCGGATCGTCTGCGAGCACGTCCGCTGCTATACCAAGCAACGCAACGAGGAGCAGGACATTCCGCCAACTTGAATACCGATGCTCATTGGTAATGGTCATGTTGTCCCCCGAGGTGCGCGCCGCAAAGGAGCAGCGCCCGGCAACCCCGACAAGTGGATTTCGGCTCGGCGACTCAGGACACAACGGAAACATCGTGAACTTGTACCCACCCGGTTCACGGGGGGTCGGGCAAGACCGGTCGAAGCTTCGCTTTCCTGGTTCGAGAGTGCGGGCTACTCTTCTGATTGCTGCGGCCATGCTTCAATGAAAATCATTTCCGTTGTTAAAGCAAGCTGCATCGTCGTGCTGGTCTCGACGACAGCTCTGGCGCATTCGCAGAGCGTGTACGCCATCCGTGGCCCCTGGATCGACGAGACGGAGAAGTCCGTCCAGCTTGAAACCTTGGCAGGAACCTATACGGTCATGACGATGGCCTATGGCGCTTGCCAAAAGGTATGTTCGACCACCGTACGCAGGGTGCGACAACTGCATGACCTCGCCGATCAAAGGCGCCTTTCGCTCAACTTCGTGGTCATCGGCCTCGACCCGGTTGCCGACAAGCCTGCCGACTGGGCGGCATTCCGGGTTGAGCAACGCTTTGCCGCCGCCGACACGCACTTCATCTCCGGCACGCCAGCCGCTACGCAGCGAATAGCGCGCTCGATGGGCGTGCGCTACTGGCGCTATGGGGAGCACACCTTGCACGATTTCCGGATCGTCCTGGTGTCACCCGCCGGACGGATCGTTCGCGCCGTCGATCACTTCGACGACGACATCGCCAGCCTGCTGCCGTGAACATCAGTCCGTCCGAGCAGCATCTTCGCCTTGTTGGGATGGGGAGCCGTATCGTCACCCGCCCGGGCGGGTCGCGGGCGGGTCACACCGCCGCGAATACTGTGGAGGCTGTCACGGTAGGTCTGGACGGCCAGGAAGGAAACGGGTGCATCGACGCTGAATTGTCAAACTCTGCCTTAAGCAACCCTTAAGCCGTTTGTCTTGGGGCGCGAGCTACGTGACTTTTCACACTAAAACGTGACACTTTGGTTCAGAAAGCGGCGCAGTCTGACAGACAAAGCAGCTAAATTCTGCTTGTTGATAACCGTGGGTAGGTAATGAGAATCCTGGTTGCGGAGGACGACGCCCTTTTGGGCGTGGCCGTCCAGAGGGCTTTGACTCGCGTCGGCTATGCGGTCGACTGGGTACGCACGGGGGCCCACTTTCTTCTCTCCACGGCAACTCACCAGTACGACTTCGTCGTGCTCGATCTGGGCTTCCCCGACGCCTCCGGCGAAGACCTGCTGCAAAGTCTCCGTTCCAAGAAGCCCAACCTGCCGGTGATCGTCATTACAGCGCGCGGCGCCGTGAACGACCGCGTGTCGCTACTCGATTTCGGCGCCGATGACTACCTCGTCAAGCCTTTCGACTTGGACGAGCTGACTGCACGGGTGCGCTCGGTGCTGCGCCGGGTGCCGACAGGTGACGGGAACGAAGGCGCATTCGCACACGGCCCGCTCCAGCTATATCCGAAACGGCACGTAGCGACCTGGGACGGACGGGAAGTCAGCCTGACCCATCGCGAGTTCTGGGTCCTCGAGGCGCTGATGCGCAATCGCAATCAGGTTCTGAGTCGCGGTCAGCTGGAAGAGACACTTTACGGCTGGGGCGAAGAAGTCGACAGCAATGCGATCGAGGTCTACGTCCATTACCTTCGAAGAAAGCTTGGCGCGAGCCTGATCCAGACAATCCGTGGCGTGGGCTACCAGCTTGCACCGCTCACCGAGCATGCCTAAGAGCTGGGCGACGTGGTCGCTGCGAAGGCGACTGATTCTCATCGCCGTTTTCGCGATCAGCATGTCACTCCTCGTCGGCGGCCTGGCGATGTATTGGGCTGCGGAGATCGAGGACAACCAGATGCGCGATGCGCGTCTCGAACAGGTGGGATCGACGATTCTGTCTTTTATTGACGACGAGCTTGGTGGCATGGGCACGAACTACAGCCCTACCGGAGTGCACAAGACCCGTCCGACTGCGTCGATGCTGTATCGCTACCAAGTGTGGACATCCACAGGGACGCTAGTTCTACGCAGCCATGAGGCCCCATCGGATCGCTCGTTCATGGAACTGACGCGCTTTGGCTACGGAACGACCAAGCTGGGCACCGAGGAGTATCGAACCTTCGGTTTGCCGAGTCGAGATGGGCACTTCATCGTCCAGGTCGCCGAGTGCGTCGATGAGCGCGTGCGTCAGCTGGCAATCGTGACAGGCTATTGCGTCGTTTTCCTGATCTTGCCGTTCGGACTCATCTTCCTGGTGACTTGGCAGATGCTTCGGGGGTCGTTGCGATCCATAAGGTCGATTGCTTCGCAGCTGACGGATCGCAACCCGCTCGACGCCACAAGGATCCAGGTTGACAGACCACCCGAAGAGCTTTTACCGGTGCTTCGATCACTGGACGCACTGGTTGAGCGCGTTGGTCACGCGATATCGGTGGAACGCCGGTTCACGTCGGTGGCCGCTCATGAGTTGCGGACTCCTCTGGCCGGCCTTCGCGCCCATGCGCAGCTCGCCGTGAGCGCAACCAACGCCGAAGAATCACGGGACGCGCTTGACTCCGTCATTCAGGGCGTGGATCGTGCCTCCCACCTGCTGAATCAGCTGCTTGACATCGCGCGCATTGAGGGAGTCGCCAAGGACCGCGCGTTCCTTTTCAAGGAGCTTGATGTGGCGTCTGTGTGCGCCGATGCGCTGCACGACGTATTGCCGGCGGCAATTGAGAAGGCCATCTCCGTCAAAACGGATTTCCGCATTGAAAAGCTGCAAGTGATGCCACTGGGGCTCTTCTTGATCTTGCGCAATCTCGTGGCCAATGCGGTTCTTTACACCCCGCCAAGGGGCGCGGTGTTGATAACAACGACCTACAGTGACGGAGATCGGCCCTGCCTTGTTGTCGACGACTCCGGGCCGGGAATCAATTTCGCCGATCGCCAGATCGCGTTCGAGCGATTCAACCGTTTGGGCCAGCGAGAGGTCGAGGGGGTCGGTCTGGGCCTTTCGATCGTCCTCATGGCGGTCGAGTTGCACGGCGCGAAGATTGCCTTGATGGACTCTCCGCTCGGCGGGCTAAGGTGCCAGATTGTCTTCGCGAGTGCCGCAGCACCGATGACGATTGGAACGATGCCTCAACTGGCATCCGCCTTTTCCTGACGCGAACCGCTCGACCGGCGGGTCAGCGCAGCTACTAAGATCTCGTCGAGGCGTCGGCACTCGGCCTGCTGTCGGGGGTCCATCGCAAGGACGTCGGCTCGATTCTGGCCGCGTTGGTGTCCGATACGGTGCCCCCACAACCGCCGCTTGCGTCACAGGTATGCAATCGCTGAATGACTGACTCCTGGTTTCGCGGCCCAGTCACCCCGTACGGTTGCAGTGGTCCGGGCTACAGGTTGGCCGGCACAGGACGGCGTAACGAGGCCATGACCTTCTTCACGTACGCCTGCGTTTCCGGATACGGGGGGATCTTGTGACCGGCCTTGATGACGGCTTGTTCGCCAGCGTTGTACGCTGCCAGCACAAGTTCGATGTCATCACGAAAGATCGCCATGAGCCACTTCAGGTAGCTCGCCCCGGCGGCGATGTTCTGCTCGGGATCGAAAGGATCGGCCGCTCCGAATCGCTTCGCCGTTGCGGGCATGAGTTGCATCAGGCCTAGGGCGCCCTTCGGCGAGACGGCGCGGGCGTTGAAGTTCGATTCCGCGGCGATGACCGCGTGAAGTAGATCGGACGACACCGCCGATCGAACAGCGACGCTCTCGAGCAACTGCCGCATCTGAGGTGCCGCAAGCTTGACAGCGGCCACGGGCTCGCGGGATAGGGCGGGCGCCGGCGTGGCCGAGGGTGCGGCGACCACGATGTTGCTGGTGTCGGGGCTCATGAAATTCGACAGCACGAGTGCACCGGATTCTGCCGATTGACCCGAGTAGATCTGGCAGAAACCAACCGCCGGTAGCCCGGCCGAGGCCGAGGCGACTAGCAGTGGGAGCCATGCCGACCTTGCGCAGCCGGCGCGCAGCCGAGCGCCAAGCCTGCTGGGCTCGCACGCTCCATGGAGCGCCGACGGTGCTCTCGATCGCGATGTCATCGGGCCGAGATTGAACGAAGGCGTGGGCGAAGTCAACTGCGCAATCGCGCATGGAAGTCCTACAGGTGAGGCCATGGAATGGGGTGTGCAACCGTTTCTTAACTGGCCATTAAGAATTGGCAGCTTGTGCTTAAGGCAGACCCCGCAGTCAGGGCCTCGAAGGTCACGCCAGTGCTGATTCCAAGTTCCGCCCTGCTCATCGGGCGGCCCTACTGAGGGGGTTCGTATGGCGTCCGCTCTCGACCGCACAAGCAACAGGCGCTGCGAAGTACGCCGGACTCGTCGTGATTTGTCTTTAGGGAGTCGCCTACTTACAGCGGGGGATGATGCCTATTCAGTTGGTAAGCGTCGACCAAATCGCCCGCCCAAGATTACTCTTCCTAGCTGCAGGCTCGACGTCGAACGATGGAGAGCACAAGCAAGCGCCACCAGAGCGTTGGTCGAGGCAACCGAGCCGCTACCATGTCGAATGCAGAGATAAGAATATTGCTTGTCGAGGATGATCCCATCCTTGGCCGAGCCCTCGAGGTTGGGCTGGAGCAGGGTGGCCTGATCGTCAATTGGCAGCGCGGTGGCGCGGCCGCGTGTCAGGTATTTGACGAAGGGCGGTTCGACGGACTCCTCCTCGATCTGGGGCTTCCGGATATGGACGGGCTCGATGTCTTGCACCGTATCCGGCAAACCAACTGCTCCGTCCCCATCGTGGTGGTCACCGCCCGGACCCGGGTGGAAGACCGGATCAGGGGCCTCAATTCAGGGGCTGACGACTATCTGAGCAAGCCCTTCGAACTTGTGGAGCTTCTCGCCCGTCTGAGGGCAGTGAAGCGTCGTCAGGCGACGACGCCCTGGCGCTCGTTTCTTCGTCACGGCGACATCACTGTGGATGTCTCGAATCACCGGGTCATGCTGCGTGGTCAGCGGGTATGGATCACTGGACCAGAGTTTTTCGCGTTGTGCTTTCTGATGCGTGAGCTTGAACCCGTCTCGACGATCGAGCTCGCCAATCACCTGCGGATGTTTTGGGAAGAATTCGAGCCGAGCGATATGCAGAGATGTCTGCGTTCATTGAGTCGAAAGCTCGGCCACGATTTCATCGCGTTGCAGACTCGACTTCACACCAATCGCCGCGTCCGGCTGCCCCACTGACCGATGCCATGTCTAAGCCCCCGGTGGGATTGAAGGCACGGTGCTACCGCGGCGTAGGCTGGCTCGCAGCCTGCACCTGGATCGTCATCTCGGTGGGGCTGGTCTTCTTCGAAGACTGGCAGACCGACGCGATGTTCGACAGTGCGCTGCGGCAACTTGCGCATACCGCACTCTCGTATTCCGATCATGAGCTCAGCGAGATCGAGCGTGAGGGGGGACCGCGGA
>JBDTPG010000030.1:0-22755 GCA_039932815.1 Caldimonas sp.
CGGCCGGGAAGAGCGTCTGGATCAGCGCCGGCAGCACCGGGTTGGTGACGTAGTCCGCGAAGTTGGCGGAGTCGTCCTTCGGCTTGGAGGCGTTGAAGCGATCCTTGTCGTCGATGCCGATCACGACCTCATTCACGAGCGGCATTCCCAGGCGCGACACCTGCGTCCAGGCGCCGCCTTCGACGCTCGCCTTGTTGAGGCCGCTGCCAGGCGCGCCGCGGAGCAGCCGCCCTTGGCGCTGGCTCGCGGTCGTCCAGGCGCCGATCACCGGCTCGGTGCCGTTCGTGATGCAGGCGATCGGCAGCTCCAGCGCGAGCGTGCTGACGTTCTTCGCTTCCAGGTCGTTGTTGTTGCCGCCGACCTCGGGCCCGAGCGGGTTGAAGTTGAAGAGGTCGAAAATCTTGCCGACGGCGATGTAGAAGGGCTCTTTGCGCTGGCCAACGAAGACCTTGCCCGGCGTGGCGCAGCCGGGGATGTTGACGTTGTGGATGTGCTGGCCGGCGTAGGTCGCGTAGCCCGCGGTGCTGCCGAAGGTCTTGTCGCCGATGTTGTCGACCGGCTTGTCGAACGTGCTCGCACCGCCGGTGACGTTGGTAACCACCGTCGCTGTGGCGCTGCGCCGCGTACCGCGAACAAGTCCCAAGGTGTAGGTCTCGCGCACATTCAGCGCGGCCGGGTTGACGCCGGTGATCGCGCCGCTGTCGATGAGCGGAATCTTGACCTGCTTGCCGCCGACCGTGAGCGCGGTGCCCTTCGAGGTGTTCGTGAAGCGGAACTGGAACGTCAGGTCCTCGACGCCGTCGCCGTTGTTGTCGATGTGGATCTCGTACAGGGCGTTCGGATTGAACATGTAGAAGTTGGGCCCTCCTTGCGGATCCTGGAACGGGATGTAGTTGGCGAGGATCGTCACGTACGCGGCCCGCCCGGTCTCGTAGCTGCGGAACATATACAGGTCTGTCGCGTCGACGGTCGGATTCATCGCAACGGAAGGAGCCTCGCGGTGGCTCGATGCCGACGCCGGCGTGTACGTCAGGGCGAGCAGGGAGGCCGCGGCAACCGCGGGCAACAGCTTGCCGGCGCGACGAGAGGTGTAGGTCATGGACGAGTTCTCCGAAAGGATGGATGAGCGGACGCATCTGGCAACGCCGGTGCCTGCTGCGCAGATCCTGCGTGTACCTCCCCGCCACGAGGTCAAATGAATCCGATGTGCGTACGGTGGCGTACGAACACGGTCGAACCCGTCGTTTACAGCGCAAGCCATCAGCCATGCCCTCGCCCGCGCAACAGAACCGTCTTCTCGCCGCCTTGTCCGCTGCCGACTGGAAACGCTGGTCGCAGCGCGTGGAAGCCGTCGAGCTGGCACTCGCCCAGGAGCTTCAACCCCCGGGCGTGCCGGCCGCGTACGCCTACTTCCCGACGACGGCAGTCGTCTCGCTGCGGCAACGGAAGGGAAGTGGCTGGGCCGAAGCCGCGCTGGTCGGCAGGGAAGGCATCGTCGGCTTGCCGATCTTCATGGGCGGCGAGTCGGCGCCGGGCCTGGCCGTCGTGCGCGCGGCCGGCGCAGCCGTCCGGCTCGATGCCGAGTGGCTGAGGGCCGAATGCAAGACCAACGCGTCAGCCTTGCCGATCCTCCTTCGCTATGCGCAGGCATTGATGGCGCAGGTGGCCCAGACCTCGATCTGCAACCGACATCATGCCCTCGGGCAGCAGCTATGCCGCCGCCTGCTGCTGTTGCTCGACCGCGTCGACGGCAACCGGCTGGAGCTGACCCACCAGCAGTTCGCCGAGATGCTGGGCGTTCGGCGCAGCGGGATCACCGAATGCGCGCTCCGCCTGCAGGAGCTGGGACTCATCCGCTACGCGCGCGGCCACGTCACCGTGCTCGACCGTCGTTCGCTGGAGGGACGGAGCTGCGAGTGCTATCGGATAGTCGAGCAGGAATACGAACGGCTCCTTCCCAGCCTCGCCGTGTGCACGTGAGGCGGCTCTTCATCCCCAGGGATCGTCGCCGCTGGCTCGGCGTCGGCGTCGTTTTCGTCTGGTTCGCGATCGGCGGCGTCGGCCACTTTCTCGCGACCGACCTGGAGATGACCATCGTGCCACCGTGGGTTCCCTGGCCGCGCCAGGTGGTGTGGGTCTCCGGCGTTTTCGAATTGCTCGGCGCCGCGGGCCTGCTCTACGCCCCGGCGCGTCGCGGCGCCGGCCTCGGCCTGTTCGCGCTGACGATCGCGGTGACCCCCGCCCACCTTTACATGCTGCAGCGGCCGGAGGACTTTGCGGTGCCGTATTGGGCGCTCGTCCTGCGTTTGCCGGTGCAGCTCGGCCTGCTCTCGCTCATCGCCTGGAGCACCGGAGCATTCGACCGACGTCGGCTCAGTGAAGGTCGCGGCGCTTGCCCTTGAAGGCCTTCGGGCTGACGACGTTGCCGTCGCGTTCGCTCGCCGAGCGGCGCGCGCGCCGGATCGCTTCCTTGGTGGCACGCCGCGCGCGCAACTCGGCCGCGGGCCAGGCGACGAACCGGCCCACGCGGCGCTGCCAGAGCTCGCCGTTCCTGCGCAAGGAAGCGTCGACGCGGGCGCGGCGACCGGGCCGCAGGACCATGCGCGCGAGCAGCAGGACGCAGAGGACCACGATCCCGGCGGCGAAGATCTTCTCGACGATGTTCATGAGCAGGCGCGCGCGTTCGGTGCATGGTAGCGCGCATCGGATGGCACCGCAGACGACTCTTCGTTGCGTGATCCCCCTACACCGGGGGTGCGTGCTGCGCCGCAAAATGCGGAGCGGACGGAGCCTCGTGGTGCGTCGATTGCTCAGACGTGCTCGGACCATGGAAGAGCCGAACGACCCTATCGCCCCGGACCCGCCGCTGCCGTCCGCCGCGGAGCCGCGCCTCGAGCCCTCGCCCGACCACGCCGCGGAGAGCCTCGCCGACGTGGTCGACGACGCCGTGCCGGGGCGCTCGTACCACCGCGACCAGACGCAGGCGCGCGCCGCCGAGCAGGCGCTCGAGACGAGCCGCGCCGAGCTGGTGCAAGCGCTCGTCGACAACCGCAAGGCACGCGCCGAGGCCGAGGCCGCGAGCCATGCCAAGGACCGCTTCCTCGCCATCCTCTCGCACGAGCTGCGCACTCCGCTCACACCGGTGGTGATGGCGCTGCACGCGCTCGAGCGCAACAGCGAGCTGCCGAGCTCGCTGCGCGGCACGGTCGAGCTGATCCGGCGCAACGTGCGCGCCGAGCTCATGCTGATCGACGACCTCCTCGACGTCACCCGCATCTCGAGCGGCAAGCTCGAGATGAGCCGGGCGCAGACCGACATGCACGAGGTCGTGCACGCCGCCGCCGACGTCTGCGCCGGCGACTTCGCGGCCAAGCGCCAGCGCATCGGCCTGGCCCTGCACGCGCTGCGCCACATCGTTCCCGGCGATGCGGCGCGCTTGCAGCAGGTGGTCTGGAACCTGCTGAAGAACGCCTCGAAGTTCACCCCGAACGAAGGCGAGATCAAGGTCGTGACGAGCAACGTCGACAACCGCTTCGTGCTGATAGTCGCCGACACCGGCATCGGCATCGGCAGCGAGGCGCTGTCGACGATCTTCGATGCCTTCGCCCAGGAAGGACCGTGGGTGACGAGCGAGTTCGGCGGCCTGGGCCTCGGCCTGGCGATTGCCAAAGCGACGATCGAGGCGCACCACGGCTCGCTCGTCGCCGCCAGCGGCGGCCGCAACGAAGGCGCGACCTTCACCATCGAGCTGCCCCTCGATTGAGCCTCCGCCATGAGCGCATTCCTGACCCGGCCCGGCGCCAAGCGCCCGCTGCGAATCTTCGTCGTCGAGAACCACGAGGACACGCGCTTCCTGCTCTGTCTCCTGCTCGAGCAGCTCGGCCACAGCGTCAACTCGGCGCCTTCGCTGGCCGCGGCACTCGAGGCATTGCCGGCGCTGCGCTGCGACGTCCTCATCTCCGACATCGGCCTGCCCGACGGCAACGGCTGGGACCTGATGGTCCGGCTCGGCAACGACCGGCCGCCGTACGCGATCGCGATGAGCGGCTTCGGCATGTCGTCGGACCGCCAGCGCAGCCTCAACGTCGGCTATCGCCATCACCTGCTCAAGCCGGTCGAGCCCAACCAGCTCGAGCTGCTGCTCGACGAAGCGGCCGACGAGACGCGGCATCTCGAACGAGGACAGCGCGCCACGTAGGGTCACTCCGGTGGCATGGCCGCGCCTTCGTCGGCACAGTCGGCCGCTCACAGGAGAAACCATGAACGTGCCCGGTGTCTCGACGAGAAGAAGCGTCCTCGCGGCGGTCGCGATCGCCGCCACCCTCGGGTTCGGCCACGCCAGCGCCGCCTGGCCCGAGCGGCCGGTCACGCTGATCGTGCCGTGGGGCGCCGGCGGCGGCACCGACGCGACGGCGCGCATCATCGGCTCGCTGCTCGAGAAGGAGCTCGGCCAGCCGGTGACCGTCGTCAATCGCACCGGCGGCAGCGGCGTCGTCGGACACGCCGCGATCTCTTCGGCGCCGCCCGACGGCTACACGATCGGCCTGATCACGGTCGAGATCGGCATGATGCATTGGCAAGGGCTGACCGACATCTCGGGCGTGTCGTACACGCCGATCGGCCTCGTCAACGTCGATCCGGCCGGGCTGCAGGTGCGCGCCGATGCGCCGTACAAGAACGCCAACGAGCTGGTCGCGGCGATCAAGGCCAACCCGGGCAAGTTCAAGGCGTCGGGCACCGGCCAGGGCGGCATCTGGCACCTGGCGATCGCCGGCATGCTGAAGGACCTGAAGGTCGACCCGGCGGCCGCGCCGTGGGTGCCGTCGAACGGCGCCGCGCCCGGCCTGCAGGACCTCGTCGCCGGCGGCGTCGAGATCGTCCCCTGCTCGCTGCCGGAAGCGCGCTCGCTGATCGACGCCGGCAAGGTCAAGAGCCTGGCGATCATGAACGACGCGCCGGCGGCGCTCTACCCGAACGTGCCGACGCTGAAGGCGGCGACCGGCAGCGACTGGAAGATCGGCGCCTGGCGCGGCATCGCCGCGCCCAAGGGAATCCCGAACGACGTGCGCGACCGTCTCGTCGCCGCGATCAGGAAGATCGCCGCGAGCAAGGAGTACGTCGACTTCATGGGCAGCCGCGGCTTCGGCGTCGCCTACCTGGGGCCCGATGAATTCGGCCGCTACATGGCGAAGTCGGACGCCGACCTCGGCGCGACGATGAAGGCGGTCGGCATCGTCAAGTGACGCCGAGGCGCCGCGGGGCCCCTCGCGTGCGCCGCGAAGGATCGCCATGAAGGTCAACGATGCCGTCTGGGGCGCGCTGTTCGCCCTCCTCGGCGCCGCGATCCTGTGGCACGTGCGCGGATTTCCGTCCATCCCGGGCCAGAACGTCGGCCCGGGCCTGTTCCCGTCGGTTCTCGCAGTCGCCATGCTCGTCTGCGGCGCGATCCTGGTGGTCACCGGCCTGAAGTCGCGCCGCGCGGGCGGCGCAGCGGCGCGCTGGGGCGTCGCACCCGAATGGCTGCGCTCGCCGCGCCACTTGCTGGCGTTCGCGGTGCTCGTGGCGGTCAACGTCTTCTACCTGCTCGTCGTCGACCGGCTCGGCTTCGTGCTCACCGCCTTCGTCTATCTGGCTGCGCTGTTGTGGGTGCTCCGGGTGCGCCCGGCGCTCATCGTCCCGGTCGCCCTGGTGATGACGCTGGCGATCCACTACGCGTTCTACAAGCTGCTGCGCGTGCCGCTGCCGTGGGGCGTCATGCAGGGGATCGCGTGGTGAGAGAAGAGCACGCGGGAGCGCCATGAGTCCGGCCTGGGCGGAGGCCTTCCGGCTCGTCTTCGATCCCTACAACGTGCTCGTCATGATGGGCGCGTCGCTGTTCGGCCTGTTCGTCGGCGCGGTGCCCGGGCTGACGGCGACGATGGCGACCGCGCTGCTCGTGCCGGTGACCTTCTTCATGGCGCCGATCCCGGCGATCGCCGCGATCGTCACGGCGACGGCGATGGCGATCTTCTCGGGCGACATCCCCGGCTGCCTGCTGCGCATGCCGGGAACCCCGGCCTCGGCGGCGTACACCGACGAGGCCTACGCGATGACGAAGAAAGGCCAGGCCGAGCTCGCGCTCGGTGCCGGGCTCGTCTTCTCTGCCGTCGGCGGGCTGTTCGGCACCGCCGTGCTGATGATCTCGGCGCCGGCGCTGGCCGAGTTCGCGCTCAAGTTCAGCTCGTTCGAGTACTTCTGGCTCGTCCTGATGGGCCTGACCTGCGCCGTCTTCATCTCGACCAACGCGCCGCTGAAGGGCCTGACGACGCTCTTCATCGGCCTGCTCATCGCCGGCGTCGGCCTCAACAACCCGGCGGCGTTCCCGCGCTTCACTTTCGGCAGCACCGAGCTGCTCGGCGGCATCGGCCTGATCCCGCTCATGATCGGCATGTTCGCGGTGTCGGAAATCATCCGCTACATGGTCAACACCGAAGGCGAGGCGCTGATCGTCGACAAGCCGATCGGCAACGTCTTCAAGGGCATGTGGCAGCTGGCCGTGAAGTACCCGGTGCAGATCCTGCGCGGCAGCGTCCTCGGCACGGTCGTCGGCGCCCTGCCCGGCGCCGGCGCCGACATCGCCGCCTGGATGTCGTACGCGATGAGCAAGAAGTTCTCGAAGGAGCCGGAGAAGTTCGGCACCGGCCACGTCGAGGGCATCGTCGAGAGCGGCTCGGCCAACAACAGCGCGCTCGCCGGCGCCTGGATCCCGGCGCTCGTGTTCGGCATCCCGGGCGACTCGATCACGGCGATCGTCATCGGCGTGCTGTACATGAAGAACATGAACCCGGGGCCGACGCTCTTCACGACCCACCCGGAGCGGATCTACTCGGTCTACCTGCTCTTCATCGTCGCCAACCTGATCATGCTGCCGCTCGGCTGGCTCTGCATCAAGGTCGCCAAGCGCATCCTGCGCGTGCCGCGCGACATCCTGATGCCGGTGATCCTGCTGTTCTGCATCGTCGGTGCGTTCGCGATCAACAACACCGCCTTCGACGTCGGCGTGATGCTGCTCGCCGGGCTGGTCGCCTGGGTGCTCGAGGAGAACGGCTTTCCGATCACGCCGCTGATCCTCGGCGTCGTCCTCGGCGGCATGCTCGAGGAGAACTTCATCTCGTCGATGATCAAGGGCGACGGCAACCTGCTGGCGTTCTTCAGCCGGCCGATCGCCGCCGGGCTCGCCGCGCTGACGATCGCGATCTGGCTCTGGCCGCTGCTGCGGCGCGGGCGCGGCGCGCCGGCGGGCGCGGCGCCCTGATCCGCGGGCACGGTCGCACGCGCCCGGTCGGCCCGGCGCCGACGCGTCGCGGCGCCGGATCGCACAATCACGCCATGCACGCACACGCCGTCGATTCGCGCTACGCCTGGGGGCGCCTGGCCATCGCGCTCGCCCTCATGACGATCGGCAGCAGCGCGATGTACGTCGTCGCCGTCGTGCTGCCGAGCGTGCAGGCCGAGTTCGGCACCGCGCGCGCCGATGCGTCGCTGCCCTACACGCTGCTCATGATCGGCTTCGGCATCGGCGGCGTCTTCATGGGCCGCCTCGCCGACAAGCGCGGCATCGTCGTGCCGCTCGGCATCGGCGCGGTCGGGCTCGGCGTCGGCTTCGTCGCCGCCGGCCTCGCCGGCAGCATCTGGACCTTCGCCATCGTCCACGGCCTCTTGCTCGGCCTGATCGGCAGCTCGGCGAGCTTCGCGCCGCTCGTCGCCGACACCTCGCTCTGGTTCGAGCGCCGGCGCGGCATCGCGGTCGCGATCTGCGCGAGTGGCAACTACGTCGCCGGCGCGATCTGGCCGCCGATCGTCCAGCACTTCGTCGAGAGCGTCGGCTGGCGCCAGACCTACATCGGCCTCGGCGTCTTCACGGCACTGTCGATGGCGACGCTCGCGATCTTCATGCGCGGCCGCCCGCCCGCCCTCGCGGCGAGCACCGGCGCGGCCGTGGCCCAGGCGTCGACGCGCGCGGCCCGGCCGTTCGGCCTGTCGACGACGGCGGCGCAGACGCTGCTCTGCATCGCCGGCGTCGCCTGCTGCGTCGCGATGTCGATGCCGCAGGTGCACATCGTCGCCTACTGCGGCGACCTCGGCTACGGCGCGGCGCGCGGCGCGCAGATGCTCTCGCTGATGCTCGCCTGCGGGGTCGTCAGCCGGCTCGTCTCGGGCGCCATCTGCGACCGCATCGGCGGCCTGCGCACGCTGATGCTCGGCTCGGTCCTGCAGGGCAGTGCGTTGCTCCTCTTCCTGCCGTTCGACTCGCTCGCGTCGCTGTTCGTCGTCTCGGCGCTGTTCGGCCTGTTCCAGGGCGGCATCGTGCCGTCGTACGCGATCATCGTGCGCGAGCACTTCCCCGCCGCCGAGGCGGGCGCGCGCACCGGCATGGTCCTGATGTTCACGCTGTTCGGCATGGCGCTCGGCGGCTGGATGTCGGGGAAGGTGTTCGACCTGACCGGCTCGTACCACGCGGCGTTCCTGAACGGCATCGCCTGGAACCTGCTCAACCTGAGCATCGCCTTCTTCCTCTTGCGCGGCGCGCGCGGGCAGCGGCGTCTGACCGAGGCGGTCGCTTAGACTGCGCCGCGCTCCGCGACCCGCCATGCCGAACCCTTCCGACAACGCCGACCTCGATTTCATCGAGCCGACCGGGGCGTCGGGCGGCGGCTCGGCGAGCGCGGCGGGCGCCGAGTCGACCGACGACGCGGCGCCCTCGCACTCGACCGGCATCGTGCCGAGCCAGGACCTGCGCGCGATGGTCCTGCGCAAGGAGATCTTCGCCCTCGAGCCGATCACCGACGACCAGTTCCAGCCGGCCAGCCTCGACCTGCGCCTCGGCCCGACCGCCTACCGCGTCCGCGCCAGCTTCCTGCCCGGCCAAGGCCCGGTCAAGGCCAAGCTCGACGAGTTCGCGATGCACGCCATGGACATCAGCGCCGGCGGCGTGCTCGAGAAGGGCTGCGTCTACATCATCCCGCTGCTCGAGGGGCTCGACCTGCGCCATCGCACCTCGGCGATGGGCAATCCGAAGAGCTCGACCGGCCGGCTCGACATCTTCACCCGCCTCATCACCGACCAGGGCACTGCCTTCGATCAGGTCAAGGAGCAGTACAGCGGCATGCTCTACGCCGAGGTCTCGCCGCGCACCTTCAGCGTCCTGGTGAGGAAGGGCTCGCGCCTCAGCCAGCTGCGCGTGCGCCGCGGCAAGCCGATCGCGAGCGACGGCTTCATGCGCCGGCTGCAGCAGGAGCACGGCCTGGTCCAGTCGCCCGAGCCCGGCTCGGGCGATGCGCGTGCGGTCGAGATCGTCAACGGCGTTCCGGTCCGCGTCGACTTGCAGGGGCGGCGCTCGGGCGGGATCATCGGCTACAAGGCGCGCAGCCACGCCGGCCTGGTCGACATCGACCGCATCGGCCACTACGAGGTCGACGAGTACTGGGAGCCGGTGCGCGCGCCGGCTCGCGGCGGCCTGATCCTCGACCCGGCCGAGTTCTACATCCTCGCCTCGCAGGAGGCGGTCCGCGTGCCGCCCGGCTATGCCGCGGAGATGATCGCCTACGACACCCTCGTCGGCGAGTTCCGCGTCCACTACGCCGGCTTCTTCGATCCGGGCTTCGGCCACAGCGATGCCGGCGGCGAGGGCTCGCGCGCCGTCCTGGAGGTGCGCTCGTACGAGGTGCCGTTCGTGCTCGAGCACGGCCAGCTCGTCGGCCGCCTCGCCTACGAGCGGCTCACCGCGACGCCGCAGATCCTCTACGGCCAGGGTGTGAAGTCGTCGTACCAGGGCCAGGGGATCAAGCTCAGCAAGCACTTCAAGGCGGTGCCCTAGCGGTCCGACGCGTCGCGGGGGACTAGCGGTCGAAGAGGAACGGCTGCTCGGCCTCGAACTCGCCGATCACGCTCTTGACGATGCGGGCGATCACCGGCTTCATCGATTCCGGGCCTTCCCAGCTCGGCGCGGCGACGTCGCCGTGCCCGCCCACCTTGGCGACGAGGATGAAGCGCGTGTCCTCGCGACATCCCGGGTCGGCGCGCAGGCGCCGGTTCAGCTCGTCGACGAACGCCTGCGCGTCGAGCGCGACGGGCTCGCGCGCCGGCCGCCGCAACAAGCGCTTCCAGTGGTCGCTGCTCGCGCTCGCCGATCGTCGACCCGTCGTGCCTTCACGCGCCGGAACGGCGCCGCTTGCTGATTGCTTGACCACGGATACTGCACATCGAAGAACAGCCGGGTGGCAAGCGTTGTGCCCCGCGGCCCGTGCCTGCGCGATCAGGGCCGATCGACCCGGAGCAGCCGGGTGTTCGTGTCGACGATCGTGAACGAGCCGTCGTCGTTGGCCACCACGGGCAGGCCGGCATAGGCGGTGCGGTAGCGGCGCTGGGCGTGGCCGCTGGTGCCGTCGCCGTCGCTCTCCTCGACCAGGGTGTAGCAGGCGCCGGTGACGGAGCGGACCTCGAATCGGTGCGAGCGCGGGTCGGACGGCGCGCTCTCGGGGGGGTGGGCGTTTCGGATCATGGTCAAGGACGGAGGGCAGGTGGTCACCGGCGCGGTCGGCGCACGGACAGAGGGCGAGGGGATCCAGGCGCGCATGGCAATGCCAGGCCGCTGGCAATCGCCGTGCTTGTCATGACAGGAACGGGCCTTGCCGTCGTCAACCGCCCTAGACAGCGTAGGACACCGGCGCCTTCGCGTGTCCACTCCCTTCACGGCGCGGGTGCCGTTGCATAACGTCGGCGATTCCCCACTTCGAGCACAACGACATGCCTGCCGATCGCAAGAACCGCCCGTCGACCGCCCCGTCCCGCGAATCGTCGGCCGACGCGACCCGCCTGCTCGCCGATGACCACCGTGAAGTTCGTGCGCTGTTCGCGCAATACCGCCAGCTGGCCGAGGGCCGCTCCCCGGGCGACGAGCGCCAGCCGCTCGCCGAGGAGATCTGCACGCTGCTCACGGTGCACGCGGCGATCGAGGAAGAGATCTTCTATCCGGCGGCGCGCGCGGCCGACGTCGATGCCGGCGTCCTCGACGAGGCCGAGGTCGAGCATGCGTCGGCCAAGGACCTGATCGCCCAGATCCGCGACATGGCGCCCGATGCACCGCTCTACGATGCCAAGGTCCGCGTGCTCGGCGAGTACATCGATCATCATGCCGGCGAGGAGGAGCAGGAGCTCTTCCCGGAGTGCCGTGCCTCGGGCATGGACCTGGCGGACCTCGGCGTCCGCCTGGCCGCGCGCAAGGCGGAGCTCATGAGCGAGATGAGCGAAGGCATGGAAGTCGTCGACTGAACCCGTTTACCAACCCGAAGGAAACCCCATGAGTCTCATCAGTTTCATCCAGGAAGCCGGCGAAAAGCTGTTCAACCACCCGAAGGCGGCGCCGGCTTCGACCGGCAGCGCGCCCCAGCCCGACCTCGCCGCGCTCAACGCCAGCGCCGGCGAAGCGATCGAGAAGTACATCGCCTCGCAAGGCCTGAAGGCCGACGCGCTCGACGTCAAGTACGACGGTTCGTCGCAGACCGTGACCGTCAGCGGCGTCGCCGCCGACCAGGCGACCAAGGAGAAGATCGTCCTCTGCTGCGGCAACGTCGCGGCGGTGGCGAAGGTGAACGACATGCTGACCGTCGCTTCCGGCGCCGAACAGGAATCGACTTACCGCGAAGTGAAGTCGGGCGACACGCTCTCGAAGATCGCCAAGGAAGCGTACGGCGACGCCAACGCATACATGAAGATCTTCGAGGCGAACAAGCCCATGCTCTCGAATCCCGACAAGATCTACCCGGGGCAGAAGCTCCGCATCCCGCCGAAGTGACGGCTTCGAGGGCTCCGTGAGCGAGATCGCCGCCGCCGTCGATTCCCACGCCGCCCAGGCGCCTGGCAAGCCAGCGCTGAAGGCATGGTGGACGCTGGTCAAGACGGCGGTCAGCTCGTGGCTCGACGACTACGCGCCGAGCATGGGCGCGGCGCTCTCGTACTACACGGTGTTCTCGCTGGCGCCGCTGCTCCTGATCGTCGTGTCGGTGGCCGGCCTGGTCTTCGGCCAGGACGCGGTGCGCGGCGAGCTGTTCGCCCAGCTGCAGGGGCTGATGGGCGCCGATGCCGCCAAGGCGGTGCAGGACCTGCTCGTCAGCGTCAACAAGCCGGCCCAGGGTATTTTCGGCACGATCGTCGGCGTGGCGCTCCTGCTCTTCGGCGCGACCACCGTCTTCGGCGAGCTGCAGGACGCGCTCGACCGCATCTGGCGCGCGCCGGCGCGCAAGAAGGGCGGTCTCTGGTTGCTCCTTCGCGCGCGCCTGCTCTCGTTCGGCATGATCCTCGGCCTGGCGTTCCTGCTGATGGTCTCGCTCGTTCTCGGTGCCGGGATCGCGGCGCTCGGCAAGTGGTGGGGGCCGGCGTTCGGCGGCTGGGAGACGCTGCTGCAGATCGTCAACCTGCTCGTCGGCTTCGGCCTGACGACCCTGGTCTTCGCGATGATCTACAAGTTGATGCCGCGCGTGAAAGTGCAGTGGCACGACGTCTGGCTCGGCGCGCTCGTCACCTCGCTGCTGTTCACGATCGGCAAGTTCCTGATCGGCCTGTACATCGGCAAGAGCGGCGTCGCCTCCGGGTTCGGCGCCGCCGGCTCGCTGGTCGTCGTCTTCATCTGGGTCTATTACTCGGCACAGATCTTCCTGCTTGGCGCCGAGTTCACCTGGGTCTACGCCAAGACGCTCGGCTCGTTGCGCAGCAAGGAGGGCATCGGCGAGGTCGCGCAGAAGGCGGCGCGCACCGCCGACATTCCCGCGCGGAGCAAGGATCCGAAGCCGCCGGCGACCGCCGCTGCTGACGGCGGCGAAAGCGAACGGCCGGCGCGTCTTCGCGCCGATGCACCGGGCGGCGGCGCCACGATCGGCGACGTCGGCGCCGGGCTGGCGTTCTTCCTCGCGCTGCGCTTCGTGATCCCCCGCCTGCTGCGCCGCCTCTGAAGATCGCGACCTGGAACATCAACGGCGTCAACCGGCGCCTGCCGCTTCTGCTCGAGTGGCTGGCCGAGGCCGAACCCGACGTCGTCGCGCTGCAGGAGCTGAAGGCCGCCGACGGCGAGTTTCCGAAGGCCGCGCTCGAAGACGCCGGCTATGGCGCGGTCTGGTCGGGCCAGCGCACGTGGAACGGCGTCGCCCTGCTCGCGCGCGGCGCGCACCCCGTCCTGGCGCGACGAAGCCTTCCGGGCGATGCCGCCGACGGCCACGCGCGCTACATCGAGGCGGCGGTCGACGGCGTTCTCGTCGCTTCGATCTACATGCCGAACGGCAACCCGCAGCCGGGGCCCAAGTTCGACTACAAGCTGGCCTGGTTCGAACGCCTGCTCGTTCACGCGCGCGCGCTCGCCGACAGCGGCCATCCGGTCGTCCTCGCCGGCGACTACAACGTCGTGCCGACCGACGCCGACATCTACGCGACGCGCTCGTGGCTGAAGAACGCGCTGCTCCAGCCCGCGCCGCGCGCCTGTTACCGGCGCCTGCTCGCGCAGGGCTGGACCGATGCGATCCGCGCCCTCCACCCGGACGAGCGCATCTACACCTTCTGGGATTACCTTCGGGGTGGCTGGCCGCGCGATGCCGGCCTGCGCATCGACCACCTGCTGCTCAGCGAAAGCATCCAGCCGCGCCTGAAGCGCGCCGGCGTCGACCGCCACGTGCGCGGGCGCGAGGACGCGAGCGACCACGCGCCGGTCTGGATCGAGCTCGAGTGACCGAGCGAAGCGACGCTTTCGATCGGCTCCGACCGATCGTCAGCGCCGACTCGCGGCGCTCGTCACATCACCGCGCCGAGCGACCACGGAACGAACTCGTTCTGGCCGTAGCCGTGCACTTCGCTCTTGGTCTTCTGGCCTGACGCGGTCGCGAGCATCAGGCGGAAGATCCGCTCGCCCATCTCGTCGATGCCGACGGTGCCGTCGATCACGTCGCCGCAGTTGATGTCGATGTCGTCTTCCTGCGAAGTCCACAGCGCGGTGTTGGTCGAGAGCTTGAGCGAAGGCGACGGCGCGCAGCCGTAGGCCGAGCCGCGGCCGGTCGTGAAGCAGATCAGGTTGGCGCCGCCGGCGACCTGGCCGGTCGCCGACACAGGGTCGTAGCCCGGCGTATCCATGAACACCAGGCCCTTGGCGGTGACCGGCTGCGCGTACTCGACGACGTCGACCAGGTTGGTCGTTCCGCTCTTGGCGATCGCGCCGAGGCTCTTCTCGAGGATCGTCGTCAGCCCGCCCGCCTTGTTGCCGGCCGAGGGGTTGTTGTCCATCGCCGCGTCGTTGCGCTCGCAGTAGCGCTCCCACCAGCGGATGCGCGCGACCAGCTTGTCGGCGACCTCGGTCGAGACCGCGCGCCGCGTCAGCAGGTGCTCGCCGCCGTAGATCTCGGGTGTCTCCGAGAGGATCGCCGTGCCGCCGTGGCGCACCAGGCGATCGACCGCCGCGCCGAGGGCGGGATTGGCGCTGATCCCGGAGTAGCCGTCGGAACCGCCGCATTGCAGGCCGACCAGGATGTGGCTCGCCGGCACCGGCGTCCGCGTCGCCCGGTTCGCTTCCTCGAGCAGCCATTCGACCAGCTCGATGCCGTGCGCAACGGTCTTTTTCGTGCCGCCGGTCTCCTGGATGTTGAACGCGTGCAGCGCCGGCCCGGAATCAGGCCCCCACGTCGCTTCGCTCCTGCCCCCCGAGGGGGCGCTGCCCGGCTTGGGGCGGCCCGGCGCTCGGGCGGCGGCGCCGAGCTTCTCCTGCTCCATCAGGCCGCTGATCTGGTTGGTCTCGCAGCCGAGGCCGACGACGACGACGGACGCAAAGTTGGCGTGGCGCGCATAGCCGCCGAGGGTTCGCCGCAGCACCTGCAGCGGCTCGCCGGCGCTGTCGGTCGCGCAGCCGGCGCCGTGCGTCAGGGCGACGACGCCGTCGACGTTCGGGAAGCGCTCGAGCGCGCGTGGGTTGGTGTCGCGGCGAAAGTGGTCGGCGATCGCCCGCGCGACGGTCGCCGAGCAGTTCACCGAGGTGAGGATGCCGACGTAGTTGCGCGTCGCGATGCGGCCGTCGGCGCGGACGATGCCGTCGAAGGTGGCGGGCGCGGCGACGTACTCGGTGGGCCGGGCGCCGCTCGCCGCCGCGTACTCGCGCGCGAAGCTCGAGAACTCGAGGTTGTGCGTGTGGACGTGCTGGCCCGGCGCGATCGCCTGCCTGGCGGTGCCGATGATCTGGTCGTAGCGGCGCACCGGCGCGCCGGCGGCGATCGGCCGCGCCGCGACCTTGTGGCCGGGCGGAATCAGGCCGGCGACGGTGATGCCCTCGCTCTCGATGCGCGTGCCGCCGACGAGCTGGCGGCGGGCGATGACGACGTCGTCGTGAGGGTGGATGCGGATGACGAGCGCGTCGCCCGCGGCGGCGCCGCTCGGGGCCGGCGGGGCGACGACAGCGCTCATCGCGTCAGCTGTCGATCAGGCGAGGGTCCCAGGCATGCACCTTCTGGCGCTGCTCGCCGAGGCCGGTGATGCCGAGGCGGATCTCGTCGCCGGCCTTCAGGTACACCGGCGTCGGCTTCATGCCGAGCGCGACCCCGGGCGGCGTGCCGGTCGTGATCAGGTCGCCCGGCCAGAGCGTCATGAAGCGGCTGCAGTAGGCGACCAGCTCGGCGACGCCGAAGATCATCGTCTTGGTGCTGCCGTCCTGGCGCCGCTGGCCGTTGACGTCGAGCCACATCGGCAACGCCTGCGGGTCGGCGATCTCGTCGGCGGTCACCATCCACGGCCCGACCGGCCCGAACGTGTCGCAGCCCTTGCCCTTGTCCCAGGTGCCGCCGCGCTCGAGCTGGTACTCGCGCTCGGAGACGTCGTTGACGACGCAGTAGCCGGCGACGTGCTTGAGCGCGTCGGCCTTCTCGACGTAGCGCGCCTTCGTGCCGATGACGACGCCGAGCTCGACCTCCCAGTCGGTCTTGAGCGAATCCTTCGGCAGCACGACCGCGTCGTTGCAGCCGACCAGCACGTTGGTCGGCTTCATGAAGATGATCGGCTCCTTCGGGATCGGCGAGCCGGTCTCGGCGGCGTGATCGGAGTAGTTGAGGCCGATGCAGATGAACTTGCCCATGCCGCTCCACGGCGGCGCGATCCGGCCCGGGTCGGCGACCGCGGGCAGCTTGCTCGCGTCGAGCTCGGCGAGCCGCTTCAGGCTCGCGCGCGTCAGCGTCGCGGCCGTGATGTCGGGAATCACGCCGGAGAGATCGCGCACCGTGCCCTTGGCGTCGAGTAGCGCCGGTTTCTCTGCGCCCTTGGCGCCGTATCGCATCAGCTTCATCGGTTCTTTCTTGGTGGCCGGGCGGCAAGTTTAGGGTCTAGTTCGACCAGCCGCCGTCGATCACCTGCGTCGTCCCGGTCGTGAATGCCGACTCGTCACTCGCCAGGTAGACCGCGAGCGCCGCGATCTCGGCGGTGGTGCCGAGGCGTCCCATCGGCTGGCGCGCGACAAAGGCCGCCTCGACCTGCGCGAGCGTCTGGCCGCTCGCCTTCGCCTGCGCCTCGATGCGCTGGCGCAGCGAGGGCGACTCGACGGTGCCCGGGCAGATCGCGTTGCAGCGGATGCCTTGGGTGATGAAGTCGGCGGCGATCGACTTCGTCATGCCGATCACCGCCGCCTTGGTCGCGGTGTAGACGAAGCGGTTCGGCACGCCCTTGATGCTCGACGCCGCCGAGGCGACGTTGATGATCGAGCCGCCGCCGGCCTTCAGCATCGGCGGCAGCAGGGCGCGGATCAGGCGGTACATCGCCCGCACGTTGAGGTCGAAGGAGAAGTCGAAGGCCAGCTCGTCGCACTCGAGGATCGTCCCGGCATGGACGTAGCCGGCGCCGTTGAAGAGGACGTCGACCGTGCTCTTGCCGTTCGCCTCGATGCTCGCGGCGAGCACGGCGCTCGCGTCGGTGACGTCGAGTCGGCGCGTCTCGCAGCCGGTGGCGCGCGCGAGGTCGGCGAGCAGCTCGTCGTTGATGTCGGTGGCGATGACGCGGGCGCCTTCGCGTACGAAGGCTTCGGCGGTGGCGCGGCCGATGCCTTGGCCGGCGGCCGTGATGAAGGCCGTCTTGCCGGCGAGTCGATCGGTCATGGGGTGCTCTCCGCGGTGATGGGCGGTGCGCGACGCTGGCCTCGACCGACCGGTAAAGAATAGTTTCGCCCCGGTTGCGCCGTCAACACCGGGTTTGCCCCGCGCGCGCGTTCGCACGAGCGAGCGGCCCCCTGATTGCTCTGAAACACGGCCATCGCGATCGCCGCCGCCGGTCGCCCGCGGGGCTGCGGCATGCTCGCCGTCTTGATAGCCTTCGCGGCCCCGACCGCAGACTGCCCGAGATGGATCCCTCTTCGACCGACGCCCGACCCCTTTCGCCGCCGCCGCCCCGGCGCGCGCCGTCGGCCGGTCGACGGGGGCTCGGTGCGGCGATCGCCATCGCGGCGCTGGTCGGCCTGGCCGCGCTGGCCTGGTACCTCACGCATCGGCCGCCGGAAGGGAACGGCGCTCCGGGCGGCGCAGTCGCGTCGGCCTCGGGCGCGTCCTCGGGAGCCGAGCGCGGCGCCGGAGGCGGTGGCCCTGGCGGCCCCGGGGGCGGCCGGGGCGGACGCGGCGGGCCGCCGAGCACGGTCGGCATGGCGGTCGCGACGCGCGCCGATCTGCCGGTCTTCCTCGACGCGCTCGGCACCGTCACGCCGGTCACGACGGTGACCGTGCGGCCACAGGTCTCCGGCGTCATCACCCAGGTGCTGTTCAGCGAAGGGCAGATCGTCAAGAAGGGGCAACTCCTCGCCACCATCGATCCGCGCTCGTTCGAGATCGCGCTGCAGCAGGCGATGGGTGCGCGCCAGCGCGACGAAGCGCAGCTCGACAGCGCGCGCGTCCAGCTGCAGCGCTACCAGACCCTGCTCGGCCAGGACTCGATCGCGCGCCAGGACGTCGACACGCAGGCGGCGCTCGTCAAGCAGCTCGAGGGCACGCTGGTCATCGATCGCGCCAACGAGAACACGGCGCGACTCAACCTCGGCTACAGCCGCGTCGTCGCGCCGATCGCCGGCCGCGTCGGCCTGCGGCCGATCGACACCGGCAACTACATCGGCGCTGGCGACGCGAACGGCGTCGCGGTGATCACGCAGCTGACGCCGATCGACGTCGCCTTCTCGGTGCCGCAGGATCGCGTCCCGGAGGTGCAAGGCAGCGTCCGCGCCGGTGCAAAGCTGCCCGTCGCCGCCTACGACCGCACGCGCACGAAGAAGCTCGGCGACGGCGTCTTCACGACGCTCGACAACCAGATCGACGTGCAGACCGGCACCGTCAAGGCCAAGGCGCGCTTCGGCAACGACGAGACGGCGCTGTTCCCGAACCAGTTCGTCAACGTGCGCCTGACCCTGCGCTCGATCCAGGGCGCGGTCGTCGTGCCGGTGACGGCGCTGCGCCACGGGCCGAACGGCGACTTCGTCTACGTCGTCGGCGAGGACCGCACGGTGAGCCTGCGCACCGTCGAGCGCGGCATCGCGACCGACGAGGTCATCGCCATCACGAAGGGCCTCGAGGCGGGCGAGCGCGTCGTCACCGAAGGCGGCGATCGCCTGCGTGAAGGTGCGCGTGTCCAGGTGCCGAGCGATCGCCCGGCCTCGGGCGCGGCGAGCGGGCGGCGCGGCGCGTCGGGTGCATCCGGCGCCGCATCGGGCGGCGGCCAGGGGCAACGGCGCCAGCGGTCCGCGAGCGGTGGCGGCTGATCGGCTGCGAATGACTCGCGGCGTTTCGCGATGAGCCCGTCGCGCCCGTTCATCCTTCGTCCGGTGGCGACTTCGCTGCTGATGGTGGCGATCGTTCTCGCCGGCCTGGTCGGCTTCAAGTTCCTGCCGCTGTCGGCGCTGCCGCAGGTCGACTATCCGACGATCCAGGTGCAGACGCTCTACCCGGGCGCCAGCCCCGAGGTGATGGGCAACACGGTGACGGCGCCGCTGGAGCGCCAGTTCGGCCAGATGGCGGGCCTCGAGCGGATGAGCTCGACGAGCGCCGCCGGTGTCTCGATCATCACGCTGCAGTTCACGCTCGGCCAGACGCTCGACGTCGCCGAGCAGGAAGTGCAGGCCGCGATCAACGCCGGCGGCTCGTTGCTGCCGGCGGACCTGCCGGCGCCGCCGGTCTACGCCAAGGTCAACCCGGCCGACGCGCCGGTGCTGACGCTGGCGATCTCTTCCGACACAGTGCCGCTGACCGAGGTTCAGAACCTCGTCAACACGCGCCTGGCGCAGAAGATCAGCCAGGTCTCGGGCGTCGGCCTCGTCAGCCTCGCCGGCGGCCAGCGCCCGGCGGTGCGGATCCAGGCCGACACGCAGGCGCTGGCCTCGTACGGCATCGGCATCGACACCCTGCGGACCGCGATCGCCGCGGCCAACGCGAACAGCGCCAAGGGCAGCTTCGACGGCGCCAAGCGCTCGTACACGATCAACGCCAACGACCAGCTGCTCACCGCCGACGACTACCGCAAGCTCATCGTCGCCTACAGGAACGCCGCGCCGGTGCGCCTGACCGACGTCGCCCAGGTGGTCGAGAGCGCAGAGAACACGCGCCTCGGCGCCTGGGCGGGCAAGAACGGCGAGCTGCGGCCGGCGATCATCCTCAACGTGCAGCGCCAGCCGGGCGCCAACGTGATCGCCACCGTCGACGCGATCAAGAAGCAGCTGCCCGACCTGCAGGCCTCGTTGCCGGCCAACCTGCGCGTCGACGTGCTGTCCGACCGCACGACCGGCATCCGCGCCTCGGTGCTGCACGTCGAAATCGAGCTCGCCCTCGCCGTCGTCATGGTCGTGCTCGTCATCTTCGCCTTCCTCGGCAGCCCGCGCGCGACCGTGATCGCGAGCCTGGCGGTGCCGATCTCGCTCATCGGCAGCTGCGGCGCGATGTACCTGCTCGGCTACAGCCTCAACAACCTGAGCCTGATGGCGCTGACGATCGCGACCGGCTTCGTCGTCGACGACGCGATCGTGATGATCGAGAACATCTCGCGCCACCTCGAGCTTGCGCGCGTCCGCGAGGCCCAAGCAAGCGCGAGCGCGGCGACGTCGGGGCAACGCGACGCCGCGACGCCGCAGTCGACGCGCGAAGCGGAAGCCGAGGCCGCCGCGTCGCTGCGGCCGGAAATGCTCAGCGGCGCCGAGGCCGAATCGCTGCCGAAGGGAAGGCAGCGCATCGTCATCGAGGCCGCGCTCGCCGGCGCGTCGGAGATCGGCTTCACGATCATCTCGCTCACCGTCTCGCTGATCGCGGTGCTGATCCCGCTGCTCTTCATGGGCGACGTCGTCGGCCGGCTGTTCCGGGAGTTCGCCGTGACGCTGGCCATCACCATCCTGATCTCGGCCGTCGTCTCGCTGACGCTGGTGCCGATGATGTCGGCGCGTTGGCTGAAACCTCGCGACGAGGCAGCCGACGGGAAGAAGAGTGGCCTAGGCGCGCGCCTGCGCGGCTTCTTCAAAAGCGTCATCGATCGTTACGACTACGCTCTGACGTGGGTGATCGACCATGAAGTTCTGACCCTCGTCGTCGCCCTCGCGACGCTCGTCCTGACGGTGCTGCTCTACCTGTTCATTCCGAAAGGCCTGTTCCCGACCCAGGACACCGGCCAGCTGCAGGCGCGCGTCCAGACCGCCGCCGACGTCTCGTTTCCGCGCATGGCCGAGCTGCAGCAAGCCGCGGCCGCCGCCGTGCTGGAGGACCCGGCAGTCGAGAACGTCAGCTCGTTCATCGGGGTCGACGCCGCCAACAACACCATGCTTCACACCGGCCGCATGCTGATCGACCTGAAGAGCGACCGCGGCGACCAGGTCGCGGTCATGAAGCGCCTCCAGGACCGGGTGCACCGGGTGGCCGGCGTCACCTTGTTCCTGCAGCCGACGCAGGACCTGACGATCGACGCCGAGAGCGGCCCGACCGAATTCCGCGTCTCGCTCGAAGGCGCCGACACCGCGACGGTGACGAGCTGGGTGGACAAGCTCGTCGCTGAGATGAGCACGAGGAAGGAACTGCGCAACGCCACCAGCGACGCCGGCGCGCAAGGCCTCGCCGCCTTCATCGATATCGATCGCGACACGGCGGCGCGCCTCGGCGTCACCGCGGCATCGATCGACGACGCGCTCTACAGCGCCTTCGGCCAGCGCATCGTCTCGACGATCTTCACCGAGACCAACCAGTACCGCGTCATCCTCGAGGCCCAGCCCGGCCTGCTCAGCACGGCGCAGTCGCTCGGCAAGCTCAACCTGCGCACCAGCTCGGGCGAGCCGACGACGCTCGACGCGATCGCCAAGATCAGCGAGAGGCAGGCGCCGTTGCAGATCACTCACGTCGCCCAGTATCCGGCGTCGACGATCGGATTCGACACGGCACCCGGCGTCTCGCTCGGCGCCGCCGTCGATGCGATCCGCGCCGCCGCCAAGGCGATCGCCCTGCCGAGCTCGGTTCAGCTCAGCTTCCTCGGCGCCTCGGGCGCCTACGAGCGGTCGCTCTCGAACCAGCTCTGGCTGATCCTGGCCGCGTTGATCTGCGTCTACATCGTCCTCGGCGTGCTCTACGAGAGCTACATTCACCCGCTGACGATCCTGTCGACGTTGCCGTCGGCCGGCGTCGGCGCCCTGCTCGCGCTGCTGATCAGCGGCAACGGCCTCGGCGTGATCGGCATCATCGGCATCATCCTGCTGATCGGCATCGTCAAGAAGAACGCGATCATGATGATCGACTTCGCGATCGAGGCCGAGCGCACCGAGAAGAAGCCCGCGCGCGAGGCGATCCACCAGGCCGCGCTGCTGCGCTTCCGGCCCATCCTGATGACGACGCTCGCCGCGCTCTTCGCGGCGTTGCCGCTGATGCTCGGCTGGGGCGAAGGCCACGAGCTGCGCCGGCCGCTCGGCCTGGCGATCTTCGGCGGCCTGATCGTCAGCCAGCTGCTCACGCTGTTCACGACGCCGGTGATCTATCTCGCCTTCGACAGGTTGGGGCGGAGGTTCTCGAAAGAGCCGCGTTCTCCCCACGTTGCTCAACCGGGGCATGCGTCGTGATCGGTGCTGCTGGCGGGATCGGTGTCGCTCGCGGGATCGGGGCGGCGGGCGCCCTGCTCCACTCCATGTCCCCCGATCCAGGGCGTTGCCCTGGATCTCCTCCTAATACTTGCGCTCCGCAGGGTGCCCACCACCCCGATCCCGAACTGCGCAGCACGACGTACGCGACCGAGTCGCCGCGGTGCGCGGTGCGGGCCGACGACGGTGGGTGGCCGGCGCAGCGAAGAATTAGGAGGAGAGCCGCGGCAACGCCGCGGCTCGGGGGACATGAGCGGAGTCGGCCACCCGCCGGCGTCGGCCCGTGGGCCACGGTGGAAACGCGATGAATCTCTCGGCGCCCTTCGTCCGACGTCCCATCGGCACCGTCCTGCTGACCATCGGGGTCGCCCTCGCCGGCATCGGCGCGTTCTTCGTGCTGCCGGTGTCGCCGTTGCCGCAGGTCGACTTTCCGACCATCTCGGTGAGCGCGCAGCTGCCCGGGGCGAGCCCCGACACGATGGCGACGAGCGTGGCGACGCCGCTCGAGCGGCGACTCGGCACGATCGCCGGCGTCACCGAGATGACGTCGTCGAGCCAGGTCGGCAGCGCGCGGATCAGTTTGCAGTTCGAGCTCTCGCGCAACATCGACGGCGCCGCGCGCGAGGTGCAGGCGGCGA
>JBDTPG010000031.1:0-21966 GCA_039932815.1 Caldimonas sp.
TTTCCTTCCAGGCCGAGGTCAAGCAGATCCTGCACCTCGTCACCCATTCGCTCTATTCGAACAAGGAGATCTTCCTTCGCGAGCTGATCTCGAACGCCTCGGACGCGTGCGACAAGCTCCGCTTCGAGGCCATCGACAAGCCCGAGCTCTACGAAGGCAAGACCGACCTCGAGGTGCGCGTCGCCTTCGACAAGGACGCCAGGACGATCACGATCACCGACAACGGCATCGGCATGTCGTCCGAGGAGGCGGTGGCCCACCTCGGCACGATCGCCAAGAGCGGCACGCGCGAGTTCATGTCTGCGCTCGAGGGCGACCAGAAGAAGGACGCGCAGTTGATCGGCCAGTTCGGCGTCGGCTTCTACTCGGGGTTCATCGTCGCCGACCGGATCACGGTCGAGTCGCGCCGCGCCGGCCTGCCCGCCGAAGAGGGCGTTCGCTGGACATCGGAAGGTGCGGGGGACTTCGAGGTCGAGACGATCGCTCGGGCCGAGCGAGGCACGAGCGTCATCCTGCATTTGCGCGAGGGCGAGGAGGAGTTCCTGTCGTCGTGGAAGCTGCGCTCGATCGTCTCGAAGTACTCCGACCACATCTCGCTGCCCATCCTCATGCAGAAGGAGGAGTGGGACGAGGAGGCGAAGAAGCAGGTCACCCGCGACGAGTGGGCGCCCGTGAACAAGGCGTCGGCGCTCTGGTCGCGGCCGAAGAGCGAGATCACGAAGGACCAGTACGAGGAGTTCTACAAGCAGATCAGCTACGACACCGAGGCGCCGCTCGCCTACACGCACAACCGCGTCGAGGGCCGCAGCGAGTACACGCAGCTGCTCTACATCCCGGGCAAGGCGCCGTTCGACCTCTGGAACCGCGACAAGCGCGGCGGCGTCAAGCTGTACGTCAAGCGCGTCTTCATCATGGACGACGCCGAGGCGCTGATGCCGGTCTACCTGCGCTTCGTCAAGGGCGTGATCGACTCGAGCGACCTGCCGCTCAACGTCTCGCGCGAGTTGCTGCAGGAGAGTCGCGACGTGAAGGCGATCCGCGAGGGCTCGACCAAGCGCGTGCTGTCGATGCTCGAAGGTCTGGCCCAGAGCGAGGACGCCGCCGAGAAGGACAAGTACGCCGCGTTCTGGAAGGATTTTGGCGTCGTCCTGAAGGAAGGCATCGGCGAGGACCACGCCAACAGCGAGCGCCTCGCCAAGCTCTACCGCTTCGCGTCGACGCACGACGACGGCAGCGTGCAGAACGTGTCGCTGCCCGAGTACGTGGGCCGAATGAAGGAAGGCCAGGACGCGATCTACTACGTCACCGCCGACACGCTGGCGACGGCGAAGAACAGCCCGCAGCTCGAGATCTTCAAGAAGAAGGGCATCGAGGTGCTGCTGCTCACCGACCGCGTCGATGAATGGCTGCTCTCGCATCTCTACGAGCACGACGGACATCCGTTGCAGAGCGTCGCCAAGGGCTCGGTCGACCTCGGCAAGCTCGAGGACGAAACCGAGAAGAAGCAGGCCGAGGAAGCCGCGACGGCGTTCAAGCCGACCCTCGAGCGGCTCAAGGTCTCGCTGAAGGACCGCGCCAAGGACGTCCGCGTGACGACGCGGCTGGTCGATTCGCCGGCGTGCCTGGTCGTCGACGAGGGCGACATGAGCGGCCACCTCGCGCGCCTGCTGAAGCAGGCTGGCCAGGGCGCGCCGGTGTCGCAGCCGATCCTCGAGGTCAACGCCGAGCATCCGCTGGTCAAGAAGCTCGAATCGAGCGAGCACTTCGACGATCTCGCTGGCATCCTGTTCGATCAGGCGCTGCTCGCCGAAGGTGGCCAGCTCGAGGACCCGGCAGCCTATGTGAGGCGCGTCAACGCCCTTCTCCTGGCGTGATCCGGGCGCGGTCGGCGCACGGATCGCTGACCGCGCCGCCTGCGCGGTTCAGGCCGGGCTGCCCAGCGGTGGCTCGGCCATCGCGGCGAGCTGCTCGGCGAGCCGCGTGCACTGGTCGGCCCAGTACGCGGGGCTCGCGAACCACGGGAAGTTGATCGGGAAGGTCGGGTCGGTCCAGCGCCGCGCGATCCAGGCGCTGTGGTGGAGCATTCGCAAGGTGCGCAGCGGCTCGAGCAGGCGCAGCTCGCGCCAATCGAAATCCATGAACGCCTCGTAGCCCTCGAGGACATCGAGGAGCTGGCGCGTCATCGCGGCGCGATCCCCGGACAGCAGCATCCAGAGGTCCTGTACCGCGGGGCCGGTCACGGCGTCGTCGAGGTCGACGAAGTGCGGTCCGGCATCGCTCCAGAGGATGTTGCCGGGATGGCAGTCGCCATGCAGGCGGAGCTGGCGCGCCGAGACGGCGGCGAAGGCGTCCGCGCAGGCCGCGAGCGCCTGCTCGGCAAGGAGACGCCAGCGCGCGGCGACGTCGTCGGAGACGAGTCGCTGCGCGAGCAGGAAGTCGCGGCTGGCCTCGCCGTAGGTGGCGACGTCGAGCCTCACCCGGTGTGCGAACGGTGCGACGGCGCCGATGGCATGGATGCGGCCGATGAAGCGGCCGAGCCAGCGCCGCACCTCGCCATCCTCGAGCTCCGGCGCTCGGCCGGCGAGGCGCTCGGTGACGCCGAAACGGTAGACGGCGCCGGCGTCGGTGGTCAGGCTGGCGAGGGTGGCGCCGGCACTGGCGACGGCCGCGACGTGCGGCGAACGCGCGTCGAGCTGCAGCGCGATCGGCGCCGCGACGGGTATCTCGCCGGCGACCAGCTCGGCCGCGAAGCGATGCTCCTCGAGGATCTGGTCATCGCTCCACCGTCCGGGCCGATAGAACTTGGCGACGACGACCCGGCCGCCTTCGAGGAAGACCTGGAAGACGCGGTTCTCGTACGAGTTGAGCTGAATCAGCCGGCCATCGCCTTGCAGGCCGACCGCATCGAGCGCATCGAGGACGCCGTTCGGGCCGAGATCGGTGTAGGGGGCGAGGGCCGCGGAAGCGGCTTCGGAAGGATCAGCGCCCATCGGGAATCGCCGGCGGCGGCCGGCGCGCTCGGCTAGTGATGCGAGCGCGACGTCAACGGCGACGGCGGCATGTCGACGACGACGCCGGCGGTCTCGTCATTGTCGTCGCCGGCCTTGCCGGCCTCGCCGTTGCGGCCGACCAGGCCGAGCGAGGGATCGTTCCCGTTCGCGCTTCGCCCCGGCGGCGTGCGCGGGTTGGCGAACGACAGCGAAGCGAACTCGCTGTTGCCCAGCGTGTCGGTGCGGCTGTCAGGCGCGAAGAAGGAGTCCTGGAACACCGACGAATCCTGCCAGAGGGCGCTGCGCTGCGCGCGCCGCGTCGCGACGGTGCTGGCAAGCGAGTCGCGCGCCTCGTCGATGTCGCGCGGCGGCACGATGCCGGGCTGCGGGCCGCGTGCCGTGGCCGCCGTGCTGCTCGGCACGAGAAGCTGGAGCTCCGCCGCGGTCGGCAGGTTGTCGACCGGGCAGCGCAGGTAGCGGATCCGGCAGGCGCCAAGCACCGACTGCTTGATCTGCAGGATGCGCCGCGAGTTGCCGCGGTCGGTGTCGAGATCGATCGCGGCGAGGACGCGGCCGTTGGCGCTGCAGACCGCGAAGGTGACGTTGATCGCGCCGAGCAGGTCGTACCAGAAGCGGACCTCGGCAGGATCGCTCGGCTGCGAGAAGCGAACCAGCGGCAGCTTCGAGAGGACGATGTGGTGTGGCAAGGCCTCGCGCAACAGCTTGTAGACGCGGCGCTCGTCGGTCGAGAAGACGGGGCGGGCCGACAAGGACCATTCGGTCGGCAGAGGCGGCAGGCGGCGCGGGCGGCGCAGGATCCAGATCCCGACGATGACGACGACCGCGAGCAGCGAGAGCGCCAGCACCGCTGCGATCCACGGAAGCCTTTCCATCACGAGCCGTCCAATCCAGAGCGCCGGGATTCCCGGCCCCACATGCCAGGCGAAGGGTGGATGTTAGCGGCGACTGCGGCGGCCCGGCCACCCCTCTTTCGACTGCCGAGACAAAGACCCTCGGGAAACCGATGAGCGGTTACGAATCGGTCCCCGCGGCTACATGATCCGCCTCGACCGCGTCCGACGTTTCAGGTCGGTGCGAGTGCTGCTTGATCCGGTAGTCGATCTCGGCGGCCCGGTCGACGATCAGCTCGTCGAGGTGGGAGGCGAGGGAGTCTGGGGGAAGTTTCAGCCAGGCCTCGGACTCGGAGCCCTCGCGTTCGATCGTCGCGCCGGCGCCCTTTGCCAGCTTGAGCATGGCCGTGTTCTCGCTGAGGGCGTGGATGAACATCGTCTCCACGTGGCGGTTACGGGCGTGCAGCATGGCGTGCTCGAACAATCGCCGCCCGAAACCGCGCCGACGCGCCTTCGGCAGTACCGAGACGCCGAACTCGGACGCCGCAGACCGACCCCGGAGTGAATCGCCGTCGCGGTGGGCCAAGTGGGCGAGGGCGATCAGCTCGAGGCGCCGGTTGAAGATGCCGAACACCTCGTCATGCTCGAAGTCGAGGGTGTCGACGTAGTTCTTGATCTGGGCATCGTTGGCGGCGTATCCGAAGCGGAGATAGCGCGATCGCTCGTCCAGGGCGATCAAGTGGGCGGCGATCCGCTCGCGATGGCGCGGGCTGAGCGAGCGGATCGGCACCCAGGCGCGGCCCGCGCGGGCCGGCTCGTGGGACGTTTCGCCGACGGCGTGGCCTGGGGTTGGGTCGGCCTGGGCACCGGCGGAGGGGGAGGGAGGAAGAAATGTCATAGGGTAGACCCTAGGGGTTAACCCGAAGTGTAGGGACTTCAGCTAGGGAGCGTGTACCAGCGACATGGGAGGCCCGCTCGTCCACGGGTCGGACACCGGCTATACTTGAAGGCTTTTCGCCAACTGCCTCGGTGAAAGCCGCCCGGATCAGCCGGGCGTGGAGTCAGAACCGTTCGAGAGCCGCCATCCGAAGTCGGGCCGAGCACGGGCAGCCAGAGGCTTGAATCTAACGTCAGAACCCATGAAAACCTTCAGCGCCAAAGCCGCCGAAGTGACGCATGAGTGGTTTGTGATCGACGCGACCGACAAGGTCTTGGGCAGGGTGGCCAGTGAAGTCGCCCTCCGCCTGCGCGGCAAGCACAAAGCCATCTACACGCCTCACGTCGATACCGGCGATTTCATCGTCATCGTCAACGCCGACAAGATCCGCGTCACCGGCAACAAGGCCGAGGACAAGATCTACTACCGGCACTCCGGCTACCCGGGCGGTATCCGGGGGATGAAGTTCAAGGACATGCAGGCCCGCCATCCCGGCCGCGCGCTCGAGAAGGCCGTCAAGGGCATGCTGCCCAAGGGCCCGCTCGGCTACGCCATGATCAAGAAGCTGAAGGTGTACGCGGGCGACACGCATCCGCACACCGCGCAGCAACCCAAGAAACTCGACATTCTTCAGGACGCGCCGCGATGATCGGAAACTGGAACTACGGAACGGGCCGGCGCAAGTCGTCGGTCGCTCGCGTCTTCATGAAGAAGGGCAGCGGCCAGATCCTGGTCAACGGCAAGCCGGTCGAGGAATATTTCGGCCGCCAGACGTCGATCATGGTCGTGCGCCAGCCGCTGGTGCTGACCGCCAACGACGCCGCGTTCGACGTCAAGGTCAACGTCCATGGCGGGGGCGAGACCGGCCAGGCCGGTGCAATCCGCCACGGCATCACCCGTGCGCTGATGGACTACGACCTGGCATTGAAGCCCGATCTGAGCCGCGCCGGCTTCGTGACCCGCGACGCCCGCGAGGTCGAGCGCAAGAAGGTCGGCCTGCACGGCGCCCGGCGCAGAAAGCAGTTCAGCAAGCGCTGATCGGTTTCGCGTCGATCTGCAAGGCCGCCTCCGGGCGGCCTTGTCGTTTCGGTCACGGACCACATCTGGACTTGACCCTTCCGGGCCCGCCGGGCGCGAAGGTTCGCCGATAATGTCCGTTCTCGCCTTTCCCAGGAGCGTCGCATGAGCGCAGTCGCCGACAACATCGTCAATTCGCCGGACGCCGATGCGCCGCCGCCGCCGCTCGTCTTCACGGACAGCGCCGCCAACAAGGTCAAGGAGCTCGTCGACGAGGAGGGCAACCCGGACCTCAAGCTGCGTGTGTTCGTGCAAGGCGGCGGGTGCTCCGGCTTCCAGTACGGCTTCACCTTCGACGAGATCGTCAACGACGACGACACGGCGATGGCCAAGAACGGCGTGACGTTGCTGATCGATGCGATGAGCCTGCAGTACCTCGCCGGCGCCGAGATCGACTACAAGGACGACCTCCAGGGCGCCCAGTTCGTGATCAAGAACCCGAACGCGACGACGACCTGCGGCTGCGGCTCGAGCTTCTCCGCCTGAGTCGGCCCGCCGATGAACGAAGCCGCCGGAAGGCGGCTTTTTTCTTGGCACCGCGACCTCGGTGGGTCGCGCTTCGAAAAGTCTCGTTCAGCGCGCTGGATACAGCGCGCCGAGGACGCGCGGACCGGCGGCGCCGGTCGCCGACGCGACGTTGCCCGGGATGCGTTCGACAAAGGCGCGCGCCAGCCACGCGAACGCCGACGCCTCGACCTGATCGGCCGGCAACCCGCGGGCGCCGCTCGCCTCCACCGCCGTTGGCGCGAGCGCTCGGCCGAGCCGTCGCATCAGGTCGGCATTGAAGGCGCCGCCGCCGCAGACGATCAGCTCCTCGGCCGTCGGAGCGTGGCGACGACAGGCGGCAGCGACGACTTCGCTCGTCAGCTCGGCGAGCGTCGCTTGCACGTCCTCCGGGCGAAGCCGTGCGCGCGCGTCGGCCGTGTCGAGGCGGGCGTCGAGCCATGGCGCGTTGAAGAGATCGAGACCGGTGCTCTTCGGCGGGTCGAGTGCGAAGTAAGGCTCGGCGAGCAGTGCGTCGAGCAGGCGGCGATCGACATCGCCGTGCGCCGCGACCGTGCCGCCCTCATCGAAAGGGCGGCCGGAGGAACGTTCGCACCAGAGATCGAGCAAGGTGTTGGCCGGGCCGCAGTCGAAGCCGATCGCTTCGTCGTGCGGCCCAAGGACAGTCAGGTTGGCGATCCCGCCGAGATTGAGCACGGCGACGCTCGCGCCCGGTCGGCCGAAGATCGCTCGATGGAACGCCGGCACGAGCGGCGCGCCCTGGCCGCCGGCGGCAACGTCACGAGTGCGGAAATCGGCGATCACGTCGATGCCGGTCAACTCGGCGAGAAGCGCAGGCGCGTTCAGCTGCGTGGTGTAGCCGATGCCATCGAACTCGCCGGGGCGATGCCGAACCGTCTGGCCGTGACAGCCGATGGCGACGATTTCTTCCTTCGCCACCGCCGCGCCGGCCAGGAGCGTTTCGACGAGCGACGCGTAGTCGCGGCCCAACGCATTGGCGGCGAGGGCGGCGCGATGGATCTCGTCCTCGCCGGAACGGTTGAGCGCGGCGAGCCCGGCGCGCAAGGCCGGCGCGAAGGCGCGCTTGGCATGGGCCAGGACACGGAGGCCGGTCGGGCCCGCCGTGGCGCCGAGATCGACGACGACGCCGTCGACGCCGTCGAGCGACGTCCCCGACATCAAGCCGATGAAAAGCGAGCTCATGGAATCGAACGGGGCCGGCGGAGAGTCGCGGCCTTGCGATCGGTCAGGCGTCGCATCGAGGCCGCGACGCGGTGGCCGTCGCGAGCGACTATTCGCCCAGCACCTGCGTCCGCGGCAGCGTCTCGGCGACGCCGAGCTGAACGCGAGCGCTCTGCGCCAGCAGACCGAAACGCACCTTCGCCGCCGGTGCAACGACCGCCGCCTCGGAGCTTTGCGCGACCAGCAACGGGTCCTGCTGCAGACCGTCGATCTTGACTTCGAAGTGCAGGTGCGGCCCGGTGGCCCAGCCGGTCTGGCCGACGGCACCGATGATCACGCCCTGGTCGACCTTCTGGCCCTTGACGACGTCGACGCGACTCAGGTGCGCGTACACGGTCAGGCGCTCGTTGCCGTGACGGACATGGACGACGTTGCCGTAGCCGTTCTGCCAGCCGGCGAACTCGACGACGCCGTCGCCGACCGTTCGCACCGGCGTACCCACCGGCGCGCCGTAGTCGACGCCGTTGTGCTGCTTCCAGCTGTTGAGGATGGGATGCATGCGCATCGAGAAGCCCGACGTCACGCGCGAGAACTCGAGCGGGCTGGCCAGGAACGAGCGCTGCTTGCTCTGGCCGTCGAGGCCGAAGTAGGCGCCTTTGCCGTCGCCGTCCTTGAACCACATCGCCGAGAACGTCTGGCCCTTGTTGACGAACTCGGCGGCGAGGACGCGGCCGGTGACCGGGCCCCAGGTGATCGGCTCGCCGTCGGCGGTGAGCGCCTCGTAGACGACCGAGAAGCTGGCGCCACGTTTGAGCTCGCGTCGGAAATCGATGTCGTTGGCGAAGATCTCGGCGAGCTGGGTCGCGACGCCGTCGGGGATGCCGGCTTCATCGGTCGCGCCGAAGAGCGAGGAGCGGATCGTCCCGCCGGCCATCAGGGTCTGCGAGCTGAGCGGCAGCGTCGCCGTGTCGGCGATCAGCCGGTCGCCGATGCGCTGTATGCGCAGGCGTGTGAACTGGGTCGGCAGCTTATCCGTGCCGGGCGCGGCATAGCGCGCCACCAGTTCCTCGAGCGCGCCGCGCGAATCGACGCGCACCTGGACTCGCTTGCCGCCCCGGCCGTCGAGTAGCTTCCTCGCCACGGCATCGCTGCGAAGGAAGGCGGCGGCGCGCGGATCAGCGACGTTCAGGCGTGCCAGCAGCGAATCCGCCGTGTCGCTGCTCCGGGTGACCTCGCTGCGGTAGAGGTCGAGATCGCGCCCGGCGAGGGCGTCGAGCTGCGCCTTCACGTCGAGCGTGGCGACGCTCTCGAAAATCGTGCGCTGCGGCAGGTCTGCCGCGTCGGGAACCTGCGGTGCGATCCCGAAGGCGGTCGCGGCGAAGCCGGCCAGTCCGAGCGAGACCGTTGCCGTCAGGGCCCGGGGATAGCGGGAAGCGAAGCTTGCGATGTGCGCTGAGGCGTAGTCCCAGGCGACATCGAGAGATGTCAACGAATTCAATTTCTGCGGAGCTCGGCGCTCAGTTCGGTCGGTGCCGCCTTGCGGTCTGCACCTCGGTTGATCGTCGTGAGCGGGGCGCCACTAGAATCGTGACGCTCGTCCGCTCTGCGTCGGGAGTGATCCCGCCGCCCCGTAGGACGCTGCCGCAGTATACCGGCCGTCGGAGCCCCTTTCCCCGTAACAGCCAGTGATGTCTGCCTCTATTCCCGCGCCGGCGGCGCCCCAGAAATACCCGGTCACAGACTCCGTCCGCGACGCCTTCGAGCGATCGAAGCGCCACAGCAGCGAGCTCATCCCCGAGCACGAATGGCTGGCGAAGCTGGCGCGATCGGAGGCGACCGGCGTCCCGCTGCGAATCAAGCTCGGCCTCGACCCGACCGCCCCCGACATCCATCTCGGTCACACCGTCGTGCTGAACAAGCTTCGGCAGCTGCAGGATCTGGGCCACACGGTCATTTTCCTGATCGGCGACTTCACCTCGATGATCGGTGATCCGTCGGGTCGCAACACCACCCGGCCGCCGCTCACCCGAGAGCAAATCGATGTAAATGCCAGTACTTACTACGCGCAGGCATCACTTGTTTTGGACCCCGAGCGAACGGAGATTCGCAAGAACTCGGAGTGGAGCGATCCGCTCGGCGCGCGCGGACTGATCGAGCTGGCCGCCCGGTACACGGTCGCGCGGATGATGGAACGCGACGACTTCAGCAAGCGCTTCAAGGCCGGGACGCCGATCAGCGTCCACGAATTCCTCTATCCCCTGATGCAGGGCTACGACTCGGTCGCCCTGCGCTCGGATCTCGAACTCGGCGGCACCGACCAGAAGTTCAACCTTCTCGTCGGCCGGGCCTTGCAGGCGGAGTACGGGCAGGAGCCGCAATGCATCATGACGATGCCCTTGCTGGAAGGCCTCGACGGCGTCGAGAAGATGTCCAAAAGCAAGGGCAACTACATCGCCATCAGCGACCCGCCCAACGACATGTTCGCCAAAATGATGTCCATCAGTGACGAACTGATGTGGAAATACTTCGATCTTCTGAGTTGGCGTCCAGCGGTGGAAATTGCCAAGGTGCGCGCTGAAGTCGCTGCGGGCCGCAATCCCCGCGACGCCAAGATCGCCCTCGCCAAGGAGATCACGGCTCGCTTCCACGGCGCAGGAGCCGCCGATGCCGGCGAAGCCGACTTCGCCTTGCGTGCCCGCGGCGGCATCCCCGACGACGTCCCGGAAGTCTCGTTCGACGGCGCGCCGCTCGGCATCGGCACCCTCCTGAAGCGGGCCGGGCTGGCGCCGTCGAGCAGCGAGGCGATGCGCCTGTTGGACGGCGGCGGCGTCCGGATCGACGGGGCAGTCGTCTCCGACCGTGCCCTCAAGGTGCCGGCCGGAACGTTCGTCGTCCAGGTCGGCAAGCGCAAGTTCGCCCGCGTCACGCTGCGCTGAGGCGAGGCCCGATGCAGGTCACGACACTGCTTCGCCTGTCGGTCGTGACGGCGGTGGCGGCCATCGTCATGAAGACCGCGGCATGGTGGATCACCGGCTCGGTGGGCCTGCTTTCCGACGCGCTCGAGTCGTTCGTGAACCTGGCGTCGGCTCTCTTCGCCCTGGCGATGGTGACGATCGCGGCGCGGCCGGCCGACGACGACCATCCGTTCGGCCACACCAAGGCCGAGTACTTCTCGAGCGCGTTCGAGGGCCTGATGATCGCCGCGGCGGCGATCGCCATCGTCTGGTCCGCGTTGCAGCGCTTCATGAACCTGCAACCGCTCGAGGGCGTCGGGATCGGCCTCGCGCTCATCATCGCGAGCTCGGTCCTGAACGGCCTGCTCGCGCACAGGATGATGGCGGCGTCGCGCCAGCACCGGTCGGTCGCCCTCGAGGCCGACGCGCGCCACCTCTACACCGACGTCTGGACGTCGGCCGGCGTCGTCGTCGGCATCGCGCTCGTACAAGTCACCGGCTGGCTCTGGCTCGACCCGGTCGTCGCCATCTGCGTCGCTGCCAACATCATTCGCGAGGGTGCGCGCGTCGTCTGGGGATCGATCGACGGCCTCATGGACAAGGCGGTCGAGCCCGAGGTGCAGGCGAGCATCGACCGCACCCTGGCGCGCTTCGCCGAGAGCTCGATCCGCTTCGACGACATGGTGACGCGGCGTGCCGGCAGCCGTCGCTTCCTCGACGTCCACATGCACGTGCCGGCGAGCTGGACCCTGGGCCGTGCCGCGGCGCTGCGCGGCGAAGTCGAGCAGGCGCTGATGGACGAGGTCGCCGGTCTGCGCGCCTCGATCCAGCTGCTGCCTTCGAACGTCGAGCCTCAGTTCAACGCCGTCCAGGCGGCGCGGTGATCGCCCTCGTGCAGCGCGTCGCCGAGGCGAGCGTCTCGGTCGGCGAGCGAGCGATCGGCGCCATCGGCCGCGGCACGCTGCTGTTTCTCTGTGCGGAGCCCGAGGACGACGAGGCGATCGCCGATCGCCTGATCGCCAAGGTGCTGGGGCTGCGCATCTTCGCCGATGGCGCCGGCAAGATGAACCTCGACCTGGCGGCAGTCGGCGGCGGAATGCTGGTCGTCAGCCAGTTCACGCTCGCCGCCGACACGTCGCGCGGACATCGGCCGGGCTTTTCCGGTGCCGCCGCGCCGGAGCTCGGCCGCAGGCTCTACGAGCGTGCGCTGGCGACGGCGCGCCGGCTGCATGGCGACGTCGCCAGCGGTGAATTCGGCGCCGACATGCAGGTGGGCCTGATCAACGACGGGCCGGTGACGATTCCGATCACGCTGCGCGCCTGAGAGCGCGCGTTCGCCGCGTCGCTCAGTCGGCGTACTGGCCCGCGGCCTTGATCACCGGCCCCCACTTGGCGATCTCGGCCTCGACGAACTTCTTGTGTTCGGCGCCGCCGAGTCGAGCATCGCTGACGATGACCGCGCCGAGCGATTCCTCGCGCTTGATGAAGTCCGGATCCTTGAGCGCCGCGCGCAGGGCCGCGTTGAGCTTGTCGGTGACCGCCTTCGGCGTGCCCTTGGGCGCGTAGAGCCCGTGCCAGATGTTGACGTTGAAGCCCTTCAGGCCGGATTCGTCGAGCGTCGGCAGGTTCTTCAGCGCCGGCGTCGTCAGCCGCTTGCTCGACGTCACCGCGAACGCCTTGACCTTGCCGGCTTCGATCTGGCCGGTCGTGTTCGTCGTCTGGTCGCACATGATGTCGACCTGGCCGCCGAGCAGGTCGTTCATCGCCGGCGCGGTGCCCTTGTAGGGAACCGTCTGCATGTCGATCTTGAGCGTGCTCTGCAGGAGCAGACCGCAGAGATGCGAGGCGGCACCGAGGCCGGCGTTGGCCAGGTTGATCTTGCCCTTGTTGGCACCCATCCACTTGACCAGCTCGGCATAGTTGTTCGCCGGCAGCGTCGGCTTGCCGATCAGCGTCATCGGCACCTCGTTGATCATGCCGAGGTACTCGAAGTCATCGATCGTCTTGTACGGCAACGTGCGATACAGGGCCGGCGCCGTGCTCAGGCCGATGTGATGCAGCAGCAGCGTGTAGCCATCGTTGGAGGCGCGTGCCACCTTCGCTGCGCCGAGCGTTCCGCCGGCGCCGCCGACGTTCTCGATGATGACCGACTGGCCGCCGAGCGGCTTGCGCAGCGCCTCCGCGAGATCGCGCGCGACCTTGTCGGTGGGCCCACCCGCGGTGAACGGAACGACGATCGTGATCGGCTTGTCGGGGTACTCGGCGAGGACCGGCCCCGCGAGGGCGAGGAGGAGGAGGCCGAACGTGGTGCGAAGCGTCGTCATGTCGGAAACAGGTCGTGGTCGATGCGGCGCATTGTCCGGAGCACGGTCTCGCGCGTCAGCGTGTAACCCCCGTCATCCGCCGCGGCAGCGCCTCAGTCCGGGGGTCGCAGGTCGTCGATCACCTTGCCGTCGTTGGGGAGGCTTCCGGGCGTGACGAAGGCCACCTCGCCGCGCAGCCGGGTGACGTCGCGGACCGTCTGCGCCACCCGATCGCCGAGGCCGTCCACCGCGCCGGGAATTTCGGCTCGCAGCGTCATCCGGTCGTCGGCCCTTTCGCCTTCGACGACCAGACGCGCCCTGCCGATCTCCGGATGGCGCCGAACGATTTCGGCGACGTGCGACGGATGGACGAACATGCCGCGAACCTTGGTCGACTGGTCGGCGCGGCCGAGCCAGCCGCGCACGCGCTGGTTGGTGCGACCGGTCGGGCACGTGCCGGCGAGCATCGCGGACAGGTCGCCGGTGGCATAGCGGACGAGGGGGTAGTCGGGATTGAGCGTCGTCACCACGATCTCGCCGACCTCGCCGTCGGCGACGGGATCGCCGGTACCCGGCCGGACGATTTCCACGATGACACCCTCGTCGACGACCAGCCCCTCGCGCGCCGTGGTCTCGTACGCGACGAGGCCGAGATCGGCGGTGCCGTAGGTCTGGTAGGCGCAGATGCCGCGCGTGCCCAGCCACTCGCGCAGCGAGAGCGGAACAGCTTCGCCGCTGAGCGAGGCCTTGGTCAGCGACGGCAAAGCGACGCCGGTCTCGTCGGCCTTCTCGAGAAGAAGGCGAAGAAAGCTCGGCGTTCCGGCGTAGGCCGCGGGCGCGAGCGCAACCATCGCCTGAAGCTGCAGCTCGGTCTGCCCGGTGCCGGCCGGAAAGACGGTGCAGCCGATCGCCATCGCGCCGCCTTCCATCATCGAACCGGCGGGCGTGAAGTGGTAGCTGAAGCTGTTGTGGACCAGGTCGCCGGCGCGAAAGCCCGCGGCGAACAGCGCCCGGGCCATGCGCCAATAGTCGGCCCGCGCCGTCTCCGGCTCGCGGATCGGGCCGGGCGAGAAGAACACGCGCGCGGCCCTGCGCTCCGGCGATCGGCCGGCACCCCAGCCGACCGTCGACAACCCGCCGAACGCGTCCGGTGCCGCGGCGGCGTTCTGCAGCGCGAGCAGATCGGCCTTGCGCAGCACCGGCAAGGCAGCGAGCGCCGCCCGCGACGTGATCGCCTGCGGATCGACGCCGCGCAGCCACGTCGCCAGCGCCGGTGCACGCGCCTTGGCGTGAGCGACCTGTGCGGGCAGAGCGAGGCGCAAGGCCGCTTCGCGCTCGTCGGCGGAGCGGGTCTCGAGCGCGTCGAAGTGCGCGTCGGCGGGCGCTGAAGAAGACGCCATCGGAATAATCGTCCTGCTACTCGTCGTCGAGCTTGCGCGCTCGCAACTTCGCTTCGTCGACCAACTTCCTCTGATCGGCGGGCGTCGCGAGCGCCATGCGGTCGAAGCCCGAGCCGCCGGGCTTCTTCAGGTCGGCGTGAAGCACGCCGCCTTCGTCGTGGAAGTGGATGAACGCGTCGCGGCGGGCGTAGAACACGCCGGGCTGCGTTTCCTTCACGCCCTTGATCTCGCGCAGCTGGCGCAAAACGGGAGCGAGCGGTTTCAGGGCTTCGGCGTCGGCGCGGGCCATGACGATCTCCTTCAGGACAGCCAGCGCTTGCGGCGCTTGTAGCTCTTGACGTCGCGATAGCTCTTGCGCTCGCCGGAGGCGCTGCCGGTGCCCAGGTAGAACTCGCGCACGTCCTCGTTCTCGCGCAGCGAGGCGGCGGCGCCGTCCATGACGACGCGGCCGCTTTCGAGGATGTAGCCGTAGTCGGCGTAGCGCAGCGCCATGTTGGTGTTCTGCTCGGCGAGCAGGAAAGTCACGCCCTCTTTCTGGTTCAGGTCTTTCACGATCTCGAACACCTCCTCGACGATCTGCGGCGCCAGGCCCATCGAGGGTTCGTCGAGCAGCACCATTTTCGGGTTCGCCATCAGCGCCCGGCCGATCGCACACATCTGCTGCTCGCCGCCCGAGGTGTAGGCCGCCTGCGACGCGCGCCTGTCCTTGAGGCGCGGAAAGTAGCGATACACCTTGTCGAGCGTTGCGCCGATCCCGGCCCGGCCGTCCTTTCGCGTATAGGCGCCGGTCATCAGGTTTTCCTCGATCGTGAGGTGCGCGAAGCAGTGCCGGCCTTCCATCACCTGGACCACGCCGCGCTCGACCATGTCGGAGGTGCTCAGTCGCTCGATGCGCTCGCCGCGCAGCTGGATCGACCCCTTGGTCACCTCGCCGCGCTCGGCGCGCAGCAGGTTGCTCACCGCGCGCAAGGTGGTCGTCTTGCCCGCGCCGTTGCCGCCGAGCAGCGCCACGACCTTGCCTTCGGGAACCTGCAGCGACACGCCCTTCAGCACCAGGATGACGTGCGAATAGATGACCTCGATGCCGTTGACATCGAGGAGGACGGAAGGAGCAGGAGTCATCGCTTGGTTCACTTTTCAAAGCGCCGCGCGCGACGCTTCGAAAAGGGGCCCCATCGGGGCCCGCCCCTCCCTCCCGGAGGGAGGGGTTGGGGAGGGAGCAGCCCTGTCAGGCGCTCGCGCCTGAGGTTGTCAAACCCTTCAGGTTTGACAATCCTCAGGCGTGCGCCGCGTCAGCTTCTTCTCTTCGGCGTACTTGTTCGCCGCGTTCTTGACCATCGGCTTGATGATCTGCTCGTCGGCCTGCAGCCACTCGGAGCTGAACACCCACTTGGCACCGTCCCAGGTGTGCACGCGCACCCAGTTCGCACCCATGTGGTCGGCGCAGCTGGTCGAGATCGGGCGCATCACGCCGGCGAAGCCCAGGGCGTCGAGCTTCTTCTGGTCGAGCGCCAGGTTTTCCAGGCCCCAGCGGGTCTGCTCGCCGGTCATGACCTTGCCCTTGCCGTAGCGCTCCTGCGCGCGCCGCACGCCTTCGACGCCGATCATGGCCGACATCGCGCCGCGCATGTACAGCACCGAGCCGACCTCTTCCTTCGGGCCCGTTCCCTGGCCCTTGTCATGGACCATCGAGAGGATGTCCTTGACGACCTTCGAGTTGGGCTCGGCGCCGTGCTGCATCGCCACCGCGTTGTAGCCCTTGGCGCCCATGCCGAGGTCCTTGACGTCGGGCTCGGCACCCGACCACCAGCCGCCATACATCTTCTCGCGCGGGTAGCCGGTCGCCTGCGCTTCCTTGATCGCCGTCGAGTTCATCACGCCCCAGCCCCAGAGCAGCACGTAATCGGGCCGGCTCTGGCGGATCTGCAGCCAGGTCGACTTCTGCTCGACGCCGGGCGCGGTCACGGGCAGCAGCTGCAGCTCGAAGCCCAGCATCTTGGAACGCTCCTGCAGCAGCGCGATCGGTTCCTTGCCGTACGGGCTGTCGTGGTAGACGAGGGCGATCTTCTTGCCCTTCAGCTTGGCCAGGCCGCCTTCCTTCTTGCCGATCTCCTGGATGATCGCGTCGGCGGCGACCCAGTAGGTTCCGGCGATCGGGAAGTTCCACTTGAAGACGCCGCCGTCCTGCGATTCGCTCAGCCCGTAGCCGACCGTGACCAACGGGATCTTGTCGCCGGGCGCCTTGCCGGTGAGCGCGAAGGTGATCCCGGTCGAGAGCGGCTGGAACAGCGTCGCGCCGCCGTGCTTGCCCTTGAGCCGCTCGTAGCACTCGACGCCCTTGTCGGTGGCGTACCCGGTCTCGCACTCCTCGAAGATGATCTTCACGCCGTTGATGCCGCCCCGCGCATTGACGAGCTTGAGGTAGTCGACGTAGCCGTTCGCCCAGGGCACGCCGTTAGGAGCGTAGGCGCCGGTGCGGTAGGGAAGGATCGGAAAGAACTGCTCCTTCTCCTGCGCGTAGGCGGCCGGAGCGGCCAGCCCGGCAGCCAGCGCGATACCGGACATCAGCATCGACAAAGCCAGGGATCTCGATTTCATGTCTTGTCTCCAGAGGTGGGCACGCGACGGTGCGTTGGTGAAAGAGTCTGCTCTTCTTGTCAGTGCGGGAAGGGCCAGAGCCGCAATTTCTCCTTGGCCGTCGACCACAGGCGCGCCAGGCCGAGGGGTTCGACGATCAGGAAGAAGACGATCAGCGAGCCGAAGATCATGAAGGTCAGGTGCGAGGCCATGGCCGTGTCGATCGGGATGCCGAACAGTTGCGGCAGGTTGTCGAGCACGATCGGCAGGACGACGATGAACGCGGCGCCGAAGAAGCTGCCCATGATCGAGCCGAGGCCGCCGATGATGATCATGAACAGGAGCTGGAACGAGCGGTCGATGCTGAACGCGGCCGGCTCCCACGAGCCGAGATGGACGAAAGCCCAGAGGCCCCCGGCGACGCCGACGATGTAGCTCGAGACCGCGAAGGCCGTCAGCTTCGAATAAACCGGGCGGATGCCGATCACCTCGGCCGCCACGTCCATGTCGCGAATCGCCATCCATTCTCGGCCGATCGCGCCGCGAACGAGGTTCTTGGCGAGGGCAGCGAAGACGAGCAGAAAGGCCAGGCAGAACACGTACTTCTGCGCCGGCGACTCGATCGGGTAGCCGAACACGCTCAGTCCGGCGACGCTCACCGAGCCTGACGTCGAATCGTGGGTGAACCAGCGAATCCGCAGGAACGCCCAGTCGACGAAGAACTGGGCGGCGAGCGTGGCGACGGCGAGGTACAGCCCCTTGATCCGCAGCGACGGGATGCCGAAGAGAACGCCGACGAGGGTCGCGAAAACGCCGCCGAGCAGCAGCGAAGCGACCACCGGCATGCCGTCGATGCGCACCTGGAAGTTGTAGGCCGCATAGGCGCCGACCGCCATGAAGGCGCCCGTGCCGAGCGAGATCTGGCCGCAGTAGCCGACGAGGATGTTGAGGCCGAGTGCAGCCAGCGACAGGATCAGGAACGGGATCAGGATCGCGCGCATCAGGTATTCGGAGGCGAGCAGCGGCACGGCGACGACGGCCAGCCCGAGCAGGACGGCGATCGCGATCCGGTCCTGCAGGATCGGGAAGACCTGCTGGTCCGAGCGATAGCTCGTCTTGAACTGGCCGTTCTCGCGATACAGCATGGTCAGACGCGATCGATGATCTTCTCGCCGAACAGCCCCTGCGGGCGGACGAGCAGGAAGGCCAGGGCGAGGACATAGGCGAACCAGATCTCGACGCCGCCGCCGAACATCGGCCCGATGTAGATCTCGGAGAGCTTCTCGCCGACGCCGATCAGGAGCCCGCCGATGATGGCGCCGGGAATCGAGGTGAGGCCGCCGAGGATGACGACCGGCAGCGCCTTCAGCGCGACCAGCGAGAGCGAGAACTGGACGCCGAGCTTGCTGCCCCAGATCACGCCGGCGACGAGCGCGACCACGCCCGCGACCGCCCAGACGATGACCCAGATCCTGTCGAGCGGAATGCCGATCGACTGCGCCGCCTGGTGGTCGTCGGCGACGGCGCGCAGGGCGCGCCCGGTGGCCGTCTTCTGGAAGAACAGCGCGAGCGCGGCGACGAGGGCGGCGGCGATCAGCGCGGCGGCGAGGTCTTCCTGGTTGACGAGAATTCCGCCCGGGAAAGTCTTCTCGAACAGGAAGATCGGATCCTTCGGCAGGCCGACGTCGATCTTGTAGATGTCGTTGCCGAACAGGGCCTGGCCCAGGCCCTCGAGGAAATAGTTGATGCCGAGCGTGGCCATGAGCAGGGTGATGCCCTCCTGGTTGATGAGCTTGCCCAGGACCAGCCTTTGCACCGTCCAGGCCAGCGCCACCATGACCAGCGTGGCGCCCGCGAAGGCGACCACGTTGTTGACGAACTTGTTGTCGTAGTGGGTGAGCTGAGGCAGCCACTCGGCGAAACGCGCCATCGTCAGCGCCGCGAAGAGGACCATCGCGCCCTGAGCGAAATTGAACACGCCCGAGGCCTTGAAGATCAGCACCAGGCCCAGCGCGACGAGCGAATAGAGCATGCCGACCATCAGGCCGCCGAACAGGGTCTCGAGGAACGGTCCCATCAGTGCACCGTGCCGAGATAGGCGCTGACCACCTCGGGGTCGTTGCGTACCTCTTCGGGCAGGCCGTCGCCGATCTTCCTGCCGTAGTTGAGCACCACGACCCGGTCGCTGATGTCCATCACGACGCTCATGTCGTGCTCGATCAGGACGATGGTCGTGCCGAACTCGTCGTTGACGTCGAGGATGAAGCGGCTCATGTCCTGCTTCTCCTCGACGTTCATGCCCGCCATCGGCTCGTCGAGGAGCAGCACCTGCGGCTCCGTCGCGAGCGCGCGGCCGAGGTCGACGCGCTTCTGCAGCCCGTAGGGGAGGCGGCCGACCGGGATCTTGCGGTAGGGCTGGATCTCGAGGAAGTCGATGATGCGCTCGACGACGACGCGCTGCTCGCTCTCTTCGCGCTCGGCGGCACCCCAGCGGATCGCCTGCTGGAAGATGTTGCAGCGCATCTTCAGGTGGCGTCCGGTCATCAGGTTGTCGAGAACGCTCATTCCCTTGAACAGGGCCAGGTTCTGGAAGGTGCGCGCCACGCCCATCTGCGCGACCTGGCGCGAGTTCATGTGCCGGAAGGTCTGGCCGCGCAGGCTGATCGAGCCTTCCTGCGGCTGGTAGACGCCGTTGATGCAATTGAGCATCGAGCTCTTGCCCGCGCCGTTCGGGCCGATGATGGCGCGGATCTCGTGCTCGCGGACGTCGAAGCTGATGTCGCTCAGCGCCTTCACGCCGCCGAAGCGAAGGCTGATGTTGTGCACGTCGAGGATGACCTCGCCGCTCCGTCGCGCAGCCATCACGCGGCGCGCCCGACCGCGGCGAAGGTCGGCACGTCGATGATCTTCAGTGTCGCCGCCACCTTGCCGGTGCGTCCGTCCTCGAACTTGACCTGGGTCTCGACGTACTGCTCGCTCTTGCCGCCGTAGAGCGCATCGACCAGAAGGTCGTAGCGCTCGGCGATGAAGTTGCGGCGGACCTTGCGGGTGCGGGTCAGCTCGCCGTCGTCGGCATCGAGCTCCTTGTGCAGGATCAGGAATCGGTTGATCTGGCTGCCCGAGAGCTTGTCGTCGCTGGCCAGGTCGGCGTTGACCTTCTCGACGCAGTCCCTGATCAGCGCCGACACCTCGGGCTTCTGCGAGAGCTCGGTGTAGCCGGCGTACGGGAGGTTGCGCTTCTCGGCCCAGTTGCCGACCGCCTCGAGGTCGATGTTGACGAAGGCGCAGACCTTCTCGCGCTGGTCGCCGAAAGCCACCGCCTCCTTGATGTAGGGGAAGAACTTCAACTTGTTCTCGACGTACTTCGGCGCGAACAGGGCGCCATCGTTGGCGCCGCCGGCGATCCGGCCGACGTCCTTGGCCCGGTCGATGATCTTCACGTGACCCGCCGCGTCGACGAAGCCGGCGTCGCCGGTGCGATACCAGCCGTCGGCAGTGAGCACTTCGGCGGTCGCTTCCGGATTCTTGTAGTACTCCTTGAGCAGGCCCGGCGATCGCACCAGGATCTCGCCGCTCGGCTCGACCTTGATCTCGACACCCTCGATCGGCACGCCGACGGTGTCGGCGCGCGCCTCGTGGTCGGGCTGCAGGCAGACGAACACGGCGGTCTCGGTCGATCCGTAGAGCTGCTTCAGGTTGATGCCGATCGAGCGGTAGAACGTGAACAGGTCGGGGCCGATCGCCTCGCCGGCGGTGTAGGCCACGCGCACCCGCGAGAAGCCGAGCGTGTTGCGCAGCGGCGCGTAGATGAAAAGTTTGCCGAGCGCGTAGCGCAGCCGGTCGAGCGTGCCGACAGGCTTGCCGTCCATCAGCGCCGGGCCGACCCGGCGCGCGAGCGCCATCGCCCGGTCGAAGAGCCACCGCTTGGCTCGGCCCGCGTCTTCCATGCGGATCATCACGCTGGTGAGCAGGCCCTCGAACACGCGCGGCGGTGCGAAGTAGTAGGTCGGGCCGATCTCCTTCAGATCGATCGTCACCGTGCTCGCCGATTCCGGGCAGTTGACGACGTAGCCGCAGACCAGCCACTGTGCGTACGAGAAGATGTTCTGGCCGACCCAGGCGGGTGGCAGGTAGGCGAGCACCTCGTCGTCGGCGGTGAGCTTGTCGAAGCGGGCGCCTGCGGCTGCCCGGTCGATCAGGGTCGCGTGGGTGTGGACCACGCCCTTCGGATTGCCTGTCGTTCCCGACGTGAAGAAAAGCGCGGCGACGTCGGAGGGTTTCGTCTTGGCGACCTCGGCGTCGAAGAAGCCGGGCTGCTTCAGGTCGAAGGCGCGGCCGGCTTCCAAGAGCGCGTCGAGCGCGGCCAGCCCCGGCTCGCTGTAGTGGCGCAGGCCGCGCGCGTCGTCGTACCAGATGCGCGTGACACCGGGACACGACGCGCGTACTTCGATCATCTTGTCGACCTGCTCCTGGTCCTCGACGATGGCGAACGCGACTTCGGCATTGCCGATCGGAAACACGAACTCTGTCGCCGCGGCATCCTGGTAGAGCGGCACCGGCACCGCGCCGAGCGCCTGCGCCGCCAGCATGGCGGCATAGAGCCGGGGCCGGTTCTCGCCGACCACGACCATGTGTTCGCCGCGCTTCAGTCCGGCTTCGGAGAGGCCGCAGGCCATCGCCCGCACCAGCGCTGCGAGATCACCCCAACCGAGCGTCTGCCAGATGCCGAAGTCCTTCTCGCGCAACGCCGGCGCCGCCGGTCGCGCCGCGGCATGCTCGAGCAGGAGTCGGGGGAAGGTGGTCTGCACGGGTCTGGAAGGCGCGCGGCAAGGCAGCGCGCCGGGGCCGGAACGGTGGGACGACTGTAGGAAGATTTTGACGCCATGTTGTCGTTCCGACGACAAACTACGGGACAACACCCTCGGGTGTATCCCTCTCCGGCGATGCCGGCGCGGCGCTGTCGGCCGCGCTCAGCCCTTGATGTAGACGGTGCCGGTGAAGCTGGAGACGGCCGTCTCACCCGCCCCGCCGTCCTCGCGGACGACGTCGATGCGGTAGACGCCGATGCGCCGGCTGCGCTGCATCTCGGTCGCGCGCGCGACCAGCGTGTCGCCGGCGGCGACCGCGGCCTGGAAGGTGATGTGGGCGTCGATGCCGGCGGCGACCGGCCCGTGCGAGTTCGACGCCAGGC
>JBDTPG010000032.1:0-21675 GCA_039932815.1 Caldimonas sp.
AATTGTCTCGCGTCATGCATGCTCTGCTCAATTAGTGTTAACACGCCCTAGTCGAAACGGGGGTGATGCGCCTGTAGCGCCGCCGGTTGCCGTCCACGCGTCGATCACGTCTTCTGATCGACGTCGCCGCGATCGGAAAGGCGCGGGGCGGGTCGATGCACGACCGCCCGCGCGCTTCGGTCCCGGTGGTCAGTGGTGGTACATGCGGTCGTCCCAGCCGTGGTGGCGTTCGCCGCCACGGAACTGTTCGCGCCATGAGTGACGATGCCACTCGGCATGGCGCCAGGCGCGCTGTCGCTCCCACTCGTAGCGGGCGTCGTGGCCGTCGCGGCGCGGGCGCTCGTACACCTCGCGCGGCGAGGCGAAGAAGGGTGACGTCACGTACACCGGCGCGGGCTGCACGTACACGGGGCGCGGTTGCACGTACACGGGTCGCGGCTGGACGTACACGGGTGCCGGCTCCACCCAGGCCGGGCCGTTCTGGAAGCCGATCGACAGGTAGACGTCGGGGCGGGCCTCGGCGACGGTGGCGGCGCCGAGGGCTGCGATGGCCAGCGTGGCGGCGACGAGGAACCTGGCAGAGAAGAAGCGGTTCATGAGGGCTCCTGGAGTTGCGATGAGTCATCTTGCGCGCCCCAGCATGAACCGAACCTGAACGAAAGACGGCTTTCGATCAGGCCGTCCGCAGCACGATCTCGACGCGCCCGCCGCCCATCTCGGACCGTGCCAGGGTCAGCTCGCCGCCGTGGTTGGCCACCAAGTCGTTGACGATGGCAAGGCCGACGCCGTGGCCCGGCACGCGCTCATCGCCGCGCACGTGCAGCTGCAAGAGGGCGCGGGTGTCTCCGAAACCGGGCCCGTCGTCGTCGATGCGCAGGTGCAGCCGGTCGCCTTCGCGCCGCGCACTCACGGCGACCCGCTGCCGCGCCCACTTGGCGGCGTTGTCCATCAGGTTGCCGAGCAACTCGAACGCGTCGCCCTCGTCGATGCGCCAGGCGAGCGCCGGCGCGCAGTCGAGCGTAAAGGCGAGGCCTTTGTCGGCGTACACCTTGGCAAGCGAATCGCGGACGCGTTCGAGCACAGGCGCCAGCGCCAGCGCCGGCACGAAGCGCGAGGCGCCACTCGCGGCGGCCCGGCCGAGCTGGTGCTGGACGATGTCGTCCATGCGTGTTGCTTGCGCGGCCACCGCCGCCGCCAGCGTGGCCGGCTCGCTCAACGCGGTGCGCAACACCGCGAGCGGCGTCTTCAGGCTGTGGGCGAGAAAGCTCAGCGCCTCGCGATAGCGCGTCTGGCGCAGCCGCTCCTGCGCGATGAGCGTGTTGAGGTTGTCGGTGAGCGCCGCGACCTCCACCGGATAGCGCCCCTCGACCGTCGTCTGCTCGCCGTGCTCGATGGCGCGGATCTCGCGCGTCGCCGCGCCGAGCGGCGCCAGGCCCCAGCGCAGCAGCAGGGTCTGCGAGGCGAGCAGCAACAACGCCGCGCCGCCCAGCCATGCCCAAGACGTGCGCTCGAAGACGGCGATCTCGCGGTCGAACTCCGCCTTGTCCTCGACCACCGAAAGCACCAGCGGCACCGCGCCCGCGCTGCCCGCCCACGACGCGCCGGTACCGACCGCGAGGTAGTCGCGTCCGCCCGAGCTTGCGACCTCGCAGCGCCACTGCCCGGTGCCCACGTCGCGCAGCAGCGGCGCCTCGAGGCCCACCGTGGACGGCGAGCGCCAGGTCTCGCGGCGAGCCACGTTGACGATGCTCGCGTAGAGCCCCGAGCCGGGCAGTGACAGGCGCGGCTCGGGGAACGCGGCCGGCATGACGAGGGCGCCCGAGGCATCGACCTCGGCGGCCGCGAGCAACAGGTAGACGGTGCCCTGCAGCCGGGCGCAGCGTGCCGCTCGCACGCTCTCCTCGTGGGCGCGCTGCACGGCCCAGCCGGCGCCGGCGAGGAACACGATCAGCATCAGCGCCGCGCCGAGCATCAGGCGCGCGCGCAGCGAGTCGCGCCACCTCATCCGAGCGTGAACCGGTAGCCGCGCCCGCGCAGCGTCTCGATCGGTGCCAGCGTGCCGTCGGGGTCGAGCTTGCGGCGCAGGCGACCCATCAACACCTCGAGCACGTTGCTGTCGCGGTCCTCGTCGTGCGGGTAGAGGTAGTCGGAGAGCTCTTGCTTGGCGACGACGCGGGCGCGCTCGCGCACGAGGTATTCGAGGAGACGGTACTCGAAGGCGGTGAGCTCGACGGGCGTGCCGCCGATCCGCGCCGATTGCGCCGAGAAATCGATGGCGAGCGGCCCGAGCGTGAGCACGTCGGAGGCCGCCTTGAGCGAGCGGCGCAGCAGCGCCTTCACGCGCGCCGCGAGCTCGGGGTACTCGAACGGCTTGACGAGGTAGTCGTCGGCGCCGGCCTCGAGGCCGACCACCTTGTCCTGCCAGCTGCCGCGCGCGGTGAGGATCAGGATCGGCAGCGTCCGCCCCTCGCCGCGAAGGCGCTTGACGACGTCGATGCCGCTGAGGCGCGGCAGGCCGAGGTCGACGACGACCACATCGACGGGGTACTCCTGCGCCTGGAACAGGCCGTCCGCGCCATCGGCGGCGTGGTCGACGCGGTAGCCGTCGGCCTCGAGCTGCCGCGCGAGGCCGAGCCGCAAGGCGGCATCGTCCTCGATCAGCAGAACCCGCACGCCGCGACCGGTCGGTCAGCCCACGACGCGGCCGCTGGCGGCGTCGACGATGACGATGCGAATCTCGCCCTTGGCGCTGAGGATCTTGACGCGCCATACCGGCTTGCCGCCGGCGTCGGCCCGATCCACCGCGAGCACGCGGCCGCTGGCGACGCGCTGCGCCACGGCGGCGGCCTCGTCGCGGCCGACGTCGGCCCACGCCGGCAGCGCCGAGGCGAACAGCAGCGCGCAGAGAAGGGACCTGAGCAGCGCGTTCATGCGTCTATCGTCCCACAGGTTCCACCGACACGCGGACCGGGACGTAGGCGCCGGGCTGGTCCTGCATCAACGTCGAGAAGCGCTGGCCGCGGTACTCGTAGTCGACGCGGAAGCCGACGACCCGCGATTGCACGTCGCTCACCGTCCGGCACGAGGTCACCTCGCGCGCGACCGGCTGGTAAGGCTGCTCCCACCGGCCGCGGTTGGCGATGTTGTCGCCGGTGAGGGCGCCGACGACGGCGCCGACCGCCGTGGCGGCTTCCCGGCCATGGCCGCGGCCGACCTGGTTGCCGAGCAGCGCGCCGGCCAGACCGCCGACGACGGCGCCGCCGTAGTTGCGTCCGCCAGCGGGGCGCGCTTCGGACACCCAGTCGTTCCTGCACTCCTGGCGTGGCACGCTGACGTTCTCGTATTGCGGCTCGACGCCGATGACGCGGGCGTTGTCGGTGTAGGTGTGCGCCTGCGCGCCGAAGGCGGCGGTGGCGGTGGCGAGGAGGACGAAGAGGGCCGAGCGGTTCATGGAAGGCTCCATCGGGTTGGGATGGGCGCATCTTGCGGGCGGGTGCCTGAACCGAAGCTGAACGGATTCGGCGGACCCGGCCGGACCATCGAAAGTCTCCTCGTGTCAGACCTCTACCATCGACGGCAATGGACCACCTGCCTCTCATCGATCTTCGCGCCGCGCCCGGCGAGATCGCGCAAGGCATCGGCGACGCCTGCCGCGCCCACGGCTTCTTCTACGTCGTCGGCCACGGCATCGACGAGTCGCTCGGCCAGCGCCTCGAAGCCCTGAGCCACCGCTTCTTCGACTTGCCCGAAGAGACCAAGGCCCGCTACGCGATGGCGCTCGGCGGCCGCGCCTGGCGCGGCTGGTTCCCGCTCGGCGGCGAGCTGACGTCCGGCCGCCCCGACTGGAAGGAGGGCCTGTACCTCGGCACCGAGCTGGGCGAGGCGCATCCGCGCGTGGCGGCGGGCGTGCCGCTTCACGGCCGCAACCTGATCCCCGGCGACGACGTGCTGCCCGGGCTGCGGCAGACGATCCTCGAATGGATGAGCGCGGTCACCGCCCTGGGGCACCTCGTCATGCAAGGCATCGCCCGTTCGCTCGATTTGCCGGCCGACTACTTCGCGCTCCGCTACACCGCCGACCCGCTCATCCTCTTTCGCATCTTCAACTACCCGAGCCGGCCGATCCCGGCCGGGCTCGACGTGCGCCACGGCGTCGGCGAGCACACCGACTACGGCCTGCTCACGCTGTTGCGCCAGGATGCCGTCGGCGGCCTGCAGGTGCACACGAGGCAGGGCTGGATCGAGGCGCCGCCCGTGCCGGAATCCTTCGTCTGCAACATCGGCGACATGCTCGATCGCATGACCGGCGGCTTGTACAAGAGCACGCCGCATCGCGTGCGCCTCAACAGCAGCGGCCGCGATCGGCTCTCGTTCCCGCTCTTCTTCGACCCCGACTTCGACGCCCGCATCGAGCCGATCCGCGGCGCCGCCACCGACGATCACGCGACGCGCTGGGACGGCGCCAGCGTGCACGCCTTCGAAGGCACCTACGGCGACTACCTCCTCGGCAAGGTCGGCAAGGTGTTCCCGGAACTGCAGCGCGGGCTGCGGCTCGACACGCTGGCGCCGTAGCCGCCGCGCCGGGCCGGTGTAGTCTCGCGCGCCCACCATGCACGATCATCACGACCACTAGGCGCGTATGCGAGACGGCATCTTCATCAGTTACGCGCACGCAGACCGCGCGTGGCTCGCTCAGCTGCAGCAGGTTTTGCAGGCGCTTCCCGGCGCTGTACGGATCAGCGCCTGGGACGACACCCGCCTCGCGCCCGGCTCGCGCTGGCAGGGCGAGATCAAGGAGGCGCTCGACACGGCGGCCGCTGCGGTGCTGCTGCTCAGCCCGGCGTTCTTCGCCTCGGAGTTCATCGCTGCGCACGAATTGCCCGAAGTGCTTGCCGCTGCGGCCAAAGGCGAAGTCGTGATCCTGCCGCTGGTCCTTGCGCCGTGCGCCCATGCCGCGGTCACTTCGACGTGGCAATCGGTCCACGACCCGGCCGCGCCGCTCGAGGCGCTCGACGAGGCCGGGCGCGACCGTGCCTGGCAGCGCCTGCTCGCGTCGCTGAACGATGTCGCGGCGGTGATCGGCGACGAGGCGCACATCGGCGCCGAAGTGATTCGGCTCGGCAACGACATCGCGGCGAGCGCCGACGTCGCGCACGTTCTCGACAAGATGGCGCGTGCGAAGGTGGATCCCGCCTTCGACAGCGATGAAGCGAAGCGCGAGAACACGATGGTGTTCCTCGAGGGGCAGCGCTGCCAGGCCATGGCAACGCGGCTGATGGAGGAGATGAAGCGCCCCGATCTGTCGCCGTTTCGCAGCAAGGCCGTGGTGCGCATTCTCGAACAGGTCAGTCGCGACGAGGAGCTCGCGCTGCGCCGGGCGACCGAGCTGACGCAGGAGTTCGCGAATCAGGCGATGGCGATGCTGCAGCAGGCCAAGGGCCCGGCTGCAGGAGGTCAATGACGAAATCGTTGTCGCCGGCGAACTGCTTCCCGGAGGGCGACCACCGAGTAACATTCCCGCGCCGCCAACGGCAGTGGGCCGAGTCGACGCTTGCGCGTCGTCCCGCGACGACCAACGAGGATCAACTCCATTGAAGAATCTTGCCACGCTATTCACTGCCGCCGCCGTCGCGACCTTCGGCGCGACCGCCTCCGCCGCCACGCTCGACACCGTGCGCGAACGCGGCTTCGTCAACTGCGGCGTCGGCGAGAACTTCGCCGGCTTCTTCGCGCCCGACAGCGCCGGCAAGTGGTCGGGCCTCGACATCGACGTCTGCCGCGCGCTCTCGGCGGCGATCTTCGGCGTGCCGGACAAGGTCAAGTACCTGCCGGCGACGCCGGCGACGCGTTTCGCGCAATTGCAGTCGGGCCAGGTCGACCTGCTGTCGCGCTCGGTGACCTGGACGCTGGGTCGCGATGCCGGCCTCGGCGTGACCTTTTCCGGCGTGACCTTCTTCGATGGCCAGGGCTTCATGGTGCGCAAGGCATTGGCCGCGAAGGGATTGCGCGGGCTCGACGGCGCCGCGGTGTGCACGCAGACCGGCACGACGACCGAGATGAACCTGGCCGACTACTTCCGCTCGCACTCGATGAAGTACACGCCGGTCGTGTTCGAGACCACCGACCAGGTCGTCGCGGCGTACGAGGCGCAGCGCTGCGATGCCTACACCACCGACAAGTCGACGCTGGCCGCACGCCTCGGCAAGCTGAAGGATCCGGGCGCCCACGTGATCCTGCCGGAGACGATCTCGAAGGCCGCCAACGGGCCGGTGGTGCGCCAGGGCGACGGGCAGTGGGCCAACATCGTCCGCTGGACCGTGAACGCGCTGATCGCCGCCGAGGAGCTGGGCGTCACGACGGCCAACGTCGAGCAGATGAAGGCGAGCTCCAAGGATCCGGAGACGCGGCGCCTGCTCGGCGCCGACGGTGAGCTCGGCAAGCTGATGGGCCTCGACAACGCCTGGGCGTCGAACGCGATCAAGGCGGTCGGCAACTACGGCGAGATCTACGAGCGCAACCTCGGTGCCAAGGGCGCGGTCGTGATCCCGCGCGACGGGCTCAATCGCCTGTGGAGCAAGGGCGGGCTGCTGTTCTCGCCGTCGTTCCAGTGAGGTAGCGGGTTGCGTTCGCCGCCGAGGCGCGCACTCCCGATCCAGCTGCTGATCTACCTGGCGGTGGCGCTGCTCGCGCTCGCCGCTTCGCTCTACGCCATCGACGCGCTGCGGGCGCGCGGCATCCAGGCCGGCTTCGGATTCCTGAAGAACACGGCCGGCTTCGAGATCGGCTTCAAGTTGATCGCGTTCGATTCGACCGACAGTTACGGCCGCGCCTTCCTGGTCGCGCTGCTCAACACGCTGCTGGTCTCGGCCCTTTCTTTGGTGTCGGGAACTGCCATCGGTCTGCTCGTCGCCGTGGCGCGGCTCGCGCCGATCCCGGCGCTCCGGGCTGCCGGCACGCTGTACGTCGAGGCGATCCGCAACACGCCCTTGCTGTTCCAGCTGCTCGCGCTCTACGCCGTCAGCCTGACGCTCCTGCCGCCGCCGCGCGACTCGATCGCCGTCGCTGGCGGGGCGCTGCTCAACAACCGCGGCGTCTTCCTGCCCGCGGCCGGCCTGACGACGGGGGCGTCGCTGGCGGCGATCGCGCTGGCGTTGCTGCTGTTCGCTTCTTGGCGATTCTCTCGACGCCGAGTGGTCGCCGCGTCGGTCCGCGCGCTGACGGCGCTCATCGCCATCGCGCTCGCGGCGATCGCGCTGGCATCGATGACGTGGACCGTCCCCGAGGTGCGCGGCTTCAACGTCGAGGGCGGCATCGCGCTGGTGCCGGAGCTCGCCGTGCTGGTCGTCGCCTTGAGCCTGTATTCGGCGGCGTTCATCGCCGAGACGTTTCGCAGCGGCTTCCTTGCCGTGCCGGCGGGCCAATGGCAGGCCGCCTTCGCGCTCGGCCTCGATCGGCCCGCGGCGATCCGCGGCGTCGTCCTGCCGCTCGCGCTGCGCGCGTGCCTGCCCGCGCTCGCCAGCCAGTACATCAACGTGATCAAGGCGTCGTCGCTCGCCGCTGCCGTGGGATTTCCGGACCTGATGCAGGTGTTCGGCAAGACGACCCTGAACCAGACCGGCCAGGCGATCGAGGTGATCGCGTTGACGATGGCGGTCTACTTCTGCATCAGCATGGCGATCGCCGGCGCCGTGCTGTGGCACGAGCGCCGCGTCGCGATGGAGCGCTAGCGTGCGCGCGCGCCTCGGTGCTTCCGCCGTCAGCCCGCCGAGCTTCTGGCGACGCGTGGCACCGGATCGAGTTTCCGCCGTGGCCTTGCTGCTGGCGTTGCTCGTCATTGCGTTCGCGGCGCCGCCCGTGGTCGAGTGGTCGGTGCTCGACGCGACGTTTCCCGGCAGCGGCAAGAGCCGCTGCGACGGCCGCGGCGCGTGCTGGCTGTTCGTGGCGGAGCGACTGCCGCAGTTCCTGTCGGGCTATTACCCGGCGGCGGAGCGTTGGCGGCTATGGCTGATCGCAGGGCTGCTCGTCGCGTGGTGCGCGCTGCTGTCGTGGCCCGCGTTCCGGCGCCGCCTCGACGTCGTGATCGGCACCGCGGCGCTGGTCCTCGCCGCGGGCTACATGATCGCCGCGGGCGGCGCGTTCGGCCTGGCGAAAGTCGAAACCAACCTGTGGGGCGGCCTCTTTGTCACGCTGATGCTGTCGCTGACCGCGATGGTGGCGTCGTTCCCGGCCGGTATCGCGCTGGCGTTGGCGCGCCACTCCAGCCACCCGGTGCTGCGCGGGCTCGCCAGCACCTTCGTCGAGATCATCCGCGGCGTGCCGCTGCTCGCCATCCTGTTCCTCGCCGTCGTGCTGATTCCGCTCTTCATCCCGGCCGACGGCGGCATCGGCCTGTTCGCGCGCGTCGTCGTCGGCCTGTGCCTCTACGCGTCGGCGTACATGGCCGAGGCGATTCGCGGTTCGCTGCGCAGCATCGCGCGCGGCCAGTTCGACGCCGCGGCGGCGCTGGGCTTGCCCTATTGGCCGGTGATGCGCCTCGTGATCCTGCCGCAAGTCATGCGACGTGCCATCCCGAACATCATCAACACCTTCATTCAGATCCTGAAGGACTCGACGCTGGTGCTCATCGTCGGCGTGTTCGATCTGCTGGGGATGGTGAACCTCGCGGTCAGCGATCCGAAGTGGATGTCGAATTCCACCGAGGGCTTCGTGTTCGCTGGGCTGGTGTTCTTCGTGCTCTGCTTCGCCATGTCGCGGCTGAGTCTGCGCGTGGAGCGACTGTTGAGCGCGGGCGAAGGTCGCGCGCCTCAGCGCTAGTCGCGGCGGCACGCGCCGCATCCGCGCATCGACCGTCAGCGTTGCGCCGGCACGCGGCCGAGGGCGATCGTCAGCATCAGGCCGGCGAGCGAACAGGCGCCCGTGGCCAGCCACGTCCACTGCCAGCCTCCCGTGGCGCTGGCCACCGCGGCCACCAGCGGCGGGCCGGCGAACTGGCCGAGCGCCGACCATTGCTGGACCCAGCCGACCGTCGTCGACAACGTGCCTTCGCTCGGCGCCAGCCGCACCGCCAGCGCGAACAACGTCGCCGGGATCAGCCCGCCGACACCCGAGAAGAGCAGCACCGCGCCGTAGCGCAACGCCGGCGCGAGGCCGGCATCGCCGCTGCCCGCGAAGGTGGCCGCTGCCGCGAGGCCCATCGTCGCGAAGCCGATCATCAGCAAGCGCGACGGCGCGACGCCGCGTTGCAGCAGCCGGCCCGAGCCGATGTTGCCGGCCATGTTCGCGGCCGCGACAGCCGCCGTCAGCACGCCCGCCGTCGCACCGGCGATGCCGCTCTGCACGTAGATCGTCGGCAGGAAGCCGATCACCGCCAGCCACTGTCCCGAGTACATCGCGAACGTCAATGCGATCAGCCACGGGCCGGGCGCGGCCAGCGTCTGGCGCAGCCGCGCGAGCCAGGGCGATGGCGCTGCGGCGTCGCCCGCGCGCGCGTCGGCCGGCACGGCGTGCCGGAGCCAGAGCGCCATCGCGGCGGACAACGCGGCCAGCGTCCACCACCAGCCGCGCCAGCCGATCGCCGCGATCGCGAGCGGCCCGAACAGCAGCGCCAGTGCCGTGGCGAGCGGCATGTAGGCGCCCCACAGGCCGAGCATCGCGCTGACCCGTTGCGGCTCGACCAGGCGGCGCACCAGGCCCGGCGCCGGCAGCACGACGAGCAGGAAACCGAAGCCTTCGGCGGCGCGCAGCAGCATCAACGGCGCCACGCCTTGCGCCGCGCCGCCGAGCGCGCTGACGATCGCCAGCAGCGCGAGGCCCAGCGTCATGCTGCGGCGGCTGCCCAGGCTGTCGGCGATGACGCCGAAGGCCGCGCCGGCCGTCATGCCGGCGAGCTGCACCAGCGACAGCAGGAAGCCGGCCTGCACCAGCGTCAGCCCGAGCGCGTCGCGCAGCACCGGGATCGCGGGCGGCAGCTTGCCGACGTGCAGCGCCGCGACGACGCCGGCGAGGATCACGAGCAGCGCAGGCTCCACGCGGCGCGCGGGACTTCTCGTCATGGGCCACGAGTATCGTCGCCGCCGGCGCGAGAGCGAGGATCAGGTCGGCGCGCGCGGCCTCGCGATCGCCAGCAGCGCGCCGCCGGCCAGCAGCCATGCCACCACCGGCAGCCACTGGAGCAGCAGCGGGCTTTCCTTGTGCCAGGCGAACGCGATCACCGCCATGCGCAGCAATGCGGCACCCGCCAGGACCGACGACAGGGCGCCGCTGAAGCGACCTTCGCGGCCGGAGCGGCCGAGCTCGAGCGCGGCGGCGAAGGCGCTCAGCAGCAGAGCGGCCCAGGCGGCTCCGGCGATGCACTGGGCGGCGATCAGCAGCGCGAGGCTGCCGGCGTGTTGCGCCGCGAGCGCCGCGGCAGCGGCGACGAATCCCGCCGCGCCCATCACCCGCAATGCGGGCCAGCGTCTGGTGGCGAGGGTGGCCGGCAGCATGAACAGGTTGAAGCCGATCCAGAACACCGGCGCCAGGAACGGCATCTCGGCGGGAGTGGCCAGGCGCAGGTAGAGCGGCTCGCTGTTGAGCGAGGCATGGACCTGGAATGCGAGCGCGGCGAACAAGACGGGAAGCACGAACACCATCGTCGGCAGCCCCGGAGTCGTGGCACCGGACGACACCGGCGCCGGCTGGCCGACGAGCGTCGTCGACGACGACGACGCTCGCGCCAGCGCGCGCTCCGCCGCGACGATGCCCAGCGTGGTCACGACCAGGGCCGCGCTGGACAGCACGAACGGCACGCGCGGATCGATTCCCCGCAGGTGCACCGCGAGGTAGGGCGCGATCGCTCCGGCCGCGCCGAGCCCCAGCAGCGACAGGGCCACCAGCCACGGCTGGTTCGGACGCGCGGCGTGACGGCCGATCAGCGTCAGCGGCGGCGCACGCAACGCCGACGTGCTCGCCGACCAGAGCACGACGACCGCGAGGAACAAGGTCGGCGAGCCCTGCGGCGCCACGAACGGCAGCGCCAGGAACGCGACGCAGGACAGCACCGTCACGCCGAGCACGAAGTGGCCGATCTGCCCCACCACGCGTGCGAGCCGATCGCTGGCGACGCCCATCGTGTAGTCGACCAGCACGAAGACCAGCTGGTCGAGCATCAGGATCCAGATCACGGCCTGCTTCGGGATGCCGGCCTGCAGCGCCAGCCGCGGCAGGAAGATCACGTAGACCGTCCAGCAGAGGGCGAAGAAGAACTGCACGACGCCGAGATAGGCGCCCACACCGGATGAAGCGGTGGGGCGCATCGCGGATCAGGCGCGGCGCGCCTGGATCATCTTCCAGCCGTTGCCCGACGGGTCGCGAAAGCCGGCGTCGACGGTGCCGTAGCGGTCGACCGGCTCCTGCGTGAACTCGACGCCGCGGCCGAGCAGCCGGTCGTAGGCGGCGCGGCAGTCGTCGACGACGAGCACGAGCGGCGGCATTGCGCCCTTGGCGACGATCTCGCGCAGCGTCTGCGCCGTCGCCGCGTCGTGCGTCGGCGGCCCCGGCTTGAAGAGGCCGAGCTGGAACGACGGCTGCTCCGGGTGCTGCACGGTGAGCCAGCGGTAGTCGCCGTTGCCCACGTCGGCCTGGACCCGAAAGCCGAGCTTGCCGACATAGAACTCGAGCGCTTCGGCTTGATCGCGCACGTACACACCCACCACATCGATACCCTGGCTCATCGTCGAATCCCCTGTCGTTGCGAAGATTCGTTTGTAGCGGCGGGGCTGCGCCGCCGCTTCTCCGAAACTGCGATGGTGAGGTCGGGCCGATGCGCGGCGCTGAGGATGCAGTGCGGCACGCGATCGAGCCCGTGACGCTCGGCCTGCAGGCGCTTGCGCATCGAGCTCGGGCTCGCGCCGGTGACGTCGCGGAAGATGCGCCCGAACGTGCCGAGGCTCTCCCAGCCGGTGGCGAAGGCGATCTCCGTGACCGGCGCCTCGGTGTCGCGCAGCAGCGCCGTCGCCCGCTCGATGCGCCGCGTGAGCAGGTAGCGGTGCGGCGGCACGCCGAAGGCCTGCTTGAACGAGCGCGCGAAGTGGGCTTCGGAGACCCGGCTCACGCGCGCCAGCCGCTCGACCGGCCAGGCCTCGTGCGAGGCGGCATCGATCCGGTCCTTCGCGCGCAGGAGGCGGCGCAGGAGGCTGGGGTCCAGGCTGGCGGGGGCTGCGCTCGCGGAGGGCATGTGGAAGAATAAATCGACTCGACGCAGCGCAACGATTTTCCGGATCTTCGACCTTCCATGGACGTCTTTTCCCGCAACAACGTCAACGTCGCCGGCTCCGGGGAGACGACGCTGGTCTTCGTGCACGGCTTCGGCTGCGACCAGAACATGTGGCGCTTTCTCGCGCCTGCCTACGCCGGGCGCTTCACGACCGTGGCTCTCGATCTGGTCGGCAGCGGCAACTCCGACCTGAAGGCCTACGACTACGCCAGGTACGGCACGCTGCAGGGCTACGCCGACGACCTGCTGCAGGTGGTCGACCAGGTCGGGCGCGGGCCCGTCGTCTGCGTCGGCCACTCGGTGAGCGCGATGATCGGCATGCTCGCCGGCATCGCCGCGCCCGATCGCTTCAAGGCCCACGTGATGATCGGCCCTTCGCCCTGCTACGTGAACGACGGCGACTACGTCGGCGGCTTCGCACGGGCCGACATCGACGCCCTGCTCGAGACGATGGAGAGCAACTACCTCGGCTGGTCGAGCAACATGGCGCCGGCGATCATGGGCAGCGCCGACCAGCCCGAGCTGGCGGTCGAGCTGACCAACAGCTTCTGCCGCACCGACCCCGACATCGCCCGCCACTTCGCGCGCGTCACCTTCCTCTCGGATCACCGGCACGACGTGCCGAAGCTCGCCGCGCCGACGCTCGTCGTGCAATGCCACGACGACCTGATCGCGCCGCGCTCGGTCGGCGAGTTCATGGCGAAGACGCTGCCGAACGGGACGCTTCGGGTGATCGACAACGTCGGCCACTGCCCGCACCTCAGCTCGCCCGGCGCCTGCGCGGGCGCGATGGACGAGTTCTTCGCGACCGCCGGGGTATGACGGCATGGCCGGCGCGACGGGATCCGCGGACGCCGGGCACCTGTACGACTACGCCGCCTGCGGCCTGCTCGTCACCGACGTCGACGGGACGATCCGGGTCGTCAACGACACGTTCTGCCAGTGGACGGGGCACCGCCGCGACGACCTGATCGGCAAGCGCAGGCTGCAGGACCTCCTGACGATGGGCGGCAGGATCTTCCACCAGACCCACTGGGCGCCGCTGCTGCAGATGCAGGGCTCGGTCGCCGAGGTCAAGCTCGACGTCGTGCACGCGAGCGGCGAGGTCAAGGCGATGATCCTCAACGCGGTGAGCCGCGTGGCGGCCGGCGTCGTGCGCCACGAGATCGCCGCTTTCGGTGCCGAGGATCGACACCGCTACGAACGCGAGCTGGTGCAGGCGCGGCGCCGCGCCGAGGAGCTGCACACCCGGAGCCTGGAAGCGCAGCGCGCGCTGGTCGCCGCGCAGGCCGAGCTCGACGTGCAGAAGCGGGCGGCCGAAGACCGTGCTCTCTTCGCCGAGCAGATGGTCGGCATCGTCAGCCACGACCTGCGCAACCCGCTGTCGGTGATCCAGCTGAGCGCGACGCTGCTGCAGCGCGAGCAGCTGACCGAGCAGCAGACGGGCCGTGTCGAAGCGATCCTGCGCGCGACCGGGCGCAGCACGCGGCTCATCGGCGATCTGCTCGATTTCACGCAGGCCCGGCTCGGCGGCGGCCTGCGCGTCAAGCTGAGCCGGATCGATCCGCATCGGGTGCTGGCGCAGGCCGCCGAGGACCTGCGCCTGTCGTATCCCGGGCGCCTTCTGGTCCATTCGATGACGGGCACGGGCGAATGCATCGCCGACGCCGACCGCCTGACGCAGCTCCTCGGCAACCTGGTGTCGAACGCGATGACCCACGGCGACCCGGCGGGTCCCGTCACGGTGCGCTCGGCGATCGACGATCAGCGGCTGACGATCGAAGTGCACAACCAGGGGCCCGTCATTCCCGCCGAGCACCTGCCCAGGCTCTTCGACGCCATGACGCGGGGCGATGCGAGCGGTACGTCCGAGGGCGTGGGCCTGGGCCTCTTCATCGTGCGCGAGATCGCCCGGGAGCACGGCGGCAGCGTGAACGCGCGTTCCTCGGCGGCGGAGGGCACCGCCATCACCGTCTTCATGCCGGTCGCGGCAGGGGCGGGCACTCCATGACCTCGACCGAGTCGCCGGGGAAGTCTCCGACGCAGGATCTTCCGGTGCAGGATGCCTACAAGTACTGGGCATTCATCAGCTACAGCCACAAGGATGATCTTGTAGCGGCCCGGCTGCATCGGTCGATCGAGCGCTATGTCGTGCCGAGGCGCCTGGTCGGATCGACCACGCGTGTCGGTCCCGTGCCGCGTCGTCTGTTTCCGATTTTCCGAGACAAGGACGAATTGCCCAGCGCGGCGAGCTTGCCGGCCGAAGTGCGCGATGCCTTGGCCGCATCCCGAAACCTGATCGTCGTGTGCTCGCCGAACGCCGTCGCCTCGAAATGGGTGGACGGGGAGATCCTCTACTTCAAGCAACTCGGACGGTCCGATCGGATCTTCTGTTTCCTGGCAGATGGAGAGCCGGGTGCGTCCGAACGACCCGAGAGCGGATTGGCCGAGGCGTTTCCCGCGAGCGTGCGCTATGAATTGGGGCCGGACGGGGCGTTGAGCACGACCCGTGCGGAGCCGCTGGCCGCCGACGTGAGACAGCCGAAGACACCATGGCACCCCATGGTGCTGAGGTTGGTTGCCGGTCTTCTCGGCCTCGACTACGACACGCTGGTCAAGCGCGATGCGCGGGCGCGGGCTCTTCGCAGGCTGCAGTTCGCTGCGCTCGGCGCGGTGATTTTCACGGTCGGCGCGGCGGCATGGCTTCAGCAGCATCTCGACGCGGTGAAGGAGCGCGAGGTCGCGGCGCTTCGCCAGCTCACGCAGCTGGCCCGTGGTTTGGTGGACGCGCGATCGGGCGACCTCGAAGCGGGCGTGTTGCTAGGAATCGAGGCCATGCATCGCGCCGATGCTCTTCGCGAGTCGCCTGAAGCTGCATTGCAAATCGTTCGCGACGGCGCAAGCCTGCTTCCGAGTCGAATCGACTGGCATCTGAATCCCCCGGCGGCGGAGCCCGCCGGGGCGACGTTCAGTCGCGATGGAAGATGGGTGTGCGCCTTGGGACCGAACGGCGTCGAGTTCTGGCTGACTTCCAACGGCAAACATGTCGGAACGTTGCCAGGTCGAGCCGGGGTACTGGAAGCCGTGTGCAACGCGATCCCGAGGTTGGGAACGAAAAGCGATGTGCCCTACAAGCTGCTCCTGGCCTCGATCGACAGCGCCATGACGAAAGCCGGCGTGGAAACGGGAGGGGCGCCCGTGGCGGAGCTGAGCAGTGACGGGCGCTGGCTGGCCAGAGCCGATGGGCCGGCGGAGCCCGTGAGGCTCATCGATACGCGGACGGGAAATGCCGTGCGCGAATTCACTTCGGATCAGCTCGTCGACCGGCTCCGTTTCACGTCGGACGGATCGCGACTCATCGGATACGGAGCCGGCGCTTCCAATGTCGGCGCACAAGACTCTGGCATCGTCGTCTGGGATCGCGAAAGCGGCCGAGTCGTCTTTCGCCGGCCGTTCACGACGTTCGTCGACGCGCTGGCCACCGCTCCCGACACCCACGTGATCGCCGTTGCCTCCGGCGCGACGGTGAAGATCATCGACGCGGACAACGGAGGCTTGGTGCAAACGATCCCGACCGCGACATCGCTGTTCGGCGATCAAAAGTCGTCGCTCGCCTTGAGCCGTCAGGGGAGATGGCTCGCGTTCGGCAGCGGCACCGAAGTGCGCGTCTGGCACGTGCCGACAGGCTCCTTGGTGGCCCGCATTCGCGGGGCGGGGCAAGTGAACACCTTCAGCCCGAATGGCCGCTACGTTCTCACCCCCGATGGCTCGCTGTGGGGCATGAACACGGCGGCGCAACTGGCCCAGTATCTGGCCGAGCAGGAAACGGCGCAGTCGCTCGTCTTCGCGGGCCAAAAGCCGGTGCTGGCGCATGGCTCGCGCACCGGCCCGGTGCTGATCTGGGACGTCGACGCCACCGACGTCGTCAGGCTCGACGAGCAAGTCTGGTCGCGGGTCATCGCCATGGACGCCCACGCAAGGGTCGTCCTGGCGATGAACGGCACGACCCTCGGCGGGATGCAGAGTGCTCGGCTCTGGGACATCGCTTCCGGGAAGCGTCGCGGCGAGCTGTCTCCGGGGGGAAGCATCACGATGGCGGCGATCAGCCCGAACGCGGCGGTGGTGGCACTGCGGGTCGAAGGGCGTGGCGTCGTCTTGTACGACGCGCAAAGCCTCAAGGAGCTGCGAGCCTACGGCGCTCCCGAGAGCCTGGATTCGCTCGCCTTCGCCCCACAAGGAGATCGACTGATCTTGCGCGGAAAAGGAGGCGAAACGACTCAAGACGTCAGCGAGGTCATGCGATCGCTTGGCGCGCCGCCTGCTCCGCCGGAGGCTCCGAAGGCCAATGCAGGCCCATGGGAACTGTCCATTACGGGGGAGTCCGAAAAGCATGACATCGCCATACGCAATCACACGACCGGAGTGACCTGGGAACCCTTGGCGCGAGAGGTCCTCGAATACGCGATCTCCGGCGACGGCAAGCGCCTCGCGACCATCGGCAGGGATGGGCAGCTCTCCGCGATGTGGCTGTTCCCGGACGATGTCATTGCCGACGCGTGCCGTCGCTTGGGACGAGGCCTGAGCGACGCGGATCGCACCACGTTTCTTGGCAATGCGCCAACGACCGACCCGTGTAAGAGGAAAGGCGGTTAGGGCTGCCTTGCGGCCCGCTCACGGGGGCCCACGCTTGAACAGGAACGCCGCGCTTTTTCTCGTGATGTGCCTCGTCTGGGGGCTGACATGGTGGCCCGCCAAGGTCGGCGCCGCCCACGTGCCGCCGATCTTTCTCGCCGCCGCGCGATTCCTGATCGCCGGTGCGCTAATGCTGGCCTGGGCCGGGCGCGAGGCGACTTCCGTTCCGCGCCCGGCGCGTGCGCGCCTCGTTGCGACCGCGCTGCTCGTCAACACCGGCAACTACGCGCTCCTCTTCTGGGGCATCGCGCGCGCGCCGACCGGGCTCGCGGCGATCGTCAACTTCGCGACGATTCCCGTCTTCTCGCTGCTCGCGAGCCGCTGGTTCGAAGGCGAGCCGATGGTCCAGCGTCACTTCGTCGCGATCGCGCTCGGAACGACGGGGCTCGCACTGCTGTTCGCGACGCGCGCCCTCGGTGCACTCGGCAGCGCGCCGGCCGCGCCCGCCGAGTTGTCGGGACTGGCGGCGATTGCCCTGGGCACGTTGCTGTACTGCGTCGGCGCGGTCCTCTCGCGGCCGATCGCCAACGCGATGCCGGTCCTCACGCTCGCGGGCTGGCAGACGTTGATCGGCGGCATCGGCCTCATCGCCTTGTCGCTCGCGCTCGAGCCGATCGAGGCGCGGCATTGGCGCGAGCTCGCGACTTGGCCGACCTGGGCGGCGCTCCTGTTCCTCGTCGGCGCCGGCTCGCTCGCCGGCTTCACGATCTACATGCGGCTGCTGCGCGACTGGGGCGCTTTCCGCGCCGGGCTCTACTCGTTCGTCAGCCCGGTGATCGCGGTCGGTGTCGGCGTCGTCGTGCTGTCCGAGCAGGTCGGCTGGGCCGAAGGGGTGGGCGCCGTGCTGATGTTCGGCGCCGCGGCGATCGCGCTGAGAAGAGGCCGCGCTCCGGCATGATTGCTCGATGAGCCGGATCGCCATTGCCCAGATCGCCATGCATTGGTCGACCGAGGAGAACGTCGCTGCCATTCTTCGCGCCATGCACCTGGCCCGCTCGCGCGGCGCGCAGGTGTGCGCGTTCTCCGAGCTCGCCGTCACCGGCTACCACCGCCTGATCGGCAGGGAGGCGACGCCGGAGCGGGTGGCGCCGGCGATCCGTGAGCTTCAATCGGGTTGCGCGAAGCTGTCGCTCGGAATCGCCGTCGGCGCGCCCACGTTCGGCGCCGGCACCGCCAAGTACAACTCGCACCTCCTCGTCGACGAATGCGGCGAGACACGGGCCGTCGTCTCCAAGCAAGGGCTCACGGAAGTCGAGGCGACGTTTTTTCAGCCGGGTTCGGCGCGGCCATCGGCCACGATCCACGGCCTGCGGTGCTCGGCGGTGATCTGTCGCGAAGTGGCGGATCTGGAACGGGTCGCGGCCGAGCTGGCACCCGGCACGGTCGATGTCGTGTTCGTTCCCGGTGCGCTTCGGCAGGATCCTGAGAAGCCGAGGACGGATCCACCGGAATACGTGCGCGACATCCAGCGCTTGTCGGTCGCGACGCGGTCGTATGTCGTGCAGACCAACTGGCCGAATGCCTTGAACCGCCCCGAGGAAAGCGTCGAGGGCGGCGAGAGCACGGTGGCCTCGCCCGCAGGCGACGTCATGTTTCGATTGCCTCGACAGGAGTCTGGCATCGGCGTGTTCGATCTGGGCGAAGCGACGTACGAGTGGCATCCGCAGTGATCGCTCAGGCCGCGATCGTGTCGAGCATCGAACGCAGCTCGAGCGCGTTCGAGATCGCGCCGCCGCCGGCGGTGTTGTCGAAGACGCACCAGCAGTCGGCGTCGGCCGGCCAGTGCGCGATGCAGTCGGCCTGCGCGCGCATCCAGTCAGGCTCGTAGCGCGACCAGTACATCCGCGGCGCGCCGTGCCAGCGGTAGTAGACGACAGCGCCGCGGCCGTCGCCTTCGGCGCCGAGCCAGCCGCCCGGCTCGGCCGCCGCTGGGCAGCGCGCCGGGTCGGCACCGACGCGGCCGACGCGACAAGCGACGAGTGCGCGATCGGCCGCCGGCGTGAACCAGCTCGGATGGCGCGGCTCGCAGACGACGGTGCCCGCGAACAGCTCGGCGAGCAGGCCGAAGAAGCGCCGTGCCGGCTGCGCCTCGAAAGCGAATGACGGCGGCAGCTGCACGAGCAGCACGGCCAGGCGATCGCCCAGGCCGCTCGCCTCGGCGAGAAACCTCAGCAGCGGCTCGCGCGCGCTTCGCAGGCGCCCTTCGTGGGTGATGCTGCGCGGCACCTTGACCGAGAAGCGGAACCCCGGCGGCGTTTGCGCCGCCCAGCGCTGGTAGACCTCGACGCGGTGGCTGCGATGAAAGGACGAGTTGATCTCGGCGCAGTCGAGCACCCTCGCGTAACGCGCGAGATGCTGGCCTTCGCCCGGAAAGGACAGCGCGGCGTCGCGCGCGATCGACCAGCCCGCGGTGCCGATGCGCATGCGGTCGAACTCAGGGCAGCGTGCTGAGGTACGTCGCCAGGGTGTCGATGTCGCCAAGCGTCAACGGTTGGGCGGCCGAGGTCATGTTGCCGTCCATGTCGAAACGGGTCTCCGCCTTGAAGCCGAGCAGCTGCGTGCGCAGGTAGTCGGCGTGCTGCATGGGTGAACCACGATTTTGCCGTCAGATCTCTCGCTCCCGGGCGATTCGTGAACCAGTTCGCACTCGTCCGCTAGCCGTCGGGGCGGCGAGCACTTGTCCGACAGGTGCGAACGATGCAGGCGGACGAGTGGCGCGTTGCGTTCTCGATAATGTCACTTCGTCGCCACTGTCGCCCAGATCTCCATGCTTCGCTACTACATGACTCCCGAAACGCGCGCAGCCTTGATCGCCGAATCGAATCGGATGATCGCTGCACGAGCCGCAATGAAAGCCTCGGGCAAGCATGGCGAGAGCCCGCACAGCGGTTTCGGCGCCACCTCGCAATGGAGCGTCTGGGGATCGATGCCTTACACGGCGCAAGGCTCCGGGACTTCGCTGAAGTACGAGGGCTTGATGCGTCTGGTCGCGACGATGGATCGCTGATCCTGTCGGCGCCGGGATCTGCTCGGTTCACGGTGCCGCGGGTACTGCCCGAGCAGGCGGACGCGCTGGTAGAGTGACCCGCATCCGGTACGTCGTACCTCGTACCGCAGCGGAGGAGAACGTGAAGCTGTTCTTGGTGAGCTCGAACGGGCTGATTTGCACCGGCGAGGCCTGCAAGAGCGCCGTCAACTCACCTTCGCCAAGGGGGCGAAGCTCGAGGACCTGAAGCGATATGGCGGCCTTCGATGAGTTTCTCGAGGCGGCGTGGAACGATCACGCCGAGCGCAGCGACGAGGTCGCCGAGCGGATCGCCACGTCTTTCGGCCTGATCGAGACGCCCGATCAGGTTCCTTCGGTCGTCCAGCTGCTGGTGCACGTCTACGGCGAGCATCTCGGGCGGTGGCAGCTCGGCGGCGAGCTGCTCGAGCTGATGAAGACCCTCGCCGCCGTGGGCGGCAGCGCGTCCGCACGCAGCGCGATCGACAGGGGAGTAGCGACCTTGCGTTACGCGAGTGGCGATGGCCATGCGCTGGACGTGTTGTCGGCCGAGGACCGTGTGCGCGCCCTGGCGTCGGCTTCGTCGGCGCTCGCAGGGCGTGGGGACGTCGCGCGGGCAATCGCTTCCTTTCGCGAAGCGCTGCGGCGGGGCGAGGCCGATCTGTCGACCGCCTCGCCCGCGGTCCGCGCTCTCGCCGCCGCGGGGAACAACCTCGCGGTCGCGCTGGAAAGCAAGAACGATCGCTCGGCGGACGAGACCGGCGCCATGGTCGAAGCGGCCCGGGCCGCGTTGATCTCCTGGAAGCTGGCTGGCACGTGGCTGGAGGAAGAGCGGGCCGAGTACCGGCTGGCGCGCAGCCTGCTGCAGGCCGGCGAGCCGGCCGCCGCGCTGGAGTGCGCCGGGCGCTGCTTGCAGGTCTGCGTGCAGCACGACGCTCCGGCGTTCGAGCGCTTCTTCGCCCATGCCGTTCTCGCCTTCGCGCATCGCGCGGCCGGGCAAGCCGCAGCGTCCCGGACGCATCGCCAGGAAGCCGTGGGCCAGCTCGAGAGGATCGCCGCCAACGAGCGACAGTTCTGCCAGAGCGACCTCGAGGAGCTGGGGCGTTGAGCCCGCCGGTGCTAGCCTCCCGACACGACAAGGAGAGCGCAATGGCCGAAGACCTCGACGACATCAAGGCCGCGGTGAAGACGTATCTCGACGGCCTCTACGAAGGCGACGCCGACAAGCTCGCGAGCGTCTTTCATCCGACCAGCAGCCTGACCTACGAGGAGGGCGGCGCGCTCAGGCCGCTGCCTCGAGACGAATGGCTCGCCGCCGTGCGCGCCCGTCCCTCGGCGCAGTCGCGCGGCCTGCCCCGGCACGACGAGATCCTCCAGATCGACCAGTCGTCGCCGACGACGGCGTGGGTGAAGCTCAAGTGCGCCTTGCCGCCCCGCTTCTTCACCGACTACCTCTGCTTCCTGAAGATCGAAGGAAAGTGGCAGGTCGCGCAGAAGGTCTTCGCGACCGAGATGCGCTGAAGACATCCGGGACAAAAGCAGCGTCGCGACGACGGCACTGACCGAATCCCCCGGACTACGCCGCGCCCCTCGCGGCCTGCGCGGCGTGGAGCGCTTGCACCGTCTCGATCGTGTCGGCGTCGTCCGCGCCCTTGTCGCTCCGGTAACCCTTCACCCGCGCGAACCGCAGCGCGACGCCGCCGGGGTACTGCGGGCTCTCCTGCAG
>JBDTPG010000033.1:0-21651 GCA_039932815.1 Caldimonas sp.
CGCCCGGCTTCTCGTAGCTCTGCGCGAGCTCCTCGATGTGCGCCTGCAGCTGCTCCGGCTTGGCCTGCAGGTTCTGGCCCCGCACGAGCTCGGCGACGACGAGCCCGAGGCGGACGCGCCGCTCGGCCTGCGCCTGGAACATCTCGGCCGGGATCGGCGCCGTCTCCGCGTCCTTGACGCCCCGCTTCTTGAGGTCGGCGCGCATGTTCTCGACCATGCGCTCGGTCTCGCCGGCGACGAGCGACTTCGGCACTTCGAGCTCGGCTGCCTTGACGAGCGCATCCATGACATTCGACTTGTTGCGCGCCTGGACCCGGAACTTGACCTCGCGCTCCAGGTTCCTGCGGACATCGGCCCGCAGCGCTTCGACAGTGCCGCCGGCGATGCCGAGCGCCTTGGACAGCTGCTCGTCGACGGCGGGCAGATGTTGCGTCTCGATCTTCTTCAGCGTGACCGTGAAGTCCGCTTCCTTGCCGGCGACGTCCTGGCCCTGGTAGTCGGCCGGGAACTGCAACGGAAAAGTCTTTGAATCGCCCGACTTCATGCCGCGCACGGCGCTGTCGAACTGCTCGAGCATCTGGCCTTCGCCGATGACGAACTGGAAGCCCTCGGCCTTGCCCCCTTCAAACGGCACGCCGTCGACGGTGCCAGCGAAGTCGATCGTCACGCGATCGCCGACGGCAGCGCCCTCGGTCGCCGGCCGTTGCTGGAAGGTGCGGCGCTGCTTTCTCAGGATATCGATCGTCTTGTCGACCGCTTCGTCGGTCACCAGCGTCGTGATGCGCTCGACCTCGGCCTGGGACAGGTCGCCGAGCTTGACCTCGGGGTAGACCTCGAAGGTCGCATCGAAGGCGACTTCGCCTTCCGGCGCTTCGGCTTTCTCGGTGATTCGCGGCGGCCCGGCGACGCGCAGCTTGGCCTCGTTGACGGCCTCGGAAAAGACCTGGCCGACCTTGTCGTTCAGGACTTCGCTGTGCACGCTGTAGCCGTAGCGCTGGGAGACTACGCTCATCGGCACCTTGCCGGGGCGAAAGCCGTCGGCGCGGACGGTGCGCGAGAGGCGGCGCAGGCGCGATTCGACCTCCGAGGCGATCGTCGACGCCGGCAGCGTGAGGGTGATTCGACGCTCGAGCTTGTCGAGGGTTTCAACTTGGACGGCCATGATGCTGTTGAGCTTTCGGTGAGATCTGGTGCGCGGGGTCGGACTCGAACCGACACGCCGGTGAAGGCGTCAGGACCTAAACCTGGTGCGTCTACCAATTTCGCCACCCGCGCGGGGAAGGCAGCCGGCTAGTTTACCGGCTGGCGCGGGACGCGGAACCAGGCCGCGTACATGGCCGGCAACGACAGCAGGGTGAGCGCGGTCGCGACGATCAGGCCGCCCATGATCGCCACCGCCATCGGGCCCCAGAACACGCTGCGCGAGAGCGGGATCATCGCCAGCACAGCCGCCGCCGCGGTCAGGATGATCGGCCGGAAGCGCCGCACCGCCGCCTCGACGATCGCCGTTCGCGCGTCGACGCCGCGCGCCCGGTCGTGCTCGATCTGGTCGATCAGGATCACCGAATTGCGCATGATCATTCCCATCAGCGCGATGACGCCGAGCAGGGCGACGAAGCCGAACGGCCGGTCGAGCAACAGCAGCGACGCCGCCACGCCGGCGATGCCGAGCGGCGCGGTCAGGAAGACGAGCATCGCCCGGCTGACACTGTGCAGCTGCAGCATCAGCAGCGTGAACATGATGAAAAGCATCAGCGGCGCGCCGACGGCGATGGAGCCCTGGCCCTTGCTGCTTTCCTCGACCGCGCCCGCCACCTCGATGCGATAGCCGGGCAGCATGCGGGCGCGGATCGGCGCGAACAGCGGGTCGAGCTGCGCCGTCACGGTCGCGCCCTGCAGCCCTTCGACGATGTCGCCCTGCACCGTCGCCGCGTAGTCGCGCCCTTCCCGCCAGAGCACGCCCGGCTCCCAGGCGAAGCGCGCGACCGCGATCTGCTCGAGCGGGACGCTCTTGCCGCTGGCGGTCGGCACGTAGGCGTTGACCATGTCCGAGATCGCGCTGCGCTCGTCGCCCGGCTGGCGCAGGACGATGTCGATCAGCTTGTCGCCGTCGCGGTACTGGCCGATGTTGCTGCCACCGTTGATGGTGTGCGAGGCCTGGGCGATGCCCTGGCTCGTGACGCCGAGGGCGCGCGCCTTGTCCTGATCGACGTCGAGGTGGAGCGCCTTGACCGACTCGTTCCAGTTGTCGTTGACGCCGCGCAGGTTCGGATTGGTGCGCATGATCGCCTTCACCTCGTCGGCGTAGGCGCGAACGTGCGAGGGCTCGGGGCCGACGACGCGAAACTGCACCGGGTAGGCGACCGGTGGCCCGTTGGGCAGCAGCTTGGCGCGCGCCCGCGCCTCCGGGAACTCGGTCGCGAGCAGCGCCGGCAACGCGGCACGCAACCGCTCGCGCGACACCATGTCCTGCGGCATGACGATCATCTGGCTCGCGTTGGTCTGCGGAAAGATCTGGTCGAGGACGAGCACGAAACGCTCGGCGCCGCTGCCGACCCAGGTCGTCACGCCGGCGACGCCGGCGAGCTTCAAGAGCCGCGCCTCGACGCGCCGGGTCGTCGCCTCGTTGGCCGCGAACGACGTGCCTTCGGGATACCAGAGGTCGACGACGATCTCGAGCCGGCTCGAATCGGGGAAGAACTGCTGCTGCACCGCGCCCATGCCGAGGACGCCGAGGACGAGGCTGGCGATGGTCGCGCCGATCGTCTTCCAGCGGTGCTGAACGCACCACGCGACCAAGGCGCGAAAGCGAACGTAGAAGCCCGACGCGAAGAGGTCTTGCGCCGGGTTGTCGACGCCGTCGCGCTCGCGCCGCTCGCGCAGGAACACGGTTCCGAGGTAGGGGACGAAGTAGACCGACACGCACCACGAGATCAGCAGCGCCGCGGCGGTGACCGCGAAGATCGCGAAGGTGTACTCGCCCACCGTCGACTGCGCCATGCCGATCGGCAGGAAGCCGACCGCCGTGATCAGCGTGCCGGTCAGCATCGGCATCGCCGTCGCCTCGTAGGCGAAGGTCGCGGCGCGGACCTTGTCGAAACCCTCTTCCAGCTTTCGCACCATCATCTCGACGGCGATGATCGCGTCGTCGACGAGCAGGCCGAGGGCGATGATCAGCGAGCCGAGCGAGATCTTGTGCAGGCCGACTCCGGCGTAGTACATGACGACGAAGGTGATCGCGAGCACGAGCGGGATCGTGATCGCGACGACCAGTCCCGGGCGCCAGTCGAGCGCGAGCGGCTTGAGGTGCAGGCCGAGGGCGATGAAGCTCACGGCCAGGACGATCAGCACCGCCTCGATCAGCGTGCCGACGAACTCGTTCACCGATCCCGAGACCACTTTCGCCTGATCCTGGAACTGATGCAGCGCCAGCCCGGCAGGGAGCTCGGCGCGAATCTCGGCGCTCGCCGCCTTCAGCGCCTTGCCGAGGACGATGATGTCGCCGCCGCGGGCCATCGAGATGCCGAGCGCGATCACCGGCTTGCCCTGGTCGCGGACCTTCACCTGCGGCGGATCGATGCTCCCTCGCTTGATCTCGGCGATGTCGCCGAGCTTCAACGCGGCGCCGCCGGCGCGGATCGGGAACAGCTTCAGCTGCTCGAGCGAATTGAACTGGCCGGCGACGCGGACCTGGATCGAGTCGCTCGGCAGGTTGATCGTGCCGCTCGACTCGACCGCGTTCTGCTGGCCGAGCTGGGCCAGGACCTGGTTGAAGTCGAGGCCCAGCTGAGCGAGGCGACGCTGCGAGATCTCGACGAAGACCTTCTCGTCCTGGGCGCCGAAGACCCTGACCTTGCTGACGTCCTTCACCTTGAGCAGGCGCTGGCGCACCCGGTCGGCGTGCTCTTTCAGCTCGGCGTCGCTGAAGCCGTCGGCCGAGAGCGCGTAGATCGTGCCGTAGACGTCGCCGAACTCGTCGTTGAAGAACGGCCCGCTGACACCCGGCGGCAGCGTGCCGCGCATGTCGCCGATCTTCTTTCGCACCGTGTACCAGATCTGCGCCATTTCCTTCGGCGGCGAAGAGTCACGCACCTGGAACAGGATCAGCGCCTCGCCGGGCTTCGAATAGCTGCGGATGCGATCGGAGAATGGCACCTCCTGGAGCGTCTTTTCGAGCTTGTCGGTGACCTGCTCGGCGACTTGCTGCGCCGTCGCGCCCGGCCAGAAGACGCGGATCGCCATGGCGCGAAAGGTGAACGGAGGATCCTCGTCCTGGCCGAGCTGGAAGTACGCCGCGAAGCCGAGCGCGAGCAGGACGACAAGGAGGTAGCGCGTCAGCGCCCGATGCTCGAGCGCCCAGCGCGAGATGTTGAACGATCGGGTCGGCGCCGGCGCCGCCGCGGTGGCGACCTGCTTGTCGCCGGCGGGCAGCGCGGCGTCGTCGCTCATCGCCCGCTCGCAGAAGCCGCCGCCAGCGCCGTCATCGGCGCTTCCGGATCGGCGTAGAGGCGCACCTTCTGCCCCGGGCTCAGCACGTGGACGCCGGCGGTGACGACGCGGTCGCCGGCGCCCAGGCCGGCCACCACGACGACGTCGTTGCCTTCGGCGCCGCCGATCTTCACCTCGCGCACGTTCGCCGTCATCGTCGCCGGGTCGACGACCCAGACGGTGCTTCGGCCGTGGTCTTCGCGCAGTGCGGAGAGCGGCACGCGGGCGACGCCGGTCCGCTTCGGCGCGGCCACCGACACGGTTGCCGTCTGGCCGAGGCGAAGCGTGGGCAGCTCGGCACCGGAAAGATCGGCCTTGACCAGATAGGTGCGGGTCATCGGCTCGGCCGCCGCGGCCACTTCACGCAGGCGCGCCGTGACCGTGCCGCCGGCGGCGCCCCAGAGGCGCACGTCGACGGTGCCGCTCTGCGCGGCGAGTGCCTGGATCGCGGCGACCTTGTCTTCGGGAACCGAGAAGACGACGTCGCGCGGGCCGTCATGGGCGAGGCGAAGGACCGGCGTTCCCGCGGCGACGACCATTCCCGGCTCGATGTCGACGCCGGTGACGACACCGCTCGCGTCGGCGACCAGCGCGGCATACGCGGTCTGGTTTCCCTGCACGCCCGACAGCGCGCGCGCTTGCGTCCACTGCGCTTTCGCGACCTTGAGCGAGGTCTCGCGGCGCTCCAGCTCCGCGCCGCTGATGAAGCCCTGGTCGCGCAGGTCGCGATAGCGCTTGAAGTCGGCTTCGGCCTGCTGCAGGTTGACCTCGGCGCTGGCGACGGCGGCGACGGCAGCGTCCTGCCCGAGGCGAAGGTCGCGAGCGTCGAGACGCGCCAGCACCTGGCCGGCACGCACGGTGGCGCCCGAGTCGACGCCGCGTTCGAGCACCTTGCCCGCGACGCGAAAGCTCAGCTTCGATTCGACCCGGGCGCGGATCTCGCCGGAATAGTCGAAGCTGCCGCCCGCGCTCGCCGGCTGGATCACGATCGTCTTCACCGCACGCAACGGCTCGGGGGCCGGCGCCGGCTTGGAGCAAGCGGCGAGGACGAAGGCGGTGCCGAGCAGGCTCGCGGCAAGCGTGGCGGGGCTTCTCATCGTCGTCTCTCCATGCGTACTGACTGACCGGTCAGTAATATACGTTTTGGCGCGCCCGGCCGTCAACGCGGGCGCGCTTCAAGAATCGGTCGCCGAGCGCGACCGCATGGAGAATCCGAGCCGGTGAGCGTCGAGCACTACGAAAACTTCCCGGTGGCCTCCTGGCTCAGTCCGCCGCGGCTTCGTGCACCGATCGTCGCCATCTATCGGTTCGCGCGCGCCGCCGACGACATCGCCGACGAAGGCGACGCGACGCCCGAGGATCGACTCGCCGACCTCGCCGCCTTCGACGCCGACCTGAGCGCGGTCGCGACCGGCCGAGCGCCGTCGCCGCGCTGGCCCGAGGTATTCGGGCCGCTTGCACGCGCCCTCGCCGAGCACCGACTTCCGGTGCCGCTGCTCGCCGACCTCCTCGATGCCTTCGCCCAGGACGCCGCCCAGACACGCTATGCCGATCGCGCCCAGCTGCTCGACTACTGCCGCCGCTCGGCGAACCCGATCGGTCGCCTGCTGCTGCATCTGTACGGTATCGGCGACGCCGAGGCGCTGGCGCAATCGGACGCTATCTGCAGCGCCCTCCAGCTTGCCAATTTCTGGCAGGACCTCGGCGTCGACGCAGCGCGCGGCCGCATCTACGTGCCGGCGGCGGACGCGCGCCGGCACGGCGTCGCGATCGAGGACATCCTGGCGCGGCGCGACGGCGCGAGCATCCAGGCGCTGGTCGTCGAGCTCGTTGCGTGGTCGCGCGAGCTCATGCTGTCGGGCGCGCCGCTCGTCCATGCGGTCGGTGGGCGCGCCGGCTGGGAGCTGCGCTTCGTCGTCCAGGGCGGCTTGCGCGTGCTCGACAAGATCGACCGGCTCGGCGGCGCCACGCTCGTCGCGCGGCCGTCGATCGGCACCGCCGACGCGCCCGTGCTCGCCTGGCGCGCCCTGACGATGCGACGCATCGGCGCCGGGCGTGCAACGCGTCCGCTGGGCACGGACGGCGATCGCTCGGGGGCGCCGAAATGACGACCCCCGAGCAGTACGTGCAGGAGAAGGCCGCGGCGAGCGGGTCGAGCTTCTACTACGCGTTCCTGTTCCTGACCCCACCGCGCCGGGCCGCGATCACCGCCTTCTATGCGTTCTGCCGGGAAGTCGACGACGTCGCCGACGAGGTGTCCGACGCCAGCGTCGCCGGCGCCAAGCTCGCCTGGTGGCGCAGCGAAGTCGGCGCCGCGTTCGCGGGCCATCCGAGTCATCCGGCGATGCACGCCCTGATGCCGCACGTCGCCGCGTACGGCATCGAGCCGAGGCATCTGCTCGCCGTCATCGACGGCTGCCAGATGGACCTCGACCAATCGCGCTTTCTCGATTTCGCCGGTCTGGCGCGCTATTGCGACCTCGTCGCCGGCGTCGTCGGCGAGGTCGCCGCCAACATCTTCGGCCGCACGCTCGAAGCGACCGTCGACTACGCGCATCGGCTCGGCCTGGCGATGCAGCTCACCAACATCGTCCGCGACGTCGGCGACGACGCGCGACGCGGCCGCATCTACCTGCCGATGAGCGAGCTCAAGGAATTCGACGTCAAGGCGGCCGAGATCCTCGAGCGCAAGTACAGCGACCGCTTCACCGCCCTGATGCGCTTTCAGGCCGAGCGCGCGCACCGCACCTACGACGAAGCGCTGGCGCTCCTCGGCGAGGCCGATCGCGCGGCGCAGAAGCCGGGGCTGATGATGGCCAACATCTACCGCAGCCTGCTGCGCGAGATCGAGGCCGACGACTTCGCGGTGCTGCACCAGCGCATTTCGCTGACGCCGATCCGCAAGCTCTGGATCGCGATGAAGACGAACTGGCGCGGCCGATGAGCGAATGCCCTCGCGCGTGACGTCCGGCCGCGAGATCGCCGTCGTCGGCGCAGGCTGGGCCGGGCTCGCCGCCGCCGTCGAGGCGACCCGCGCCGGTGCCCGCGTGACGTTGCTCGAGATGGCGCAGCTGGCGGGCGGGCGCGCGCGCGATGTCGTCTCGCACGGCAGCGTCCTCGACAACGGTGCGCACATCTGCATCGGCGCCTATCGCGAGACGCTGCGCCTGCTGCGCGAGGTCGGTGTCGAGGAGGGGCAGGCTTTCGAGCGGTCCCCGCTGACCTTGGTCGACGCCGAAGGCCGCGGGTTGCGCATGCGAGGCGGCACGCCGATCCCCGCCTTCGCCCTCGCCGTGCTCGGCCGTGGCGGCTGGTCGTGGCGCGACCGGTTCTCGCTGCTGCGCGTCGCGGCGCGCTGGCGGCGTTCCGGATTTCGCGCCTTGCCCGACGCGACGGTCGCCGATCTCGCCGCCGACCTGCCAGCCGCCGTGCGACGCGATTTCATCGAGCCGCTCTGTATCGCAGCGCTCAACACGTCGATGGCCGAGGCCAGCGGCGCCGTCTTCCTGCGCGTGCTGCACGATGCGCTGGCAGGCAGCCCCGGCGCGGCCGACCTGCTGCTGCCCCGCGTCGGCCTCGGCAGCCTGTTTCCGCAACCGGCGCTGGCCTGGCTCGAGCGAGCAGGTGCGACCGTGCGCCTGGCCCATCGCGCCGAGCGCATCGACCGCGACGGCGGCACCTGGCGGATCGACGACGTTCTTGCCGACCGCGTCATCGTCGCCGCCAGCGCCGCCGAGGCCGCGCGACTGACGGCGCCGCACGCCGGCGGTTGGGCCGCGCTCGCCGCCGCATTGCGCTACGAGCCGATCGTGACCGTCTACGCGCGCAGCGCCGGCTGCACCCTGCCCCAGTCGCTCATCGCCCTCCATGCCGACGCCGAACGGCCGGCGCAATTCGTCTTCGACCGCGGCCGGCTCGGTGGCGAGCCCGGGATGCTGGCCTTCGTCATCAGCGGCGCTTCGTCGTGGGTCGAGCGCGGCACGGCCGCGGCCGAAACGGCGACGCTGACGCAGGCGAACGCCGAGCTCGCCCGCTTCCTGCGAGCGCCGCTCGTCGTCGTGCGAACGATCGTCGAGAAGCGGGCGACGTTCGCCTGCACACCGGGTCTCGCGCGGCCGCCGATGAACGTCGCCGGGGGTCTTTTCGCCTGCGGCGACTACCTCGACGGTCCCTACCCGGCGACGCTCGAAGGTGCGGTCCGCAGCGGCGTCGCGGCGGCGCGCGCCGCTCTCGCCTGATCGGGCGAGAATTCGCCATGAAGGATTCGGCATGAAGCGAAGCGAGGAGCGCAGCATCACGATCCAGGTGCTCGAGCGCGCGTTCGGCCTCCTCGACCTGCTCGCCTCTCACCAGGAGCCGGTGTCGCTGAAGGCGATCAGCGAGCAGAGCGGGCTCCATCCCTCGACGGCGCACCGCATCCTGAACGACCTGACGATCGGCCGCTACGTCGATCGCCCCGAGCCCGGCAGCTACCGCCTCGGCATGCGCCTGCTCGAGCTCGGCAATTTGGTGAAGGCGCGTCTCGACGTCCGCGACGCCGCCCTCGGGCCGATGCGCGAGCTTCACAAGCTGACGCACCAGCCGGTCAACCTGTCGATGCGCCAGGGCGACGAGATCGTCTACGTCGAGCGCACCTACAGCGAGCGCTCGGGCATGCAGGTCGTCCGTGCCGTCGGCGGCCGGGCGCCCCTGCACCTCACTTCAGTCGGCAAGCTCTTCCTCGCCAACGACGACGCGCAGCGCGTGCGCGCCTACGCGGCGCGGACGGGGCTCGCCGGCCACACCCGCAACAGCATCACCGAGCTGGCGCGCCTCGAGCGCGAGCTGGCGCGGGTGAACCAGTACGGCACGGCGCGCGACGACGAAGAGCTCGAGCTCGGCGTGCGCTGCATGGCGGCGGGAATCCTCGACGATCAGGGCAAGCTGATCGCCGGCCTGTCGATCTCGGCGCCGGCAGATCGCCTCGAGGAAGCGTGGCTCGAGCGGCTGCGGGCGACCGCGGCGACGATCTCGGCCAGCCTCGGCCACCGCGGCTGAGCGGGCGGCGGCAGGGTGCCGCCTGCGGCGGGTCAGAGGGTCGGCTTGTGCGCGTCGAGCGCGGCCGGGACGACACCCGGCACCGACGCGGTGATCCAGCGCCGGACGCGCTCGGCGTCGCCGATCCGCGAGTACTTGCCGGTGGAATCGAGGAACACCATGATCAGATGGCGCCCCGCCAATTTCGCCTGCATCACCAGGCAGCGGCCGGCCTCCGAGATGTAGCCGGTCTTCTGCAGGCCGATGTCCCACTCCGGGCTCTTGACGAGACCGTTGGTGTTGCGGAACTGGACGGCGCGATTGCCGACCTCGACCATGTACTCGGGCGAGGTCGAGAGCTCACGGATCAAGGGGACCTCGTGCGCCGCCTTGACCAGCGTCGCCAGGTCGCGCGCGCTCGATTGGTTGCGGCTCGACAGCCCCGTCGGCTCGACGTAGTGGGTGTCGTTCATGCCGAGGGCGCGCGCCTTTCGGTTCATCGCCGCGACGAAGACGGCCAGGCCGCCCGGGTAGCTGCGGCCGAGCGCGTTCGCGGCCCGGTTCTCCGACGACATCAACGCCAGGTGCAGCATGTCCTCGCGGCGCAACTGGGTGCCGACGCGCAAGCGCGAGCGGCTGCCCTTCTCGGTGTCGATGTCGGCGTCGGTGACCGTGATCATCTCGTCGAGCGGCTGATGCGCCTCGGTCACGACCACCGCCGTCATCAGCTTGGTGAGCGAAGCGATCGGCAAGACGGCTTCGGAGTTCTTGCTGAACAGCACCTCGTTGGTGTCCTGGTCGAGGACCAGGGCGACGCCCGACTTGAGCTCGAGCGAATCGGCCGACTCGTGCAGGCCGATCATCTGGCCGAACGACGGTTTGGCCGGCTCGGAGCGGATGACGGCGACGCGGCGTCCGCCGTGGCGGCCGGAACGGACCACGAGCACCTGGCGGACCTTGGCTTTGGCGGCGATCCTGGACAGCCGGGCGGCCTCGGCACGCGTTTTCGCGGTGTCGGCAGCCGCCTGGGCGGGCACGGCGGCACAAGTGGCGGCCAAGGCAATCAGCAGGGCGGCGGTGGAAAGCTTGGCAGTCATCGGCAAGGGCGTCCTCGGGGGCGGCGGCGCGAGTCTAGAGTACTCAATAAAAACGCGCAAGATCAAATGCTTGCGCGCTGTTTCTAAAGTGAGACCGAAGCCACGAATGGGCCTCTTTCGAGGCCCTCGCCGGCCCGATCAGCCCTGGGCGGCGACTCGTTCCGTCTTGCTGTGCAGCTTGTTCAACGCCGACAGGTAGGCTTTCGCTGACGCGACGATGATGTCCGGGTCCGCGCCGACGCCGTTGACCACCCGGCCGCCGTGTTGCAGCCGCACGGTCACTTCGCCCTGGGATTCTGTGCTGCCCGAGGTGATCGCATTGACCGAATAGAGCAGCATTTCCGCCCCGCTCGCGACCTTCGACTCGATCGCCTTGAGGCTGGCATCGACGGGGCCGTCGCCGTCGCTGGTCGCCCGGTGCTCGACCTCGCCCGCGGCGAAGGAGACGGTCGCTTCGGGCCGGGCGCCGGTTTCGGAGTGCTGCGCCAAGGCGATGAAGCGGTAATGCTCGCGCTCGGCGGCGACCGCGCCCTCCATCGCCAGGGCGAGGATGTCCTCGTCGAAGATGTCGCTCTTTCGGTCGGCGAGCTCCTTGAAGCGGACGAAGGCGGCGTTGATGTCGGCCTCCGACTCGAGCTCGATGCCGAGCTCCTTCAGGCGCTGCTTGAACGCGTTGCGGCCCGACAGCTTGCCCAGGACGATCTTGTTGGCGGCCCAGCCGACGTCCTCGGCACGCATGATCTCGTAGGTGTCGCGCGCCTTCAGCACGCCGTCCTGGTGGATGCCGGAGGCGTGCGCGAAGGCGTTGGCGCCGACCACCGCCTTGTTCGGCTGGACCACGAAGCCGGTCGTCTGCGCGACCAGGCGAGACGCAGCGACGATCTGCGACGGATCGACGCCGATGTCGAGGCCGAAGTAGTCCCTGCGCGTCTTGACCGCCATCACGACCTCCTCGAGCGAGCAGTTGCCCGCCCGCTCGCCGAGGCCGTTGATCGTGCACTCGACCTGGCGCGCGCCGCCGATCTTGACGCCGGCAAGCGAGTTGGCGACCGCCATGCCGAGGTCGTTGTGGCAATGCACCGACCAGACCGCCTTGTCGGCGTTGGGGATCTTCCTGCGCAGGTCGAGCAGGAACTCGCCGTACAGCTCGGGCACCGCGTAGCCGACGGTGTCGGGGATGTTGATCGTCGTCGCGCCTTCGGCGATCACCGCCTCGAGGACGCGGTAGAGAAACTCGGGATCGGAGCGATAGCCGTCCTCGGGCGAGAACTCGATGTCGCCGTTGAGGTTTCGCGCGAAGCGCACCGAAAGCCGGGCCTGCTCGAACACCTGCTCGCGCGTCATGCGGAGCTTCTTCTCCATGTGCAGGTCGCTGGTGGCGAGGAAGATGTGGATCCGGGTCGCCTCACCGCCCTTCAGCGCTTCGGCGGCCCGGCTGATGTCGCGGTCGTTGGCGCGCGCGAGCGAGCACACCCTCGAGCCCTTGATCGCCTGCGCGATGGCCCTCACCGCCTCGAAGTCGCCGTTCGACGACGCCGCGAAGCCGGCCTCGATGACGTCGACCTTGAGCCGCTCGAGCTGGCGCGCGATGCGCAGCTTCTCGTCCTTGGTCATCGAGGCGCCGGGCGATTGCTCGCCGTCGCGCAGGGTGGTGTCGAAGATGAACAGGCGGTCGGTCATGACGTTCTTTCGAGGCAGAAAACAAAACGGCCCGCTGCGTTTGCTAGCGGGCCGGTCAGACGAGACGTTGGGACGAGGTCGTTCAGCGAGCCCTGAAAGGTCGAAGAAGAAGCAGCAGGGCCGAACGGATTCGCGACATCACCGGATCAATATAGCTCAGGGCGGCTCAGCGGTGCAAGCCTTGTTCGTCAGGCTCGTCGGTCGACGTTGCAATCACGCTCACCGGCTTGCCCTTCAGCTTCTTCCACACGTACACCCCGTAACCCGACACGCCATAAGCGACGAAGAGCCCGAACAGTGCCCCGGGCACGTGGATGTTGATGATCGCGATGCCCAAGGCGATCAGGACGATGACGACGAACGGCACCGAGCGCTTGATGCTCAGGTCCTTGAAGCTGTAGAACGGCACGTTGGTGACCATGGTCAACCCGGCATAAAGCGTGAAGCCGAAGGTCACCCAGCCGAGCCACGGCCCTTCCTCGATTCCGGTGAAGCCGGCGTTGTCCATCAGCCAGATGAACCCCATCACCAGCGCGGCCGCCGCCGGGCTGGGCAGGCCCTGGAAGAAGCGCTTGTCGACGACGCCGACGTTGGTGTTGAAGCGAGCCAGACGCAGCGCCGTGCAGGAGCAATAGACGAACGCCGCGATCCAGCCCGGCTTGCCAAGGCCGCGCAGCGCCCACTCGTAGGCGATCAGCGCCGGTGCCGCGCCGAACGAGACCATGTCGGAAAGCGAATCCATGTGCTCGCCGAAGACGCTCTGGGTCTTGGTCATCCGGGCGACGCGGCCGTCGAGGGCGTCGAGCACCATCGCCGCGAAGATGCCGTAAGCCGACTGCTCGAAGCGCCCGTTCATCGCCATCACGACGGCGTAGAAGCCGCCGAACAGCGCGCCGAGCGTGAACAGGTTGGGCAGGATGTAGATCCCCTTCCTGCGCGGCCGCGGCGGCGGCTCGACGACGGCGACGCGATCGCTGTCGACGGCGACCCGGGGATCTTCCATGCCCGCCCCGCCGTTCTGCTTCAGTTGCGCGACTGGTCGACGAGCCGGTTCTTCTTGATCCACGGCATCATCGCCCGCAACTGCTCGCCGACGACCTCGATCGGGTGCTCCGACATCAGGCGGCGCTTGGAGAGCAGCGTCGGCGCACCCGCGCGGTTCTCGGTGATGAAGCTCTTCGCGTACTCGCCGGTCTGGATGTCGCGCAGCATCTTCTTCATCGCCGCGCGGGTCTCGTCGGTGATCACCTTCGGCCCCGACACGTACTCGCCGTACTCGGCGTTGTTCGAGATCGAGTAGTTCATGTTGGCGATGCCGCCTTCGTAGATCAGGTCGACGATGAGCTTGAGCTCGTGCAGGCACTCGAAGTACGCCATCTCGGGGGCGTATCCCGCTTCGGTGAGCGTCTCGAAGCCGGCCTTGATCAGCTCGACGGTGCCGCCGCAGAGGACGGCCTGCTCGCCGAACAGGTCGGTCTCGGTCTCCTCGCGGAAGTTGGTCTCGATCACGCCGGCCTTGCCGCCGCCGTTGGCCGCGGCGTAGCTGAGCGCGAGATCGCGCGCCTTGCCGGACTTGTCGGCATGGACGGCGATCAGGTGGGGAACTCCGCCGCCCTGGGTGTAGGTCGAGCGAACGGTGTGCCCGGGCGCCTTCGGCGCGACCATCCAGACGTCGAGGTCGGCGCGCGGAACGACCTGGCCGTAGTGGACGTTGAAGCCGTGCGCGAACGCGAGCGAGGCGCCCTGCTTGATGTTCGGCGCGACCTCGGCGTTGTAGACCGCGGCGATCTGCTCGTCGGGCAGCAGCATCATGACGATGTCGGCCGCCTTGACCGCCTCGCCGACCTCGGCGACCTTGAGCTTGGCCGCCTCCGCCTTGGCCCACGAGGCGCCCCCCTTCCTCAGGCCGACGGTGACGCGAACGCCGCTGTCCGAGAGGTTCTGTGCGTGCGCATGCCCTTGCGAGCCGTAGCCGACGATCGTCACGCTCTTGCCCTTGATCAGGCTCAGATCGGCGTCCTTGTCGTAGTAGACCTTCATTCGATTGCTCCGTTGGAATTCAGTGGGCCTAGAGGCGGAGGATCCGCTCGCCGCGGCCGATGCCGCTCGAGCCGGTGCGCACCGTCTCGAGGATGACGCTGCGGTCGATCGCCTGCAGGAAGGCGTCGAGCTTGTCGGCGGCGCCGGTCAGCTCGACGGTGTAGCTCTTCTCGGTGACGTCGATGATGCGGCCGCGGAAGATCTCGGCCATGCGCTTCATCTCGTCGCGTTCCTTGCCGACGGCGCGCACCTTGATCAGCATCAGCTCGCGCTCGGTGTAGGCGCCCTCGGTGAGGTCGACCACCTTCACGACCTCGATCAGGCGGTTGAGGTGCTTGGTGATCTGCTCGATGACCTCGTCGGATCCGGTCGTGACGATCGTCATCCGCGACAGCGACGGGTCCTCTGTCGGGGCGACGGTGAGCGTCTCGATGTTGTAGCCGCGCGCAGAAAATAGCGCGACGACCCGCGACAGCGCGCCGGGCTCGTTCTCGATCAGGACCGCGATGATGTGCTTCACAGGTCCTCCGATCCGAGCAGCATCTCGGTGATCCCCTTGCCCGCCTGCACCATCGGCCAGACGTTCTCGGTCTGGTCGGTGCGGACGTCGAGGAAGACGGTGCGATCCTTCAGCGCGAGCATCTTCTTCAGCGCCGGCTCGACCTCGTCGGGCTTGTCGATCCGGATGCCGACGTGGCCGTAGGCCTCGGCGAGCTTGACGAAATCGGGCAGCGCGTCCATGTAGCTGTGCGAGTAGCGGCCGCCGTAGTCGATCTGCTGCCACTGCCGCACCATGCCGAGGTAGCGATTGTTGAGCGAGACGATCTTGATCGGCGTCTTGTACTGCAGGCAGGTCGAGAGCTCCTGGATGCACATCTGGATCGAGCCCTCGCCGGTGATGCAGACGACTTCGGCCTCCGGCTTGGCGAGCTTGATCCCCATCGCGTACGGCAGGCCGACGCCCATCGTGCCGAGGCCGCCGGAATTGATCCAGCGGCGCGGCTCCTCGAAGCGGTAGTACTGCGCCGCCCACATCTGGTGCTGGCCGACGTCGGAGGTGATGTAGGTCTCGCGGTCCCGCGTGAGCTGCCAGAGCGTCTCGACGACGTGCTGCGGCTTGATGACGTCGCCGTTGCCCTTCGGGTAGGCCAGGCAGTCCTTCTTGCGCCACTCGTTGATCTGCGCCCACCAGGGGGAAAGCGACTTGACGTCGGGCTTGGACGCCGCCTCGCGCAGCAGCGCCGTCAGCTCCTGCAGGACGTCCTTGACGTCGCCGACGATCGGCACGTCGACGCGGACGCGCTTGGAGATCGACGACGGATCGATGTCGATGTGGATGATCTTCCGCTCGACCGACGCGAAGTGCTTCGGGTTGCCGATGACGCGATCGTCGAAGCGGGCGCCGACGGCGAGCAGGACGTCGCAGTTCTGCATCGTCATGTTCGCTTCGTAGGTGCCGTGCATGCCGAGCATGCCGAGGAACTTGGGGTCGCTCGACGGGTAGGCGCCCAGGCCCATCAACGTGTTGGTGCACGGGAAACCGAGCAGGTCGACGAGCGCGCGCAGCTCGGCCGAGGCATTGCCGAGGACGACGCCGCCTCCCGTGTAGATGTAGGGCCGCTTGGCGGCCAGAAGCAGCTGGGCCGCCTTCCGGATCTGGCCGCCGTGCCCCTTCTTGACCGGGTTGTACGAGCGCATCTCGACGCTCGCTGGGTAGTGGAAGGGCGCGCGCATCATCGACACGTCCTTCGGCACGTCGACGACGACCGGGCCGGGCCGGCCGGTGCGGGCGATGTGGAACGCCTTCTTCATCGTCGCCGCCAGCTCGCGGACGTCCTTGACGAGGAAGTTGTGCTTGACGATCGGCCGCGTGATGCCGACCGTGTCGCATTCCTGGAAGGCGTCGAGGCCGATCGCCGGCGTCGGCACCTGACCGGTGACGATCACCATCGGGATCGAATCCATGTACGCGGTGGCGATCCCGGTGACCGCGTTCGTCACCCCCGGCCCGGAGGTGACGAGGGCGACTCCGACTTCGCCGGTGGCGCGTGCGTAGCCGTCGGCCGCGTGCACCGCGGCCTGCTCGTGGCGAACCAGGACGTGCTGGATCGTCTCCTGCTTGTAGAGCGCGTCGTAGATGTAGAGGACGGCACCGCCCGGGTAGCCCCAGAGGTAGCGGACGTTCTCGGCCTGCAGGCAGCGGACGAGGATCTCGGAGCCGTTCGGCTCGGCGGGTGCGGGGTCGGGGGCAAGCGCGGCGGCCGCCGCGGGCACGCGTTTCAGCGGGGGCGCTGAGGTTTCCATGTTCTTCACCTCTGTGAATTTCTCTGACGAAAAACCATCGGTGCACCTTTCCTCGCCCTCGTGAGGCGGGTGCGGTGCCTGAGCGATCGCCGGAGGCCGCCGCGCTTTGGGCGGCCGGACGATCGAAAACTGTCGTGCAACCGGTAATTATCGCATCGTCGTCGACGTCTTCGCGCTCGCGTCGGTGCGCGGAAGTGCCGATGTGATAATCGCGCGCCCCGAGTTGCTGCAACTGGCGCTCCTTCCTTGGCGACCGACAAAGAACTTTCCGACTTTCTGAAGAGCGTCGAGAAGCGTGCCTGGAAGCGGGCCGTCTACGCGGTTCGCGACGACGATGCCGCCCTCGACATCGTCCAGGACACGATGATCCGGCTCTCGGAGAAATACGCCGACCGGCCGGCCGCCGAGCTGCCGCTGCTGTTCCAGCGCATCCTCTCGAACGCCACCATGGACTGGTTCCGGCGTCAGAAGGTGCGCAACGCGGTCGTGCGCAATTTCTCGGATTTCGAGGGCGCCGGGGGCAAGGACGACGACTTCGACATCCTGGAAACCCTGGAAGCGCTCGGCGGTCCGCTCCAGTCCGAGAGCGCGGCAGAGTCGGTTTCCCGGGCTCAGATCTTGCAAATGATCGAGGCCGAGGTCGCGCTCCTGCCCGGCCGTCAACGCGAGGCGTTTCTCCTGCGTTACTGGGAGGAACTCGATGTCGCCGAGACCGCCGCCTCGATGGGGTGTTCCGAAGGGAGCGTCAAGACGCACTGCTCGCGAGCCGTGCATGCCTTGGCGAAGGCCCTGAAGGCGAAGGGAATAACGACATGAAGAACGACAGCACGTACAAGACGGTGGCCCGCGAGGCCGCCGAGTCGCGTTTCGCCCGCAGCATCGCCGCGTGCCTGAGCGAAAGCGCCGGGACGGTCGCGCCCGACGTCGCCGAGCGGCTGCGCTTCGCGCGCGAGAAATCGCTCGAGATCGCGCGCCGCGCGCACGAGAACGCGCACGGTGTCGGCGTCACCGCCTCGGGCGCCGCCATCGCCGGTTTCAGCCGCTCGCACTGGTGGCTGCGCTTCGCCTCGGTGCTGCCGCTGGTGGCGCTCGTCGGCGGCCTGGTCCTGATCCAGGACTGGCAGAACCGCACCCAGATCTCGGTCGCCGCCGAGGTCGACGAAGCCCTGCTCGGCGACGACCTGCCGATCAACGCCTATCGCGATCCCGGCTTCTCGGAGTTCCTGAAGGCGCATCCGAGCGAATGAGGCGAGCGGCAATGCAGCGCGAGCCGCTCCCGCCGAGCCGCGCCCTGCCTCTCGAATCCGCACGGCGCGCCGCGCTCCGGATCCTTGCCTGCGCGGCCCTCGCGGGCTGCGCCGTCCACGCCCTCGCCCAAGCGCCGCGCGCCTCTGGCGGCACGGCCGCCGTGGCACGCGAAGAGGGCGTCCGCTGGCAGGCGCTGACGCCGGCGCAGCGCGAGGCGCTGGCCCCGCTCGAGCGCGACTGGGCCGCCATCGACGCGCCGCGCAAGCAGAAATGGATCGCCCTGGCCGGCCGCTTCAAGAAGCTCGCGCCGGAAGAACGCGCGCGCATCACCGAACGCATGGCCGAGTGGGCCAAGCTCACGCCCGCCGAGCGCGGCCAGGCTCGCCTTCGCTTCGAGGAGGCGCGCCAGCTGCCGGTCCCGGACCGCGGCGAGCGCTGGCGTACCTACCAGGCGCTGCCGCCTGAACAGCGCCAGCAGCTTGCCGCCCGCGCCGCCTCGGCGGCGAGCGCGCCGCGCGACGCCGCGTCGAGGCCCGCCCGAGCGGGCCGCGACAGCAAGGAAGCCAAGTTCAACGTCGTCCCCAATCCGTTTCTGTCGCCGGCACCGCGTCAAGTCGCGCCGACGATGGTCCAGGCGGGCCCCGGCGCGACCACGACCGTGATCACGCGCCGGCCGGCGCCGCCGCCGCATCAGCAGTCGGGGATGCCGAAGATCGCGACGACGCCCGAATTCGTCAACCGGTCTACCCTGCTGCCGCGGCGCGGCCCGCAGGCCGCGGCGGTGACGTCGGCGTCGGCACCCCGGCCCGCGCCGCTCGCCGCCGCTTCCGCAGCGCCGCGATGAGCGTGGCGCAAGGCGACGGCGGCGACCTCGCCGTCGGTCGCGCCGCGACACCCTCGCTCGCCCGGCGCATGGCGTGCTTCGCCTACGAAGCGACGCTGCTGTTCGGCCTGGCTCTGATCCCGGGCGTCCTCGGCGCCGTCGTCTTCGACCAGAGCGGCCAGCGTCACCCGCTGCAGAGCGATGCCGCGCTGCGCGTGTATGCATTCGTCCTGTACGGCGTCTATTTCGTCTGGCTGTGGTCCAAGCGCGGGCAGACGCTGGCGATGCAGACCTGGCGCATCCGCATCGTCACCGCGACCGGCGCACCGCTCTCGCAGGGGCGCGCTTTGCTCCGCTACATCGCCTGCTGCTGCGCCTGGTTCGGTCCGGCGACACTGCTCTCTTCGGCACTGCACTGGCCGCCGGCACGAAGCCTCGGCGCGGTCGCGGCGGGGATCGCCGGCTGGGCCCTGCTGGCGCTGCTCGAGCCGGAACGACAGTTCTGGCACGACCGCCTGTGCGGGACGCGCCTCGTGAAAGTGGCGCCAGCGGCCACCGGAGCGGCTACACCGCGTCTTCGTTGAGCTCGCCGGTGCGGATGCGGACCACGTGGTCGATCTGGGTCACGAAGATCTTGCCGTCGCCGATCTTGCCGGTCTTGGCCGCCTTGACGATGGCGTCGATGCAGCGCTCGGCGTCACCGTCCTTGACGACGACCTCGATCTTGACCTTGGGCAGGAAATCGACGACGTACTCCGCGCCCCGATAGAGCTCGGTGTGGCCCTTCTGGCGCCCGAAGCCCTTGACCTCGGTGACGGTGAGGCCGGAGACGCCGATCTCGGCCAGGGCTTCGCGCACTTCCTCGAGCTTGAACGGCTTGATGATGGCGGTGATCTGCTTCATTGGCGCGGCTCCGCGAGGAATTCGATGCGACCGAGTTTAGGGCCTCCGGCACCGAGGCATGCGCTCAGGCGCGGAACTTCGAGGTGATCGGATAGCGCCAGTCGCGACCGAAGGCGCGATGGGTGATGCGGATGCCGACCGGCGCCTGGCGCCGCTTGTACTCGTTGAGCTTGATCAGACGGGTGACGCGCTCCACCTCGGCGGGCGGCAGTCCGGCGGCGACGATCTCCTCGATGCCCTGATCCTCCTCCATGTAGCGCTGCAGGATGGCGTCGAGCACGTCGTAGGGCGGCAGACTGTCCTGGTCGGTCTGCTCGGCGCGCAGCTCAGCCGAGGGCGGCCGCTCGATGATCCGGCGCGGAATGACCTCGCGGCCCTGGGCGTTCTTCCACTCTGCAAGGCGAAAGACGAGCGTCTTCACGACGTCCTTGAGGACGGCGAAGCCACCTGCCATGTCGCCGTAGAGGGTGCAGTAGCCGGTCGCCATCTCGCTCTTGTTGCCCGTGGTCAGGACGATCCAGCCGAGCTTGTTCGAGAGCGCCATCAGCAGCGTGCCGCGGATCCGCGCCTGCAGGTTCTCTTCGGTCGAATCTTCAGGCAGGCCGGCGAACTGTCCCGCCAGGCCGCGCCCGAACGCCTCGAACATCGGCAGGATGGGCATCTCGTCGTAGCGCACGCCAAGACGGCCGGCCATGTCGCGCGCGTCGATCGACGAGATCGACGCCGTGTACGGCGACGGCATCATGACGCAGCGCACGCGCTCGGGGCCGAGCGCGTCGACGGCGATCGCCAGCACCAGGGCGGAGTCGATGCCGCCCGACAGGCCGATGATGACGCCGGGAAAGCCGTTCTTGCCGACGTAGTCGCGAACGCCGACGACGAGCGCCGCCCAGGCCTGCGCTTCGATGCCCGGGATGGCTGCGATCGCTCCGCGGGCGGATGTCGCCGTGACCTCGACGAGCGCGAGATCCTCGTCGAACATCCGGGCGCGCGCACCGACCTGGCCGTTCGCATCGAGGGCGAACGATGCGCCGTCGAAGACGACCTCGTCCTGCCCGCCGGCGAGGTGAGCGTAGAGAAGCGGCATGGCGAGGGCGCGCGCGCGCGCCGCCATGCGCTCTTCGCGCTCGGCCATCTTGCCGAGATGGAACGGCGAGGCGTTGACGACGCAGAGCACCTGCGCGCCGGCGGCGCGGGCCTGCTCGGCCGGCTCGTCGAACCAGGCGTCCTCGCAGATGACGAGGCCGAAGCGCAAGCCGCCGACGGCGAAGACGACGGCCGGCATGCCGTGGTCGCGACCGGAGGCGAAATAGCGGCGCTCGTCGAAGACCTGATAGTTCGGCAGCTCGCGCTTGCAATGCGTCGCGACGACTCGACCTGCCGAGATCACCGACGCGGCGTTGAAGCGCAAAGGCACCGCGACGGACTTCGACCTAACATCGCCCGCGGGACCCACCTGATGCGGATGGCCGACGACGACGAAGAGACCCGGCAGATCGACGAGCTGAACTGCGCAATCGGCGAGCGCATCGGCGCACGCCGCCATGAATGCCGGGCGCAGGAGCAGGTCCTCGGGGGGATAGCCGCTGAGGCCCAATTCGGGGCTGAGCACGACGCGCGCTCCCTCCCGGTACGCGCGCCGCGCCGCGGCGACGATCTTCCCGACGTTGCCTGCGAGGTCGCCGACCGTGGCATTGATCTGCGCCAACGCCACTTTGACAGGCGAGACAGCTGACATATGGACGACGACGCGCGCAAGCGCAGGCAGAGCGAAACGAGCGACGAAGAGTACGTCATCCGCGTCTTCGACGACCCGGGCGAGATCGACGCGGCGATCTGGGACGCGCTCGTCGCCGCCCAGCCTTCGGCGACGCCGTTCGTGTCGATGGCCTACCTGCGCGCGCTGCACGAATCGGCGAGCGCGGTCGGCGCGACCGGCTGGGCGCCGCACTTCCTCGCCCTCGAGCGCGGTGGCGACCTCGTCGCCGCCTGCCCGCTCTACCTCAAGGACCACTCCTACGGCGAGTACGTGTTCGACTGGGCCTGGGCCGA